>JAJRVS010000073.1 GCA_024277195.1 Verrucomicrobiota bacterium | reverse complement strand
GGATTGGTTGAGCGCGGGTGTGGGGATCAAATGCGAGCTGACTCAAGGCTGGTCGTTTTTGGCAGACTACGAAGGGGTGTTTTTCCGTGCGAACGCAGAGCAACATTTTGGGTCTGTGCGAGTGAGTTACGAGTGGTAGTAGCTGCGGGCGTCCCGCCTACAGAGAGTGGATCCATGCGTCTCGCATGTGGTAGGGGGGAAGGTGGGTAGCGGTTTAGGCTGTAGGTGGTTAGGGGAAGATCGGGAGAGGAGGCAAGCGTCCAAAGACGCGGAGACGCAGAGGAAAGAATTGCTTTGGGTATAGAAATTGACAATTGAGAATTGACAATTGAGAATTGAGAATTCTCACTACCCAATTCAAATCTATCTTCCATGAAAAATAAAATAATCTACTCCTTCGGCTTAGCTTTGACGAGTTTAGCCTGTAGCGTTCTTCCTAGTCAGGCGCAGCTGGTTTTTCAATTCGAGCAACAGGGCGGGAATACGGTGGTGACAGGGAGTGGGTCGGCGACGACGGGGGCGAGTGGAAGTGATGATAATTTTGTAGGAGCTGCGCAAGTCTTTGGTAGTCCAACTGGACCATTGATGAATCCTAATTTACCAGTGAATTGGGTAAGTGGTTCTGGTGGTGGAGCAGAGGTTCTCGATGCTTCTTCAAGTTTGGTCGTTGGAGGAATCACTTTATTAAGGCTAAGTAATTCCTATTTTTCAGGTCCACAATCATTATTTTTAGCTGCAGACATACTCTTTCCTATCCCTGCAAACACTTTGGTGAATGCAAGCGGTTCGGCGACGTTCGCTAATCCATATTCAGAGTTGTTTTCGCTTTACACTCCTGGGACTACCTTGCAAATGATCCCCGGTGTATTGCATTTCATCATCGGTGTTGCGCGGGTGGAAACAGCGGTGACGACCGTGGGTGGTCGGCGTCGTGTGGTGCGTTCTTACCGCACGACCAACTACAGTGCTATTGCTTCGGCGGAGGGCAGCGGGATGATGATGGGGCATATGCTGCAATCCTCGGCACAGGGGGCGGCGAATACGGTGTTGCGCGATTTGCGTGGTGAGATTTTTACTAATGGCACTTTAGGTGCGGGGAACGCTGGCAACGCTGGAGTGACTTCAACTTTGGACGCTACCGCTGATGGATCATCGAGCCTGTTGCGTTACTTCACTTTCATGCAGGGGGAAAACACCTCTTACAAAGTCGCTCTCGGATTGGCAGAACCAGAAGAGCGCATCGTGGAGGTGGCAAGCACCTTGACCGGCGGAGGTTTGCCCTACGCGATGATGGGTATCCCCATGGTCGGTGGAGCAGCGACGGTGCAGATCGTCGAAGCGGGTGGTGGCAAGGCAGTGATCGATGATGCCAAGGCAGTGGTCGAAACGGCACCTGCAAAAAATTGGCGGATGTTTGTTTCGGGAGATTTCAGTGCTTACGATCAGGATCCACTGAACCAGTTGATCAATGGTTTTGAAACCACCACTTATGCCGGTTCGGTAGGTTTTGATTACCGTTTCACTCCGTGGTTGAAAGGCGGACTGGCATGGAGCCGAGTGTGGAGCGATACCAATGCTGCTGCCAACCTTGGAAGCCTCGATCTGGAGGGCAACATGGTGTCCGTGTTCACCACAGCGACCTTCGGATCGAGCTGGGCGGACTTGCTCTACAGTTACGGATCGTTCAATAACGACATCAGTCGTAATACCGGATTGGGATCGCGAGCACGTGGAGATACGGACAGCAACAGTCACAACGTGCGTTTGAATCTGGGGCATAACTTCCAAGTTGGTCGCAGTATCAGCACGGGCCCGGTGGCAGGTTTGCGCTACGGAGCGGGTAATGTGGATTCTTACAGTGAACGTGGTGGTTCGGTCGGAGCCTTGGATTATGCTGGCACCGACTTTGAATCGATGGTCAGCCGCTTGGGATGGCAGGCGAGTCACGTGAACAACACCGGCTGGGGACGGATCATTTCGCAAGTGCGCTTGGCATGGGAGCATGAATACATGCCGGAGAACGGCACGGTGAGCGGTAGTTTGCAGACTTCACCTTTTGCTTTGGTGACTGGTGGCACGGCACGCAGTGTGGGTGGCTATACGGCGACCAGTGACGGAGCGACGATCGGCACGGATTGGTTGAGTGCGGGTGCTGGATTGAAATTTGAGCTAGCTCAAGGCTGGTCGTTTTTGGCGGACTATGAAGGGGTGTTTTTTCGCACAGATGCAGGCCAGGATTTCGGGTCGGCGAAGGTGAGCTACGCGTGGTAGTAGCTGCGGGCGTCTCGCCTGCAGAGAGTGCGCCCATGCGTCTCGCATGTGGTAGGGGGGAAGGTGGGTAGCGGTTTAGGCTGTAGGTGGTTAGGAGGGAGACCGAGAGAGGAGGCATGCTTTTATAAGGAGGGCTGTAGGAATTTAGGCTGTAGGTTTTTAGGAGGAAGACCGGGAGAGGAGGGGCTCACCATGAAGAACATGAAGTTTTTCATGTTGTAGGGCGAGCGCCTCGCTTGCCATAATTATGGGGAGCAGTGTATATTGGTTTGAAGAAGCTTGCGCGTTATTTTACAGGTAGGAGTTTACCCACATCGTCAAGGCGGACGATTTTGAAAGTGCCGTCTTTCCAGAGGGCGATGACTTCAGCGGTGGCTTCTTTGGTTTTGTGGTAGAAGCCATAACAGTGTTCGACATCGACTCCAGAGCGTTTTGCTAAAGATGCGGCTTTGTCAGCACCAAAGAGCACGGAGGCTTTGTCGAAGCTTGCCTCTTTTTCTAACCGGAGGATTCCATCCAATGAGATCTCTTTGCGTTTGATGAAGGCGTTGAGCATGTCGGGGGTGAACTTGGGAGGTAATACAAAATACTTGGACGCGCCTGGGTAATCGCCTTTTTCAAGCAAGGCGTAGGTGGTTTTGAGATGTTCGATCAGTAGAGCTTTGCTGGGGGTGGTTTGTTCTTGCGCCTCACTGAGGGATGGGAAGCTGATGAATAAAGCGCAGGTTAATGCGGCAAGAGAGTAAATGGAGCGGAAGTGGCAAGGAAGAATTTTCATGATGAGATCAAGCTATGGGATAGGGAGCAATGATCAAGCGCATTGTTAGATGGAGGATAGTAGCAAATGGCTTAGAAGAGAATAGAGTCGCGGATGTCAGAGAATGGGTTTATCATGGTTCACATGAATTTTATGATTAGATGGAGTGAAATGAGTTTAGGGATGTTGCTTTTGCTGGTTTCAGTAGGCAACTCTATGGCAGCAGAAAATTGGCCGGGGTGGCGGGGAGCGAATCATGACGGCAAGGTGCCAGAGGAAAATCCACCGCTGAAGTGGGATGCTTCAAGCCATGTTGTTTGGAAGACGGAGGTGCCAGGGCGGGGGCATTCATCGCCGACAGTTTATGGTGATCGTATTTATTTGGCGACGGGAGATGATGGAAAGTTGAGCCAATCAGTTTTGGCTTATGATAGAAAATCAGGCAAGCAGCTTTGGCAAAAAACTTTGTTTAGCGGTTTTTCCAAGGACAAACGTTTGCACAAACGCAATACGCTGGCGACTTCTTCGGTGGCTTGTGATGGTGAACGCTTGTTGGTATTGTTCATGAACGATGCGGCGGTGCATCTGACCGCGCTTAGCTTAGAGGGTGAGGTGCTGTGGCAAAAAGAAGTGGGGGATTTTAAGTCACATTGGGGTTACAGCGCATCACCGATTTTATATAAGGATTTGGTTCTGGTGGCGGCTGATCATGCTAACGGTGGTTATGTCACTGCGCTGGATCGCAAGACGGGAAAAGTGGTGTGGAAACAGGATCGTCCTAAGTCACCAAATTATCCCTCACCAGTGGTTTGTAAGGTGGCAGGCAAAGATCAACTCATCATCGCTGGCTGTAAAATGATGGCTGCCTACGATCCTGCCAGTGGCAAGCTTCTGTGGAGTGCGCCCGATGCGACGACGGAGGAATGTGTTGGTTCGGTGGTGGTGGAGGGTGGGCTGGCTTTTGCCAGTGGGGGCTATCCAAAAAAAGAAACGGTGGCGGTGAAAGCGGACGGTTCGGGGGAAGTGGTGTGGCGCAACGAGGTGCAGGTTTACGTGCCGTCGATGTTGACCTACGAGGGGTATTTGTATGCGATCACTGATAAGGGGGAGGCCTACTGTTTTGAAGCGGCGACGGGTAAAGAAATGTGGAAAGAAAGACTGGGTGGGGTGTTCAACTCATCGCCGGTATTGGCGGGAGGGCACATTTTTATGATCAGTCAGGAAGGGCTGACTTTTGTGATCAAGCCTGATCCAAAAAAACTCGATGTGGTAGCCAAAAATAAGCTGGGCGGTGATGTGTTCGCCACGCCGTCTTTTGCTGGAGATCAGATTTACTTGAGGGTCTCGGAGAAGGTGGGCGGCAAGCGTCAGGAGTTTCTGTATTGCGTTGGGGAAAAGTAGTCGCCACACAATGCCATTGCGCTTATTAGGTTTGAGATTTGAAATGTGAGATTTGAAATTCGGCCATCTGCACTTCGTTCAGGCTGCGTGAGCCAATCTTATTCTTCGGAGCTGAAGTTCATGGCTTGCCTACAAAATCCTGCTCGTGGATTTTCACTCGCAAGCCACCTTGCATGGTGGTGATCCAGATTTCGCCAGGGCGGCGTTCGAGCACGTAGGGGTAGGAGATCCAGGTTTTGGGTTTTCGAGCTATGACAATGGGAGAAGTCCAAGATTTGCCATCGTCCTCGGAGAAGGCGATGGAGAGTTCTTCGCGGTGCCAACTGCCCGCTCGTTGTGAATAGTTGCCAGAGCGACGTTCGTAAGTGCTTTTGCCTTCAGGATAAACTTGATTCCAGACCAGTAGCAGGCGTCCGCTCGTCAGGCGTTTTAGCATGGCAGGGGCACTGCTGGCGCCGATACCAGCAGATTTCATTTTTGTCCACGTCAGCCCTTTGTCCGCCGAAGTCGTGGAGAGAAAATCATCCGTGTTGCTGCGTAACAACATCCACAGGCGACCGTTCTTCAACTCGGTGAGCGTGGCTTCGACGGAACCGTCGTGATGACCACGGCCGCCGAAATCAAGCAGCTGACCCTCGATCCAGGTTTTGCCGTCGTCTGAGGAGATATAGGGTTGGGTGGCGTGGCGTGCTTCTTTGATAAGTAAAGGTTGCACGGTAACGATCACTTCGCCGCTCTGGGTTTGTATCATGTCGCGGATGGCCCCGCAGTAGCCTTTCATGATAGGTTGGGCGTCGATCCAAGTTTTGCCTTCGTCGAGACTGCGCATCGACCAGACATCGAGACGGGAATCTGGGGCCGGCGCGTTATTTTTTTTGTCCCACTTCCATTTGCGTTCGCTGGCGAGGTTCATGAATACGAGGATGATGGCATCATTTTTGGTGCGGATAAATGCTCGTTCGTTGCTGACTTTTACCACCGGACCGTTGGGCAGAAGTGGCCAGGATTTCCAGGTCGTTCCGTCGTCATCTGAGAGGTAGGCGAGATTATCTTTGATGGTGAAGAGGCGGTCGTTAGGTAAAATGACAAATGGTCCCATCATCTGCCCCGGCATGGCGGTTACTCGTTTTTCGAGCCACATCAAGTCAGGGTTCTTGTTTGTTTCTTGAGCAATAGCGATTGCGCTGGATAAGCAGATCACAAGAAATGCGGCAAAAAAGAAAGTGAAACGATTGAACATGAATAAAACTATCATCAGTAGGAATATTTACGAGAGGATTTAGAGTGGGCTAGTTTGACTAGTCTTTGTGGGCTGCTGTCATGACATGGAGTTTGGCAGAAGCAAAGAGCAAATTGAGTGAAGTATTGAGCTTGGCTGAGTTCGAAGGGCCACAAAAAATTACTCGACGAGGGAAAGTCTGTATTTTGATAGGGATGAGCTAGGTGGGAAACTGAATAGAGGGATTCCGGGGGGATTCTTGGCAAGACCTCATAATGGGTGTAGGGTTGTGGTGTGAGAAGTCTCCCTTTCGCATCAATATCACTATTACCGCTTTATTTAGCGGCTGGACTTATGCTGTCAGGGGTAAGTTCTGGGCAGGAAAACGTTGGAACGCTGGTGGCTGAGGATCGGGTTGAAGCAGCTATCTTGGATGGTCGGTATGGGGAGGCGTTGGTTTTGCTGGGTTCGGTGGATGCAGCTTTTGCAACAGACCCTTTTCTTTTGCGTTGGAAGGCTTTTTGTTTGGTTGCAGTCGAGCAGTACGCTGAAGCGCTACTGGTTGCGGACCGGTTATTGGAATTAGATGCTACCGATTCTTACGCAGCCTTTTATCGAGCCCAAGCGTTGGCGGGATTGGAAAAAGTAAATGAAGCCACAGAGCAGCTGGCAGCTGTCATCGAGATTAACCAAAGCAGCGCAGCGGCTCAATTGATCCAGAGAGAACTGCCGGAGTTTGTCGAAACAGGAGAACTTCCTGTCATCACGGTGAACCCTGACAAGCGGCTCAGTGCGTCATTTTCTATTGGGGTAGGTTACGATGATAATGTGGCGCTGGTGCCTAGGGGAGTTGGGCTGGCCAGTGGCAGGGCATCTTCATATGTGCAAAGTCAGCTATCCCTTGACTATAAAGTCGTCGACCAGGCTGAAGGTAATGTGCCTTTGTCGCTTGCGCTTGGTGGAGGGTTTTACCGCAGTCATTATTTTGATAACGGGCTCGATGAGTTTGATTACATGATAATTGATCCACGCTTGACTTTGCGTCATGAAAGACAGGTTTTTGGTCATGAGGCGGCGATTGAGATGGGGGGGCTGTATCGCAAAGCATGGTTCGGCGATTCGAGCTATTACGATGCATGGGGATTATTTGCTTCGATCGATTATGCGATCACCGAGGGTATGCATTTCAAGTTGAGTGGGGAGTGGACAAATACGGCCTTTGTCGATACACCAGACTTCCCGGCGTTTTTCGGGCGTGATGGTGACGCCTGGCGGGTGACGGCTGCTTTGTCAGGGTGGACATTTAATAATCGGGTGTGGATGAATTTTGGCTATACTTACGAAATAGATGATGCGTCGGGGGTTCAGCTCAGTTACCAATTGCATCGAGGTTTTGCCCAAGCCTACGTGAATCTGCCAGCAAAAATGCAGCTAGGGCTGGGAGCCAATTATGGCAACCCTGATTACAGAAATTATGTGCCTGATCCAAAGCGCGAGGATGATGTGATGGTCTTATTTGCTTCGCTTTCGCGCCCCCTGTGGTCGCCTGAATGGGTGGCTTCGATGAATTACACCTACATGCGCAATCGTTCTAACCAGAGCTTTGCTAATTATGATAGAAATATATTTCTAGTTCAGATGAGTTATTCGTATTGAATAATTTACGAGCTATCACCGTCTACGATTTTATAAGCTTTAACTTGGAATGAATTCACATCGAACTTAGAAAATAATATGAAAACTTCGTCTATCTCCCTGGCGAGTATCACGCTCGTCCTCTGCGGCCTTTTTGCCGCTAGCTCCCAGTCTCTGCAGGCGCAGAAAAAGGGATTGCCCATTGTCCCGATAGTAAATGACAATGCAAACAACAATAACAATAATAACCAGAACCCTCCGCCAGCACCGGTGGTAAAAAAAGCCGTGCCTCGCCGGGTGGTGAAAACCAAGGTGAAAGTGGAAGCGGTGACGCCGGTTCCGAAGCAGATGTTCCCGCCGGTTCAGCGGCGCGTAGAACAACCAAAATTGCCAGCTGGGATGAAACGTATGGGCCCTGAGGCGGCATCTAATGTGCTGAGAAATCTTGCCAAGCTCAAGCTTATGCCACCTATGAAGCGCAAGAAGCCTGCGACCGCATCTTCGTTCCCGCCGATTGGTGAGACTTCACTGGACAAATTGGATGATCGCATCAGGGATATCGCCTTTGGTCAGGCGGCAAATGACCTCGAAAATTTAGGGGATACGGTTGGCTTTATTGACCTCATTGGGGGAAACGGTGGTGATCTGGTGCCGGATTTGGGATTAGGTCTGGGGAATAACGATACGCTGGAAAAAGCCAACGAACTTATTGGCGATGGCAAAGATGATCGATTTGGTGGGCTGGGGTTTTTTCCGGATGCTACCGCTCCGCAAAACCAGGAAGGAACTGCGCCGAAGGGGGCTAGCGGTGCGCCGATCAGGCCGGGTGATCCAGCTGATGCGGCGGCCGGTGCAGCTTTCACGCATCCGTTTTTTTCGTCTGCCGGAATTACCAACACTGGCAATATGTTCTTCCAGGATAGGCGGATTTATAGTAACAAGACGAACGTCAGATCGGTATGGTTTGATGCCAGAGGTAATGTGCATGTTGTGATTGATGTTTATCCGAATGATTCTGACCGGAGTTCTCGGATAACTAGTATCTATAAGGATAATATGGTGACGACTACGGTTACGAATTACGATGAAAATGGAGAGGTGACTTCTGCCACCTTGCCCTCAACAACTAGAGACCCCAATGCCGCGCCAGAGGGAGTAGATCCCGATGGGAATCCGGATCCAGACAATGCTGATCCTGATGGGAAATGGGCACGCTGGTGGGCAACAAATGGTTCTGGTCGCCGTCCTGATCTTAGTATGAAAACTCCCAATCAAGTTAATCCTGGTGATCCTGATTATGAAGGTGCCGGGGTAGGAAGGTATCCGAGCATTGGTGCAAAATTTTCTGGAAAGATTGCGGTTAATCCCGATCCTAATATGATGAGCGGAGGCAATCGTATGCCTAGTGAGAGAGCTTGGCGTCTGATGCAGCAGGATTTAATCAATGGTGCGACTCCTGGTGTCAATCCAGGATCGAATGGAGGTGAGGGTCGTTAATTTCTATTCTTCCGAAAACTTAAACTGAAACAAAAAAATATTATGAAAACTCGGACTATCTCTCTGACGAGTATCGCTCTCGTCCTTTGCGGTCTTTTTGCCGTTAGCTCCCAGACCTTGCAGGCGCAGAAAAAAGGTCTACCCGTTGCGGTGGTGAATGACAATGCAAATAACCCGAATAATAATCCAAATCCGCAGCCCAAGCCCAAGGCGGTTGCTAGGACAATTGTTAAAAAGCCTGCAGCGAAACTGCAAACAGTGCCTGTTGTTCAGAAGCAAATGATTCCGCCGGTTCAGAAACGGATTGAACTGCCTAAATTGCCAGCAGGCATGAAACGCATGGGGTCGGGCGCTTCGTCCAAGGAGGTGAGAGATCTTGCCAAGCTCAAACTCATGCCGCCGATGAAGCGCAAGGGGGGTGGAGTGAGTCCCACCTTTCCGCAGATCGGCGCGACCTCGCTCGATCAGCAGGGTGACCGTATCCGCGACATTGCCTTTGGTCAGGCGGCTAGGGACCTTAAGCAAATTGGGGGTGCCGTCGGGTTCGCAGATCTTATCGGCGGTGCGGATGGGTTAATACTGGATTTTGGATTGGGAGGAGAAGGTGATAGCAGTGGTTTTGCTGAGCTTGAAGGTTTCGGTGGCAATGGCGCTTCGCGAAAGGATGGCTTGCCTGAAGGTGCTCCCCCGAGTGGGTGGGGCTTTTTGGGAGGGATTGCCAGTGGTGGGGGTGCTGAGTTGCCACAAACTGCGACGAGCACTACTACCCCTGATGGAACCGTGACAAAAACCTGGTCAACTAGCGGGAACGGTTGGGAGACTGCTTACTCTTCGGTCCGGAGACGGGATGGTTCTTCTTCTACGACTCGAACAACAACAGATGAGCAAGGGTCGTATCGTGTTACGCGAAGTAAGGACAGCGACGGCACCTTGAGAGAAACGCGCACTGCTCTCAATCCCGATGGTACAGGTGGAGCGGAAACCTTCACGAGAGACCCTGATGGGACTATTCTTTATCAAACCGGCCGTGTGGAAAGATCAAGAGATGGGATTCCTAATATTGCTTGGGGAGGGTCCTATCCGCCGGAAAGCCGCCGAGTGCCCTCGTGGATGAGAGATATCGGCGGCAACCCGGGCGATGACGGAACAACGGAAAGCCAGCAGGCTTTGGCCAACTGGATGTGGCGTCAGCACAACTTGGGTAAAACAACCCCGAGTGGTGGACTTACGACAACCAATCGGGTTAACCCTGGTGACCCTGATTATGAAGGGGCTGGTGCCGGAGACTATCCGAGTATAGGTGCGAAATTTACTGGAAACATTGCGGTCAATCCTGACCCGAATATGATGAGTGGAGGTGGTCGGAATCCAAGCGCCAGGGCGTGGCGTCTGATGAAGCAGGATTTAATCAATGGTGTGAATCCTGGCCCTATTACGGAACCGGTGAATTGAGGAAATCGTTGAAGCTATTGAGTTTATTTTAAAATGCTCAAGCCGGATTATCTTGTCAGTTTAGTTTACAAATGCTCAACCACGCAGGAGTGTTCATTTTCTGAACATTTGACTCGAAAGGGTTATATTTTGAAACCATTCTGAGCTGATACACTAAGAGCGCAAAGGCTTTGCGTATCGCATTGAGTATCGAATCCATGCTGTAGCATGGATTGTTTATCCGCGACAGTCTGACGCAATGCGCGAAATGTGAAAGAGTCCGGAAAGGGTCAGACCCCAAGGCAGATTTTTTATTGCGTGATTTTAGCGCTTTCGTTGGTGGGCTTTGTGGCTAAGCTCTGCGAGGTATGTTTGAGTTGATCAAGACGGATGAAAAAACGGCGGCCCGGCGGGGGCGCTTGAAGCTGGCGCATGGGGTGGTGGAGACGCCGGATTTCATGCCGGTGGGCACTCGGGGCACGGTGAAGACGGTGAGCCCGGCGGAGTTGCATGAGCTGGAGGCGAGTATTATTCTGGGAAATACTTACCATTTGTTCATTCGACCGTGCATGGAGGTGATCGGGGAATTCGGGGGTTTGCACAATTTCATGAACTGGGACGGACCGATTCTGACGGATTCGGGCGGCTATCAGGTGTTTTCCTTGGCCAAGCTGCGTAAGATCACCGACGAGGGGGTGGCATTTCAGAGTCACCTTGACGGGGCGAAGCTTTTTTTGAGTCCGGAATCGGCATTGGAGATTCAATCGACGATTGGTTCGGACATCGCGATGCTGCTGGATGAGTGTCCGCCTTACCCCTGTGAGCGGGCTTATGCGGAGAATAGTTTGCGTATCACTACGGATTGGGCGCGGCGTTCGCGGGACTGGATAGAAAAAAATCGTCGTGAGGGACAAAATTATTTTGGCATTGTGCAGGGATCGACTTATCCGGATCTGCGGGAAAAAGCGGCGCGGGATTTGGTTGATTTGGACTTTGATGGTTATGCGGTGGGTGGACTGAGTGTGGGGGAACCGAACGGGGAATTGTATTCGGCGGTGGATGTCGCGGTGCCTATTTTGCCGCAGAACAAGGCTCGTTATGCGATGGGCATGGGACAGCCGGATCAGCTGCTGGAGCTGATCTCACGGGGCGTGGACATGTTTGACTGTGTGCTGCCGACGCGGGTGGCGAGGAATGGCACGGTGTATACCCGGGACGGTACCTTGAACATCAAAAATAAAAAATTCGAAAAAGATTTGCGGCCAATTTCAGAGGATACCCATCCTTTGTGCCAGGGGTTCAGCCGTGGTTATTTGCGGCATTTGATCAAGAGCGACGAGATTTTGGGTCTGCGTTTATTGAGTTTACACAATCTTCATTTTTATCTCAACTTGATGAAAGAGGTCAGATGTGCTATCGAAGTCGGCTATTTCAGCACTTTCAAGGACGACTTTATTCGTCGCTACCGTGGGGAGTGAAACAGAATTCCGAATGAACACACAATTTTATACAATACTTGCCGCTGATGCGGCGCCTAATCCTATGGGCGGCATGATGATCCCGATGGTGCTGCTTTTGGTGATAATGTATTTTGTCATGATCCGTCCGCAGCAGAAGAAGCAGAAGGAACAGGCGAAGATGATCGATGAGCTCAAAATTGGTGATGAAGTGATCACCGCAGGAGGCATTCACGGTATCGTATCGAATAAAAGTGACCGCACGGTGACGGTGAAGGTGCAGGATGGGGTGAAGATCAAATTTGAAAAAGCTTCTGTGACACAGGTTTTCAGTAAAGACAAAGGCAAAGGCAAGGGCGGCAAGACCACGGAAGTGGAGGCGGAAATCGTCGAGGAGAAAAAATCATCCGACAAATAAGGGGTTTCGGAATCCCTCACGCTTGACTGCAATGGGTCGGGCAAATTTTACGTTTATAATATTTCAATTAATTAGATCATGGCAGCTGGACTTATTTTTTTCATGGGCATCGCAGTGTTATTTGCGTTTGCGTGGTATTTTGGCACTGAGTCGGCGACGGTCAAAAGGCGGATCGGCACGATGTTGGCGATTGGGGTGACGGCGGCCAGTATTTATTTTTATGAAAAGCTCGGTATCGAGCAGGGGATCGAGTTGAAGGGGGGGATCGCGGTGAATCTGCGCATTCAGCAGAGCAATCCGGATATGCCGATCACGCGTGAAACCCAGGAGACGGTGATCGGGGTGTTGGAAAGACGTTTGAATAAGTTGGGGACTAAAGAGCTGATTCTTGCACCTCAAGGGACGGATCGTATTTTCTTGCAAATGCCTTCGATTGGGGAGGAAGACGCTGGCGACATCGTCAAGACGGTGACTCAAGCGGCCAAGCTGGAATTTTCCATCATTCCCACCCCGCAGGATGATCGTATCCCTGGCAATGCTTTTGTTTTAGGAAATGCGGTGCATAAAGGAACTCAGATTGTCACTGGTTACAAGGCTTTGAGGGTGAAAAAAGCGGGAGATGAGGATAAACCTGCAGCTGATGGGGAGAAGGGTGAAGAGCTTGAAGGGGAGGATAAGGATAAAAAGGAGGCGCAACCCGGGCCTGATTATGTGCTGATGAAGATCAAAGCTGACATGTCGGGAGATTCCGTGACCAAGGCTTATGCGAGTTTTGACCAACAAGGCTGGGGCATCAGTATTACTTTTGATACGGCGGGGGCGCAGCAATTCGGCGAACTTTCAGAGGCGAATCCGAATCGTCAGATGGCGATCATTTTGGATGGGGAAGTGATTTCCTATCCAGCATTCAATAGCGGTGCGATCTGGGGAGGCAATTGCCGAATCAGTGGGGATTTTACCCAGCTGGAAGCGATGTCCTTGGCGGCCGCGATGGCCAATCCTTTGAAGGAGCCCTTGACCAAGGAATCGGTCAGTTTCATTTCGCCTACGATGGGTGCTGCGACGGTGAAGCAGGGCATCACTGCGGGTGTTGCTGGTCTGGCACTGACTTTATTGTTTATTCTTGTTTACTACCGGGTGGCAGGCATTCTGGCGATTCTAGGAATGTTGATCAACATCGCGATCATCTTTGGATCGATGGCCTTGTTCAAGTTCACTCTGACTCTGCCGGGTATCGCGGGTATCATTTTGACCATCGGTATCGCGATCGACGCCAATGTGCTGATTTACGAGCGCCTGCGTGAGGAAATGTCTGGAGGCAAATCCTTGCCGAATGCGATCAAGACGGCCTACGCCAAAGCGCTCTCGGCGATTATCGACGCTAATATCACTACTTTGATCACTGCGAGTATTTTGTATATGGTGGCGACTGGAACGGTGAAGGGTTTTGCGATCACTTTGATTCTGGGGATTCTGGCTTCATTGTTCTCGGCTCTGCTGGTGACTAGGGTTTGTTTTTCCTGGTTGGTGAAGGAAAAAGGTGGTTTGGTCAAAAAGCTGAGCTTTGCCAATATCGCGCCTAAGCGGCAGTTCGATTTCCTGAGCAAACGTCGGGTGGCTTTGACGGTCTCGGCCGTATTGGTGGTTCTGTCTTTACTGATCACACCAACTAAAGACCCGCGCGGAGTGGATCTGAAAGGTGGAGATTTGCTGACGATTCATTCGCCGGGTGATGTCACTACGGAAAAAATCGAGCAGACTTTGTTGGCAGCTGATTTCAAGGGTTTCTACGTGCAGAAACAGCACGCCATGGGTGGCGGTGGAGAATTCCTCACTATTCGCAGTGTTCACGGTACCGGAGAGCAGATCAAAGGGTCTTTGCAAAAGGACCTGGAGATGGATGTTTCGGAGATCGAGGTGGAGTCGGTGGGTTCCCTGGTGGGCTCGGAAATGTTGAAGACCTCGCTGATGGCTTTGGGATTCGGTATGGTTGCGATTTTGCTCTATGTGACAATTCGTTTTGAGTTTGCCTTTGCCTTGGGTGCCTTGGTGGCGCTGGTGCATGATTTGATCATTGTGCTGGGCTTGGTGACAGTGTCCGGACTGGAGGTTTCCTTGATAACAGTGGGGGCATTTTTGACTATTGCCGGATATTCGATCAATGACTCGATTGTGGTTTTTGACCGGGTGCGCGAGGGTTTGAAAACCAAGCGTGGCGACGTGAAGGACATCATGAACTTCTCACTCAATGCTACCTTGTCACGGACCTTGTTGACCAGTTTGACGACGATGCTGACCCTGCTGACCTTGTATATTTTTGGTGGTCCGTCGCTTAATAACTTTGCGTTCACCTTGATCTCCGGGGTGATTGTTGGAACCTATTCGTCGATCTTTGTTGCTTCACCGATCGTGTTGTGGTGGGTGCGTAAGACTAATACCAACCTGCGCCGCGAGGTGCTGGACTCCGAGCAGGAGAAGATCAGCCCCGAGACCCAGGTGATCGAGGCCTAGGTCGTGGCGGAAGAGGTTTCCGAGAGGCTCTTTTGAGAAAAAATGTTTGAGGAAAAGAAATTTGCGCTGGTGGATTGACTTTGTTGGGGATCGTGGCTAGAATTGCCGCCCGCTTGACCGTTTGCCCTGAGCAGGGTTGATGGGAGTTGGAAAAATTTTGAAGGTTTCACTAATTGTTTAATAAATCATGGCTGAAGTAAGTGTAAAAAAAGGAGAACCGGTTGATCGTGCTCTCAAGCGTTTGAAGAACAAACTCGAAAACGAGGGCATCCTTGAGGAGATTCGCCGTTTGCGTTCTTTCGAGACTCCAACCCAGCGCACCAAGCGCAAAGCACGTGCCAATGCCAAACGCGCTCGCAATCGTGTGAGATTTACTTTGGATCAGCACAATAAAAGGGATGAGGCGTAAGCCTTCTCTGTTTTAAGGTGAATAATCTTTACCGCAGCGTCGTCTTTTATCGGGCGGCGTTTTTTGTTGGTTAAATTCGCCGCTGGAGAAGATGGGCAAAATAAAATGCCGCCGCAAGTGGCACCAGGGGAGGGATTAGGAGAATAGGCTTGTATTTGTTTGATGGCTTTGATTCCATTCTTCTTTTTTCTGTAATATTGATGTAATTTTTTAGCAATGAATGTGACAGCCGGTTTGGAGAGCATCAGAATTCGCTTCGGAGAAGCGGAGACGGTGTGCGTGGCCGATGAAATGGGTTTGCAGTTGAATCTGGCGGCAGCTCATTTGGGTGGCCCGACGGATGAAGTGTTGTTTGAATGCGAGTGGGCGGAGCAGGAGGTGGGCAACAACTTTTCTTTTTTGCGCAGCGGAGGGTGTATGGCGGGGATCGCGGTGGTCGAGTGCGGAATGGAAGAGATCGAGTCGGTCAGTGAGCAACTCTATGATGAATTGTTGGTGCATACCCGCGGTTTGAGCCTGCAGCGCTTGTGGAATTTTGTCCCACGCATTAATGATGAATCGTTGGGGCAGGAGGTTTATCGCTCTTTTAACGCGGGGCGTTGGAAGGCTTTTGCTTCTGTTTATGGCGAAACAAAAATGGATGTGCGTTTGCCGGCGGCAACGGCGGTGGGATTGCAGGAGGGGGTTTCCCGCCTGGCTTTGATGTTTTTGGCCGGCGATCAACCGGTGGAGTATTTTGAAAACCCTCGCCAGACTCCTGCTTATCAATATCCGAGCGAGTTCGGTCCACGGTCACCGAGTTTTGCGCGTGCATCGGTGGTGAGTTGTGAACGGGGTGAGTTGGGTTATTTGTCAGGCACTTCGAGCATCTGTGGCAGTGAAACGGTGGGGCAGGGGGATTTGGGAAAGCAATTTTCTGAAACGATGGAAAATATCCGGGTGGCGATGCAGCAGATGGGCTTTGCGGGTGGTTGGGATAAAATGGCTGACTATTCGCCGCAGTTGCGGGTGTATGTGCGTGATGTGGAGGATTACGCCGAGATCAGTGAGCGTCTTGCTGCGGTGGTGGGCGCAGGGGTGCTGGCACAGACGGTATTTATTCAGGCGGATATCTGCCGCCAACCGCTGAAGCTGGAGATCGAGGGGGTATTCAGGAAATAGATGCAGAATGCGGGCGAGGCACGGCATTATTCAAAGAGGGAGGAGGCGCTTAATGTGTGGTCTCATGCCCTGGGTTTGTTTTTGAGTGTGGTGGGGCTGGTATTGCTGGTGATTCGAGCCGTGTCGTTCGGCAGTGCCTGGCATGTGGCGAGTTTCAGTATATTCGGGCTGGGCATGATGTTGTTGTACACGGCTTCGACGGCGTATCATGGGGTGAAGCGGCCCGAGCTTAGAAACAGGCTGCGGGTATTGGATCATGCAGCGATTTATATTTTAATTGCCAGCACTTACACGCCCTTTTGTCTGATCACTTTAAAAGGGGCGGTGGGATGGACGATTTTTGGGATCAGTTGGGCGATGGCGGTGACCGGGGTCATGCTCAAGTTGTTTTTCACTGGACGGTTCAATCGTATTTCGACCGCGATGTATGTGTTCATGGGGTGGGTGATCGTATTTGCGATCAAACCCTTGATTACCGCTTTGCCAGCAGAGGGGGTGATTTGGTTGGTAGCAGGCGGGGTGAGTTACACGGTGGGTGCAGTGATTTTCAGTTTGGATCGGATCCCGCTCAATCATGCGCTGTTTCATGTTTTTGTGTTGATTGGCAGTTTAAGCCATTTTTTTGCGGTGTATTGGTATGTGACGTAGAATTTGAAATTCCTCAGTTTTGGCGGTTGACTTTACGGGAGTCGAGTCAATTATAAGTCCTCTCAGAATGGCAGGGTAGCTCAGTGGTAGAGCAGGAGAATCATAATCTCTTGGTCGGGGGTTCGAAACCCTCTCCTGCTACTTTTTTGACAGGAGTTGGATTTAGGATTTAGAATTCAGAAGTTAGAATTCAGGAGGGGGGATGGGGAGTCTTAGGGCGGTGGGTGTGTCTAAGGGGTGTGGCCGGCTCGGTGTTTTGAGGTTAAACCCGTCTTCGCTGCAGTGAAAACCAGCGAAATCCGTGCTTATAATATTTTTTGTCGTGGGGTGGGTGAAAATATAGGGAAAACGGCTTGCGCTGTGGGCTTTTCTGACTATATTCCAGCCCGCTCTAAAAAAAGGGGCGTCCAGGAGACCTGAAAGTTCCTGTTTTCATAATTTTTACTCACTAGCAAATATGCCTACTATCAATCAGCTCGTTCGTTTTGGACGTAAAGACAAAGTGGTGAAATCAAAGTCTCCGGCTTTGGCTAACTGCCCGCAACGCCGCGGGGTTTGTTTGCAGGTTTACACTCGCACGCCGAAAAAACCAAACTCAGCTTTGCGTAAAGTGGCTAAGGTGCGTTTGACCAATGGCCAGGAAGTCATCGCCTACGTTGGCGGAGAAGGCCACAATCTGCAGGAGCATTCAATTGTGCTGGTGCGTGGTGGCCGGGTGAAGGATTTGCCTGGTGTTCGCTATCACGTTGTTCGCGGTGCTCTGGATACTCTGGGCGTCGATGGACGGAAACAATCTCGCTCCAAATACGGAGCCAAACGGCCTAAAGCCGGGTAACGCGGAGGTTTTGGCGGTGATAAATCGTCAGTCTCCTCGCGATACGAAAATATAGTTTTACACATATTATCCTATGTCACGAAGAAGAAGAACAATCAAAAAAGTCGAGGTAGCAGATCCTCGTTACGAGAGCACTCTCGTTGCTAAAATGATCTCTAAAGTGATGGTTTCTGGAAAGAAATCGTTGGCTGAAAGAATCGTTTACGCGGCAATCGACAAAGCGAACGAAGGTTCGGAAGCTGTTGATCCATTGGAAGTGGTCAACCGTGCGATCGAAAACGCCAAACCTCGTGTGGAAGTGAAAAGCCGCCGTGTTGGTGGAGCTACCTACCAAGTGTCAATCGAAGTGGCGACTGATCGTCAGGAAGCGATGGCCATGCGCTGGATCGTCAATGCCGCTCGCGGCCGCAAAGGAGTGCCGATGCACGCTGCGCTGGCCAATGAGATCAAGGACGCTAGCAGCAACCAAGGCGGAGTGATCCGTAAAAAGGACGAGACGCATAAGATGGCGCAGGCCAACCGAGCTTTCTCTCATTTCCGTTGGTAAAAGAGCTGAGCCAATAGCTAAAGCTAAGGATTGATTTTGGCCTGAGTGCCTGCCCGGGGGAATACAAGTCCGCTGGGCGCTACGAACCCCGCTAGTAATAAGAAGACGTAACCCTGACGACTGATAAAACTTTGTGCCGATTGTGATAAATCGGTTTTGAACCGTGAGTGCTGTAACCTTGGATATGCCCAAAAAAGTGAGCAATTCTGTATCTGTTTCGCCGAATTCGCCTGAGCGCGAAGTGACGCTGGAACGTACGCGGAATATTGGCATCGCGGCGCATATTGACGCGGGCAAAACAACCCTGACGGAGCGGATTTTGTTTTACACCGGGATGATTCATCGCATCGGTGAAGTGCATGACGGAGCAGCCACTACGGACTGGATGGATCAGGAGCGTGAACGTGGCATCACCATCACTTCGGCAGCGGTCAGTTGCCGCTGGACGCAGATTCCCGAGTTGGGTGTTTATAAGGCGTTTGCCGACCAGGAGCAGCGGGTGAATATCATCGATACTCCGGGTCATGTGGATTTCACTGCGGAGGTGGAGCGCTCTTTGCGGGTGCTCGACGGAGTGATTGTGGTTTTTTGTGGAGTGGCTGGGGTTCAACCGCAGTCGGAGACGGTGTGGCGTCAGGCAGACACTTACGGGGTGCCGCGAATCATTTTTATCAATAAAATGGACCGCGTGGCGGCTGATTTTAATGCGGCAGTGCAGGATGTGCGTGAAAAGCTGGGCGCGAATGCGATTCCGGTTTTGATTCCGATTGGCAGTGAAGAAGATTTGACTGGCCAGATTGATGTGGTCAATAAAAAGGGGGTTATTTATTCCGATGACGACTTGCTGGGTTCCACTTACGAAGTGGTTGACTTGGATGCGGAGCAGATGCTGGTAGCGGAAACGGCTTACGAAGAGCTGATGTCGGCGCTGGTCGAAGCTGATGAAGAGTTGGGAATGAAATTCCTCGACGAAGAGGAAATCACCGTGGCGGATGTCAAAGCGGCTTTGCGCCGGGCGACGATCGCTAACAAAATCATCCCGGTTGCGGGAGGTTCTGCTTTTAAGAACAAAGGGGTGCAGTATTTGATCGATGCGGTGGTGGATTACCTGCCCAGTCCCCTGGAAATTCCGGCTGCCAAAGGTCAGGATCCTGATGATGAATCGGTGGTGGTCGAAGCGGCGGCGAATGACAACGGCAAATTTTGTGCTTTGGCTTTCAAATTGTGGAGCGACAAGTTTGTCGGCAAGTTGGTTTTTATCCGGGTGTATTCGGGCTCGATTTCCAAAGGGGATCAGGTTTACAACCCGCGCACTGGCAAAACCAGCCGAGTGGGTCGCTTGATCCAGATTCAATCGGACGAACACAAGGATATCGGAACCTGTTATGCAGGGGATATCGCCGCAATCGTGGGTATCAAGACGGTGGGCACCGGTGATACGCTGGCGGACAAAAGTTTTAAGATCATGCTGGAACCTCCGGCTTTTCCTCAGCCGGTGATTTCGATGTCGGTCGAGCCGCGCACGACTCTCGATCAGGATAAAATGGCCCTGGCTTTACAGAGCTTGTCAGAAGAGGATCCGACTTTCACCGTGCATTCGGATGAAGAGACCGGGCAGACCATTATTTCTGGAATGGGCGAACTGCACCTCGAAGTGCTGCAGGAGCGCATGAAACGTGAATTTGGAGTGGAGAGCGCTTCGGGCAAACCGCAGATCGCTTATCGTGAGACGATCACTGCATCGGCAAAGGGCGAGGGCAAATTGATCAAGCAGTCCGGCGGCAAGGGTCAATACGGCCATGTGGTGCTGAATGTGGCACCGAACAAGCAGGGCGAGGGTTTGACGATAGAGAACAAGGTGGTCGGGGGAAGTATTCCCAAAGAATTTATCAATGCCTGTTATGACGGAATCAAAGATTCCATGATCAACGGGGTGACTGCGGGTTATCCGATGGTTGATGTGCACGTTGAATTGCTCGATGGCTCGAGTCATGAT
>JAJRVS010000072.1 GCA_024277195.1 Verrucomicrobiota bacterium | reverse complement strand
GTTTAGCAGCGCTGTTTTTAGCCAGGGTTTGTTTGCCAATGTTTTCCTTGTCGGTGGCCTGTTTGACGGTTGCCGCGTTGGCGACAGTCAGTTTGGCCAGGGCTTGTTTCGCTGCGCTTTTTTTTGCTGTGCTTTGTTTGACGAGTTGGTCCTTGTTGCCGGCTGCTTTTTGCGCAGCGGCATGGACGGCCGTTGCTTTGCTCAAGGTGTCTTTTGCCGCTTTTGAAGCATCGGGTTTGGTGGCGGCCACCTTGGCGGCGGTAGTTTTGGCTGAGCTTTCTTTGGCCAGTTTGCTCAGAGCTTGTTGGGCGCGGCTTACTTTAGCAGCCGTTGTTTTAGCGAGGGTCCGTTGTTTGCCCGCTGCTTTTTCAGCCATTTGTTTGGCTGAGGTCAATTTGGCCAGTGCTTGTTTAGCGACATTTTCTTTTACCGTGGCTTGTTTGGTCGCGGCAACCCGGGCGGCGCTTAGTTTGGTGAGAGCATTTTTTGCCGCCAGTTCCTTGGCGGTGGCGGATTTGGCAGCGGCGAGGTTGGCTGCATTTTGTTTGTCCAAGGTTTGTTTGGCTTTTTTATACACCCCATCGGCCTTTGTTTGCACCAGAGTGATCTCTTTCACCTTGCCATCGATTTTTGTTTTCAGATTTTTGGTCAACTCCGTGCCCTTGCGGTAAGTGCTGTAGTTGATATCCGCCCAACCACGCAGAATGAAGGCTCCTTCGCCTGGCAGGTCCAAATTGGTGCTGTTGGGGCGATAGGTCACACTGAGATCAGTGGATTTGCCGCCGTTGACAAAGATGCGGAAAGGGAAGCCCAGTTTGTGACCGGCACCAAATTCCATCACTGTCACGGCGCCTTTCAAGCTGTCGCTACGACTGGAAACCAAGGGAATTTTGACCGTGGCATTTTTTTTGAATTCCCATACTTTGGCGGGTTCTTTTTGTGCCAGAGTGATCGGGACGGCTGGTTCCTCGGGCAATAGTGCGAGAGGGATGTGTCGGGTTCTCCTCGCTCTCAGCCTTTGAGTATAACCATAGGTGATCTCGGTTCCGCTCCAATTGAGTGTTGCGCCGACGGCTTCGTGTTCGACTTTGTTTTTGCCATCAGAGAGGCTACCAAAAATGCGGATATTTCCTGTCCAGGCGTCGATTTTTTTATCAGCGGTCAAAACGATGTATGCTTCTTCTTCTCCGGGAAAGATCTCAGCGGGCAGTGCTTTGACGCCTTTAGGTAAACCTTCTACCCTGAGAGCGATGGGGAACTCACGTCCTCCTTTGCGGTAAGCTCGGACGCGAATCGGCAGGACGCCTTCGGGTCTCAACTGCAGCGCGCCAGGATAGACTGTGGTTCGGCGGTCACCAAAAAAATGAAACTGCTCGACAAAAGTCATCAGTTGAAAGGCTGGCTTGGACTGCGACAGGCGGATACGGTAGTGGTGCAGGACTCCTTGTTTGGAAAAATTATCCCCAACTACGATGCGGTATTCGCCATCGGCATCGATGTCGAGTTCGATGCCGTCGTCATAAGTGTGTACGTCATACATGCCCTGGGTTTTGACTTTCACAAAATCATCCAAGCTCTTGAGCTCGGTCGCTACGATTTTGTTGTCCTTGTCTCGAGTGAGTTTTTCGATCACCATGAAGGGATCTGATTTAGTGAACTGGCGATCGGAGAAAATTTCCAGCCACAAGCGCTCGCCTTTTTTGGCTTTGAACACGTATTGGTCGATGTCTTCCTGTTGATCAAAGCGCCCGTTGATTTCACTGGGGATGGTGACGGGGATATCTGCATCCTGTTCTTTTTCGATCACGCTAGCGAAGTCGGATAGTGCCAGACGGAAGACATTCGAGTCTTTCAGTTGGTAGTTGAGACCGTCATAAAATCCGAGCAGCGGCCGCTGTCCGTCGAGCAAGAGCACATCACTTTTAGCCGGAGCTTTGATGGATACACTTAAGGATTCGATGCTGCCCCCATTGAGAGTTTCACCGGTTTTTTTGCCGCCGGGGATATTGCGTCCATAGAGGGTGTGTTGGCTGGTTTTGCCTTTTCGAACCACCGCGGGGTAGATGGTTTCGATGTAGGGTTTGCCCGATACCTTCAAGCGATAAAGGTAGCCGGTCGAACCGAGCCAGGTCTGATCTGAAACGGATATGTAGTAGTCGCCGTCGTTGGGGGCGGTGAAGTCCAGCATCGGGTCGCGGCCGATGTAGTCGTTGTTATTGATGATCTCGTTTCCTTCGGGGTCAAACAGAGTGAGTTTGGCATCGAGCTTGGAACCGAGGCGAACGGCCCAGCAGTGAGCCAGCACACGCTGCCCTTTTTTCATCGATACTTTGTAGTAGTCAGCGTTTTGTTTGCTGATTTTCCCATTGGCGATGCCTTCCAGGCTGAGGGCTTTGGCGGTTTCGACCGTGTTGTTTTTGCTTTCCAATTCGGAATCCAGCTCAGCGGGTTCGTTGGCGGAGCTGACTTGAAAAATCCGCGGTGAGGACAGACCGTAATAGCTCAATACCCGCACATCATAAGAATCGGCTTTGATGTCTTTTGGAATGCTGAGACGAAATTTTTGTCCGTCCGGGCGGGCTTCGTCCCACAGTTTGCTTTGAGGTAGATAGATTCTCTCGGCTTTGATGCCAGGATGGGAAAACTTCAATGCTTTGATGTCGAGCAAGTCTTCACCGCTGATGGTGACGGTCAACTGGGTGCCCGCTTGTCCTCCGGCAGGGTAGATCTCCTGTAATTCGGGGGAGGGGAATTTGGCCAGAGCGGGCAGAGCGGTGCAGGCGAGAGCGCAAAGGGGGATGAGGAAATTTTTCATAAATACGACCGGCTAGTTATTAAACATGAATTCCTTGGTATTGATCAGAGCCCAGAGAAGATCTTCGATGCCTTCTTTTTTGTTGTTGGCTTGAAGGGAGGTGTTTTTCCCGGCTAGATCGACTTTTGATTGGATATACTTGACAGCCCGTTGCTTTTCATCTTTACGCGGGTAGCGCGCAAAAGCCTGCAGGAAAAGCTCGTCGATTTGACCGTTGATGTCGTCTTTGCTTTTGGCCATCCGTGCCGCCCGGCCACCGGAATAACTGATGCGTCTGAGGATCTCGGAGGAATTGATCATTGCCAGACTCTGGTTGACCGTGGCTTCGGTTTTGCGGGCAGAATCAGAGGCGCTGTCCATTTTTGGGCGGCCAAAAGTTTGCAGAAAGGGGATGCGGGTATTGTATTGATCGTCGGGCAAATAGAGCACGCGCGTCGTGCCGGTTTCTTGATTGTCAAAACTCTCGTGCATCTCTGTGACGTCGTTGATCGAATCCAGAAAGATTTCGGCGGGCAGTCTTCTTGGAATGAAACGTGAGTAGTTTTGCTGATCTCCTGCGTTATGTTTGTTGGGAGTCGAGCTGAATTGGTAGGTCTGGCTGTTGCAGATGAGTCTGATGACCGACTTCATGTCAAAATGGTTTTTGACAAAATGCTCGGCCAACTGGTCAAGCAGTTCGGGGTGGCTGGGGGGATTGGTCACACGCATGTCATCGATCGGATCGACCAGGCCGCGACCAAAAAACTGTTTCCAGTAGCGATTGACAAAGGACTTGGCAAAGTAGGGGTTGTCATTTTTGCTGATCCAATTAGCTAGGGAAAAACGAGGGTCTTTGTATTTGGAAATTTCTAATTCTTCGCCGCCCAAAGCAGCGGGTGCGGTGTTGTTGAATTGGTTCTGTTTTTTTGCCCGCACCAAAACTAATTCGTCTTTGCTTGCTCCGGGTTTGATATTCAATCCGGAAAAGAAAGCGGTGAGCGCGCTGTAGTCTTTCTGGCTCCATTGATCAAAGGGGTGATGGTGGCACTGGGCGCAGGCGATGCGTATGCCTAGGAAAATCTGGGCAAAGTCTTCGCTTTTTTCTTTGGGTTCGACGACGAAGTCTTTGTCATTTTTAAAGGAGCGGTACCAAAGCACCGAGGGGTTGGCATTGGATTCGCCCGAAGCGGTGATGATGGATTTAACAAACTCATCATAAGGCATGTTTTGTTTGATCGCGTTGTGCACCCAGTCGTAAAAAGCAAAAGTCACTCGTGCGCCGTCGTATCTGGAACGTTTGTTTCTCAATAGGCTGGTCCACTTGTTGGCAAAGTTGTGGGCATAACCGGGATCATCCAATAGGCGTTCGACGGCCTGGGATCTTTTTTTCAGATCTTTGTCAGCAAGAAAACTTTTGATTTCATCTACGGTAGGCAGGCGGCCGGCTACGTCGAGGCTCACCCGTCGCAGGAAGGTCGGGTCATCACAGGGCGCTGAGGGAGGCAGTCCCAGTAGTTTTAATTTTTTAAAAACCTGCTCGTCGATGAAGTTTTTTGCAGGCGGCGTGTTGACCATTTCACCGAGGGTGATATTACCAAAAAAAGTAGCGACGTGTTCCTTGAAGCGCACCAGAACCGAGGTTGATCCCCACAGGTTTTTGAATTCTACGTGGCCGTTTTCATCGACTTCGGCCATGTCTTCCTGATTGGCTTCATATTGCGCCATGTGGGTCACATCCTGCCGTGTGCCATCAGTAAAAATCGCAGTCACCACCAGTTGTTGGCTGGTTTTGGGCTGGTAAGTGCGACCGGTGGGAAAAAGTTCGATGCGTTCGACTTTGTGCGGAGACTCGGGGTCGTAGGGCAAACCTTGAGCGATCCAGCGGCGAATCGCGTTGTAGGATTCGGAACCGATTTCCCAGCGCACACCACCTTCGTGAGGGATCTCACCAGTGGCTTTTTGCAGCAACAGGCTTTGGTCGGGAGCAGCCGGGGAGGCGCGTCGCCCCCGGTTTTCGTAAACGATATAACGGAAATCTTTTTCTGGTTCGTAACCCAACAAGGATAGCCGGAAGCCGTTGCGTCCGCCTGCTTTGCCATGACAGGCTCCGCTGTTGCAACTGGAGCGGGTCAGGATGGGGATAACTTCATTGGCGAAGTCCGCTGCGCTTTCTTTTTCTGTGTCACTGACTTCAAAATGGATGCTGACAGGAGCTGCACCGCTCAGTTGCACAGTGATGGTTCCCTTGCCGTTTTTTATCGGTTTGACCAGTCCGCTTGGCTGGCAAATGACGATACCTGCTGGTTTAACCTGGTAGGTCACTTTGTGGGTGGCGTCCCAAAGTTTGGTCCCATCTTTGGCCGTCACCACCAGTTGCTGGCTCGACGTTTTGCCGCTGAGGACAATCGCTTGGGGTTCACCCATCCGGGCGGCGATGCTGATTTCGGTGTTGGCTCGGGCATGGGCGCAAACTAACCCAAGCAGCAGGGCGGGTATCAGACGTTTTAGCATATCTGCTACTCGGCTACGACGTGAGCAATTCTTTGATCGGTTTGCCAAAGGGCAGCACCGGAATCGGGCGATTGAGTTCGTCACGCAATACGAGATTGTGATCGACTCCCAAATGCATCAGCATGTTGACCCATAGGTCATTGGGGGTCATTGCCCGATCGATGGGGTATTCTCCCTTGGAGTTGGTGGCGCCGATGATTTGTCCGCCACGGGTGCCTCCGCCGGAGACCAGCACGGACATCGCTTTGGCCCAGTGATCACGTCCGGGTTGCAGCACGCCGGTTTTGGTTCCCGATTGGTTATTGATCCTCGGAGTGTGGCCGAACTCTCCGGTTACCACAATCATCGTATTGTCAGCCATGCCGCGTTGATAGATATCTTCGATCAGAGCGCTGAGCGCTTGGTCGTAAGGGCCGAGGCGCCATTCGAGGTCTTTGTGTAAGTTACAATTGACCGCATGGCAGTCCCAGTTGCCGGCACAGGTTTTGGGGGGGCTGGCTGGAGCGCTCCAGTTGACGTTGACAAAACGCGCGCCGTTTTCAACCAGACGACGAGCGAGCAGGCCTTTTTGGCCGAAGTCGTTCATGCCGTAACGTTCACGCACGCTTTTGGCTTCTTTGCTCAGGTCAAAAGCGTCTTTGACTTTTTCACTGGTCAGCATGGCCAGTGCCTGGTCATTGAATTTATGGATCGCTTCAGCGGTGCCTTTACCGTCGTTACTTCCCTGCCCTTTGTCAAAACCTTCAAGTAACATCATGCGATCGACCAGACGGTTGGCCATTTTGTCGTCGACTCCGATGTTGCTGACTTTAAAACCGGGGGTGCTCGGATTGCCCGGCACCAGAAAAGGGGCGTGAGCTTGTCCCAGCCAAGCGGGCCCCATGGTGCCGACCGAACCGTAACCGAGTCCGATGACGGAGGGCATGCCATAGTCGGACAGTGGTCCGAGTTGCTGTTTGATAACCGCCGAAATAGCGGGGGAATCATTGATCGTGCCATTCGGGATCTTGGGCTGACGCGCCATCATGAAGCGTTTGCTGCCACCGCCGTGATCTGTGAACTCATGATGCATTGAGCGGATGATGGAAAATTTGTCGGCGATTTTTGCGTGACGCGGTAACAATTCGCTGACCTGGATGTCCGGCGCATTGGTTTTGATCGGTGAGTAGATGCCGCGGTATTCGATCGGCGCATCCGGTTTCATGTCATACATGTCCATGTGCGGCAGACCGCCGGGCAACCAGATGAAAATGATGTTGGTGTCTTTTTTTGGTGTGACGATGGGGCTGGCAGCTCGAAGCGGCATGGCCAGGGCGGGAGCGGCCATCATTCCCAGCCGTAACAGCTCCCGGCGATTCATGTTGGCAGCGTTTTTTCGGATTGTCTTTTTCATCATCACGTGGTTTCAGGCAAAAGTTCGGCAGGGTCAGGCAGGGGGGGGCAGACAGGGACAAAGCCCTGTATTAAGTGGGGTTTCCCAGAGTTCCTAGTTCCTTACTGGGACAAGGGAAATAGCATCTTGTTCAAAGGATTTTGAAGAAAATTGTAGCTTTTTAGCGGCGGGGAGGCGTAATGATCGTTTGGTCGTGAGGGGGATTGGGATTATAAGTGCCCATGTCTTTTTCTTCATTTGGCCTGTGCGAACCATTGCAGCAGGCAGTCAGTCATTTTGATCAATGCACGGCGGTCCAGCAGGCGGCGATTCCGCTGGTACTGACGGGGGGCGATGTGTTGGTGACGGCACCGACGGGGTCAGGCAAAACCACCGCATTTGTATTGCCGTTGCTGCAGCGTTGGTTGGAGGCGTCGCAGGAGCAAAGGCGACCGCTGCACACACTGATTTTGGTGCCGACTCGCGAGTTGGCGGCGCAGGTCAGGGAGGTGGTGCAGCAATCTGCTCAACATTTGCCCGGGAAGCTCAAAGTGGTCAGTGCGGTGGGTGGGGTTTCGATCAACCCGCAAATGATGGCTTTGCGCGGCGGAGCGGACATCGTTGTCGCCACTCCGGGACGGTTGCTGGATCTGGTTGATCACAATGCGGTGCAACTTACTGCTTTGAGTGCGTTAGTTTTGGATGAGGCAGATCGCTTGCTTGATCTAGGTTTTTCCGCTGAGCTGAAACGGATTTTGACTTTATTGCCGAAGCAACGGCAGACTTTGTTGTTTTCGGCGACTTTTCCAAAGGCGGTAGAAAACATGGCGCTGGATTTGCTGTGCGATCCGGCACGGGTCGAAATGAAAGATGAAGTGGCGGATGCACCGGATATCGAGCAGCGGGCGATCCGGGTGGATACCAATAAGCGTGCCCCTTTGCTGCGCCATCTGATCACGACGGAAAAGTGGCAGCAGGTGCTGGTTTTTGTGGCCAAGCAATACAGTGCGGATCATGTCGCGGATAAACTTCGGCGCAATGGCATCAAGGCGCTTTCTTTTCATGGAGGTCTCAGTCAAGGCGCACGCAGTGATGCGCTGATGGATTTTAAAGATCGTGAGGTGCAAGTGCTGGTTGCTACGGATCTTGCTGCCCGTGGCCTGGATGTGGTGCATTTGCCAGTGGTGATCAATTATGACCTGCCTCGTTCGCCGGTTGATTATACTCACCGCATCGGGCGAACCGGGCGTGCAGGAAAAAGCGGATTGGCGATTAGTTTTGTCACCGCTGATTCCCAGGCTCAGTTTTGCCTGATCGAAAAACGCCAGGGCCTGAATGTGGCGAGGGAAGAGTTGCCAGGTTTTGAGCCGACGGAATCTGCACCCGTCCCTCCCGAGGGCAAGGGAGCAGGTGGAATCAAGGGGCGGCGTAAGAGCAAAAAAGACAAACTGCGCGAAGCCGCGGCGCGGGGAGCAGGGGCGCAATGAAGCTTGAGAGTGAGTTGAATTTTGCTGGAAAACTTGCTGGATATAAGGGATGTGTCAGCTTACTTGAATGAAGAGTCTCCGCACACAGGGCGGTGGAATTTTTAAAATACCGATTGAGTTATGGCTAGCATTACGACGACCTATGTGGCAAAGAATATTGCGGATCTTGGTGATGCTCCGATGGTGCACCTACTAGTGGTTCGTCGCAGAAAAAAGGATCTCATCGAGCTGGGATCCTTTCTCGTTGATACGGGCTGCCTTGGGGTTAAAGACGCTTTTTATAAAGTGCTCTATGACGAGGCTGCTTTAGAGGAATTGAAAGAAGACATGTTTCACGAAGGTTGCGAGGAAAAAAGCGGAGCGTGGGGACGTAGGTTTGTGGAGGCTGCGATTCAGTATGCTCAAAGGCTTGGATTTGGGCCTCATCGTGATTTCAAAAAGGCGGCGCGTGTGTTTGGCGGGACTAACGCCAAGGATTGTGATGAATCCTTCGCTTTTGGCCAGAATGGCAAACCCTTTTACATGCAAGGGCCCCATGATTCGTATAAAAAAGCGCAGAAGGTCATTAGCATTTTAACTAAGCGTTGCGGAGAGGAAGGCTTTCATTATTTGGTTGGAGGTTTATCGGGTGAAGCGACGCCAGAGGAGGAGTTGAGCCTTTGCCAGGAATTGCTTGAGCATGGAGAACTTGAAGAGTCTTGGCGCAGACTGAGCCAGCTGAATGAAGAGAATCCAGAAGATCTGGAAGTGATTTTTGGCATGGGTACGTGGCATGCCGCGCAAGGTAACTTTGAAGAGGCGTTGCCATTTTTTAAACAGGTTACCTCTGAGGATTCTGAGTTCGATGCTGCTTGGCTGAATCAGGGCATGGTTCATATGCAGCTAAGCACTGCGGAAGAAGGTCAGGAAAACTTTTTGCCAGGAGGTGGCAATATGAAACATTTGGCTTTGATGTTGAAGTGTTTTCAGCAGGTGATTCGCTGTGATCAAGAGCAGCCAGGCGAGGTGGACGAAGAAGGGTTGCTGAGGTGTAAGAACGTTCTCAGCAGGTTTACTGAAGAGGCTGAGCTTTCCAAAATCAGTATGGATGTATACATTGAATCGATGGAGATATACTCACTTGGGTTGGATTTGATGGAGGAGGAGGAGTGGGTGTCTGGACTTGAGCAATTCAAAAAAACGGCAGAGTTGAATCCACGTTCGCATCAAGCTTTTGGCAACATGGGCACTTGTTTGCTTCAATTGAATCGAGTGAATGATGGCAGAGAGATGTTAGAACGAGCCATCGAGATTGAACCTGATTATACGCCAGCTTTGAGTAATCTTAAAATTATCGAGGGTTGCGATGATGAAAACCCGCCTAAAATTCGTGAGTTTAAGATAATCGATTCGAGTAAGTTTGATTGAATGGCAGGGGCATTGCTGAAAAATGCTGGAAGCTTTTTTCCTTGCGTCTTTATTTTTATTGATTCAGCTTTCCTACTATGAAACGACTTAGCTGGCTCGCGCCCATCACGGCCATATTTATCCTCGCAGCAAGTCTGCACCCTGCTTTGGGTAAACCCAATGTCATCATCATTTACACCGATGACCAAGGCAGCGTGGATGCCAATTGTTATGGCGCGACGGATTTGATCACGCCTAATATTGATCGCCTGGCCGCGACGGGGGTGCGCTTCACTCAGATGCTGGCTCCTTCAGCGATCTGTTCTTCTTCGCGAGCAGGTCTGATGACTGGTCGTTTTCCAGCAAGAGCAGGAGTCTCTGGAAATGTCTCTTCGGCTCATGGGCAGGCGGGTATGCCGTCAGAGGAAATCACAATTGCCGAGATGCTGAAGTCGAACGGCTATTCGACAGGGCACGTTGGAAAATGGCATCTCGGTTATACTCCGGAGACGATGCCGAACGCGCAAGGGTTCCAGAGCAGCTTTGGACACATGGGCGGCTGCATCGATAACTACTCACATTTTTTTTATTGGAACGGTCCTAACCGGCATGATTTGTGGCGGGACGGAAAAGAAGTCTGGCACGATGGAGAATACTTTGGAGACCTGATGGTGAATGAAGTAAAAAGCTTCATCGATAAAAACAAGCAGCAGCCCTTTTTTCTATATTGGGCGATCAACTGGCCGCACTACCCATTGCAAGGCACCGCCAAGTGGCGCAAAAAATACGCAAACTTGCCTCACCCGCGTGACAAATATGCCACCTTTGTTTCCTCTTGTGATGAAATGATCGGCCAGCTTCTTGATCATCTGGAAAAACAAGGCTTGCGTGACAATACTCTGATCATCTTTCAATCGGATCACGGCCATTCGGTAGAAGAGCGCACCTTTGGCGGCGGCGGAAGCGCCGGGCCTTATCGTGGACACAAGGCCAGTCTGTTTGAAGGCGGACCGCGAGTTCCTTCGGTGGTATCGCTGCCCGGCACACTGCCTCAGGCTGAAGTTCGCGATCAGCTGGTCACCGGTTGTGACTGGTTCCCGACCATTGCTGCGATCACCGGCTCGAAAACGAAACCAGATCGCCACCTTGATGGCAAGTCTATAATAACGGTGATAGAGAGCTCCAAAG
>JAJRVS010000071.1 GCA_024277195.1 Verrucomicrobiota bacterium | reverse complement strand
GGACGGGACGTCTGACAGGGGGCAGGGGGTGTAGTCAGCCCGTCCGGCAGCGACTGCTGCTTGGATGGAGGGAGTGAGAAAAAAAGTGTTGGTGCGGAGTGAGTTGTCGTATTTATCATCAATCCACGGCATTTCTCCGATGGTGTGGATATGAGTTAGTTCAACATCGTGGTAGTGGCCTGATTGCTGCAACATTGATTCTACCACAGCAAAAGGAACGGCGGCTCCCGAACCTATGAATACCCTGCTACCAGGTAATACGATGTCTTTCCACGCCTGTGGCGTCAGTTTTTTCACAGTGATAAGTTGTCACAGAATATCCCAGCGGCAAGCAGGGAAAGGATGGATTGGTATAAGGGCTTGAATAAAATGGTGGAGATTTCGTCAAATGAGCATAACAAGTTAACCATCATCATTATGAAACCTCTCGGTAAAAATACTTTTTCATTTTTTGTTTTCGCCTGTACTGCGCTGGTCTTCATTTTGGCAAAGGAAGCGATGGCGCTGCGGGTTAGCGCAAAAACAGATGGTGGGAGCAGGGTGATGGCTTGCACTAAGGCGGAGATTCGGCGTGTATTCGGGAAGATCCAGTTTGTTGATTCTTTCCCGGATTATAAAGTGAAGATTGTGGCAGGCAATGCCGACCTTAAAGTGCAGAAGGTGCTTTCCTTTCCCTCTGCACCTGGAAAGTGGAAAATAGTGAATTCTTTTCCTGATTACAAAATCCAAATAGTCGACGCTTTTCCAGATTTCACGATCAGATACGTGGACGCTTTTCCGGGAATGAATTAGAGGGTGGGCATTGGCTGGCCCGCCAAGTGATTACTTGAATCTTATTGGTGTGGATTTGGACTTGCCTTTAGCCCTTTTTTTGCGTTGGTCAGAGTCATTATGGGTGAAGGGAATGGAAATGACAGTGAGCAAGAGATGCGTTATGGCATGCTAGGGGCTGAGGACTTATCAACCGGGGAAAAGCTGGAAAAGTACACCGGCGAAGTTACTTGGAAATATTTGCAGAGCCACTATGAAGCGGGGGCCTTGATCTATGTCGATCCGGATTTGTCGATCACTGAGGTGGGAGAGGCCTTTGCGGCCGATGATTCGGCGAGGGTGCAACAGTGGCGTGAGAAAGCAGATATTCTCACACCGTCAGCCCCTCATGTGGAATACTGGAAGGAGAGCGAAGCGGTTTTCTGTGCCTTGGTGGTGTCGCCCTTTGTATTGATCCAGCCGCGATCGTTAGCGGAGGAGAATTGATATTGATAATATGATGATTGACTCGAATGACGCTACGCCGGGGCAGGCGGTTTACAGTAAAAGATTGCTTAGGGTTTACGATTGGTGGGTGCTGGGTATATCCAATCAGTGGATCTGGAAGTGCCCGTCGGCAAAGTTGCTCGATTTTTACAATCAGCATGTATCAAATAATCATCTCGATGTGGGGGTTGGCACAGGCTATTTTCTGGATCGCTGTGAGTTTCCAGAGCCGCCGCCGCGGGTGGCGTTGATGGATCTGAATGCTAATAGTCTTGATAGCGCGGCCGGGCGTATTGCTCGTTATCATCCTGAAACCTATCAGGCGAATGTATTGAAAAAAATCAAACTGGATGCGGAAGGTTTTGATTCCATTGGGATCAATTATTTATTGCATTGCCTGCCTGGTTCTATTGAGGAAAAGGCGCGCTGTTTAGATCATTTGTCACCTTACTTGAACCGAGGAGGAACTATTTTTGGCAGCACTCTTTTGTCCCAAGGAGTGCGGCGCAGTGGCGCGGCGCGACGCTTGATGGGTTTTTATAACAAAAAGGGGATTTTTGGAAATACCCGAGATGATCTGGACGGGTTAACGGTCGCCCTCGAAAAACGATTCGCCGAGGTGCAGGTGGAAGTGATCGGCTGCGTGGCTCTATTTTGTGGAAAAAAGTTTGAGGGGTAAAGCTTAGCTGGAGAGTTGTATAGCTTGTAGTGATCAAAGTGAAAAGCTACAACTGTAAGAAATAAACACTCAAGAAGTATGAAAAAAATTATCCGTCTGTTTTTAATCCTCGCCGCCACTGTAAGCATAGGGGGACTTAGCTCATGTTCTAGCACATCCGGATCAGGGAGCTCGGACGGGCATACCTCACATTCTCATTGATAGGACAAATAGGCGTGTATTGATGCGGTTCGATTATTTTATTCAAACTCTGCGGCTCAGCGCTTTTGCGTGAGAATCATCTGCAGCAACTTGGCAGCTTCAAACAAACTTGCCAGGATTGAGGATGCCGGTGGGGTCGAGGGCTTGTTTGAGGTCGCGGTGGACTTGGCGTCCTACTTCTGAAACGGCGTCTGGGTACCAGCGTTTTTTGGCGAGGCCGATGCCGTGTTCGCCGGTGATGGCACCGTCATTGGCGAGCACCCATTTGAATAGCAAATCGAGGGCGGTGTCGGCCTTTTTGCGGGTGTCGGGATCGTCGTAGTTATCGACCATCAGATTGGTGTGGATGTTGCCATCGCCGGCGTGACCAAAACAGGCGACTTCGATGCCGGTGTCTTTTTGTAACTGGCGGGCGAAGCTGACCAGTTCGACTAACTTGGATCGTGGCACGACGATGTCTTCGTTGAGTTTGGTGAGGCCGGTGGCACGCAGGGAGTAAGAGAAGTCGCGGCGCAGTTGCCAGATGGCTTCGCAGCTTTCTGAGTCGAGGGCTTCTTTGATCTCTAGTGCGTCGAGGGAGGTGAGAAGTTTCTTCAGATCCTTGATTTCGTTTTGGACAGATTCTTTGCGTCCGTCGAGTTCGACGATGAGGTGGGCGTTGCCATCGGGTAGGGCGTCTTCGCCGAGGTAGGCGCGTGCTGCGCGTAGGGTGAAGGCGTCGGTGATCTCCAGCGCGGAAGGCATCCAACTGGAACCGAGGATGGCTTGCACGGCAGCGGCGGCTTGTGAGAAGTCGGCAAAGGTGGTGGTGAGCATGGCGCGCGCTTCTGGGTGCGGGATGATGCGCAGGGTGGCTTCAGTGATGACGCCTAACATGCCTTCTGAGCCGACAAACATGCCGATGAGATCGAAGCCGGTTTTGTTT
>JAJRVS010000070.1 GCA_024277195.1 Verrucomicrobiota bacterium | reverse complement strand
CTTTGCGCCCTTCCCTCACTTCCTACGGCGAGAGGGCTTTGAAGTAGACCGCCTGTTAACTTCGATCGGAGTAGATCCCGAGTTGCTCACTGACAATGAATGCCTTATCCCCTTGGCGCTAGGCGCATCTTTTGTCGAAGCCGTGGTAAAAAAAACCGGCATGGTGCAAATCGGCCTGGATGTCGGAAGCATTACCAGCATCCACGACCTCGGCGCTTTCGGCGTCGTGCTTAGCCAATCCCTCACTCTCCACGACCTGCTGCAGCGACTGACTCGCCTGATGCCAGCCATCAATTCTGGTGCAAAAACCTGGATCGAAGATGACAGCTCTGCTGAGGTCATCGTGCTACGTCACCAACACCAACAGATCGTCCAACGCGCCAACATAGATGGCTACACTCTCGCCCTACTGATCACCGCCGTGCGCATGGCGGCGGGACCGCAGTGGCGCCCCAAAAAAATCTGGCTCGATGCTGCTGCGGGTAGAGTTGACCGCTTCGAAGCTCTTAGTGATGCCCAATGCATGGGCGACACCCATCAAATAGGATTCGAGATTCCACGAAATCTGCTGAGCACTCCGCTACTCAAATCCTCTCATCACCAAAGCACACTTAACTCACCTCCTCAGCACCATCTAAACATCATTCGCGACACCGCGCCGGCTCAAGACCTCATTGACAACATCTCCCAAACCATCCACTCTGGCTTAGGCAGTCAAGTGCCAAGCATCGAGCAAATCGCCGATTTCGCCAACACCAGCGTGCGCTCCTTGCAGAGAAAACTCAAAGCAAAAGGCTGGCACTACCGTGAACTCGTTGATAAGGTCCGCCACCAAGAAACGATTCGGCTACTATCAAGCGGCGAAACCAGCATCTTAGAAATCTCTCACCACCTCGGCTACACCGACCCAGCCAATTTCAGCCATGCCTGCCAAAGATGGACAGGCATCAGCCCCGTCGAATACCGCAAACAGCTCCAGACCGAAAGGGATTCTTAGCAAGATCAGAATCATCTATCCGGATGATACCAGCTTAGACTATCTCATCACTAGCGGATCGGGCATTTTACCCGTGAATTCATGGCTAGGATGCCCATGCCATCTCGCTTAAGCTGAGACACTCTCTCTTAATTTGACCTCACCGCGCTTGCAGGGTCACCTACAAGCTCAGTGTAGCCACCCGAACCGATCACTTCACCAACTTCACGTCCTGCAAAGGATAGCTCTCATCGAAATATTTCTCAGTAGGTCCGTAAAAACGCAGGTAAGTGAACCAACTCTCTTGCGGGTTGGTTTGAATCCAATTTTTAGCATCCACGTCTTTGGGTTTTTCAGGACTGAAGTGAATGACAATCGAGCCGTCAGCTTCTTTGACTGGATTGGTGCGTCCGCTCACAATCGGATTTTTTGACTCATTGATGATCATGGTGCGGGTATTCACATCGTAAACCACAATCGACCAAAAGAGTTTTGCAGGCGGGTTGGGAGCTAACGTAAGCGTATAGTGCTTACTACCGATCAAATGATTACCATCAGAGTCCTTGTAACCTGTACGGTATTGCTGCCCTAAGCCAGGAACTTCCATGTAATAAGCTTCACCGCGGCTCACCGCCTCCCAAGTAAAGGCGGCACGTTTATACATCTGCTCGATATCCCCATCCTTGTCATTGTAACTAGGAATCATCAAACGATCCCAAAGAGTGTTTTTGTAAAGATCCCCTTTTCGGAAAGGCTTATCAAAAGTGATAGTCTTCACCATCGACTCACCAACAATCGCTGCTTCTTTGAACAACTTTTTCTGTTCGGTCGTCGGATTCCATTCTTTACCTTTTTCGATCCCTAATGACTGAAGCATTGCCAGAATGTAGCCTTCTCGCTCAGAGAATATATCGTGATCGACGATTTTTTTCACGGTTTCCCAGTAAGCCATTCCGTGTTGTTGCCACTGTCCCCAAGGAGTGTTTTCATCCACCACGACAAATTGGGTTTTAGGATTGTTTTTGATTTCTGAATAAGGGTAAATCTTAAACTTTTTCAAAAAAGCATCCGCTTCTTTGGCATCAGGTTGTAGAGCACGAATTCCAACAAATACATCTCTCGTTGTGTTTTTGACGATAACAAACTCCTCTTGATCATAGCCTTCTGGAGCTTTCTCCCCAGGTGCTAAAATGATAAACTTCACCCCTTTTCCGCGGTCCACCCCGGAAACTCCAAAGTCCATCACGCAGCGTTGAAACATGTCGTCGATGACTCCAGCAGCGGCTCCAGCAGGCACCTCCATCACTAGCGGGCCTGTCGTCTTTAAGTCCGCAAACATGATTGCATAGGGCGTGGTGCCATTGCCGGTTAGGATTCCCTGCTTCGCACCAAATACCTTATACTGCACGATCGCACCATCCTTGGCACCGAACTCGCGCTGCGCCTCAAACCAATTGTAATAACTCACCAAAGGAACTGCCCAAATATAGGATTGGCAGGCTTTTTGGAATTCGAGCTCTCTCTTGAGTTTCTCTCCCGCTTCCTGAGTAGGATACCCACCAGCAAATCCCCCTTGGGTGAAACTGAGTTCACCGAGTCGGGTTTTCACTTTGGTCGGTGACGTTTCTCCGTATTTACGAAATTCTGTAGCTGAAAGTCCATCTTTGATATCCTCATAGGATACAGCCTTGTCTTGAGCATACGCCCCCAGGGTGAAAGCCCCGAGCACCATGCCGCTGAGTAGTGTTTTGTTCATGATTTTTTACTGTTATTTATTTAACTCTTCACCTCACCAATTCCAAATCCACCGGCATCCAAGTTTTGTCATACCAAGCTTGCAGTGGTACGAATAGCCTGAGAAAAATGGTGTAGCGTTTAAAAAGCTTACAGGTGCTGTCGGCTCATTGAAGATGGCCGCTAGTTCAACTTCTCAATATCAGGTAGTTCCCAGCTGCCATCGAAATACGATCTCATGGGTCCATAGAGCCGGAATAGGGTGAACCATCCGTCTCCAGGAATCGTGCGAAGGTAATTTGATTCCGGTGCTCCCTCCGGCAACTTGGGCCCGAAGTAGAAAGTGGCGCTTCCGTCGTCATTGTATGTGACAGCATCCATGGAGTTGATGGAGGGGAAGGTTTGTCCGTTGTCCACACCGGATCCACTGAATGCGTTATAGACAGAAACTGACCAGAATATTTTGGCAGGCACCTTCGCGGGAATCTCTAGCTTGTATGTATTGGAGCCATTCAGGAAGTCGCCGTTCGCGTCTCTCATCCCAAGCGGATACTTTGCTCCTTTGTTGATCAGGTGATCGACCATTGCCGGACTTGATGAGAAGGCGATATGGAAGAACGCGGCGCGCGAATTCAAGTTCAAGTAGTTCTTTTCCATGAAATCGACCTTCTCGCCAATCCAAGGCTGCTCCCATTGTTTGCCTTTCCAAATGAGCCGACGCTTGTCGCGTGATGCGTAGCGGTTGGCACGAGACATATTGTAACCGACGATCGAGGCCTTGCGGAGAATGTTCTTAGTCCTCTCATTTGGCTGGAAGGGTTTTCCTTTCTCGATTCCAAGGCTTTGCAGCATACCGAGGAACGCTTTATCTTCCGGATGCACGTATTCGTAGTTCACGAAATCAGCCAAGTTCTTAAAGTAGCGATAGGCGTCGTCTCCAGCGGTGATGTTGGGGATGAGCATTTGAGCATTTGCTTCGGTAGCATCAGGAAACTGCATTTTGGGAGCGGCATCCTTCTTACCCCAATCGTAGACTTTAGTCTGCTCGATCAGGGCAACGCCATTCTTCGTGCCTTTGCCATCTTTATCTAGAAAAGCGCGCCAGAAGAGAAACACCCCGTAAGTCTTTGATCTGTAGGTGTAGAACAGGTCGGGATCATCCCCAGGTGGGCGAAGGTAGGCGACACCTTCCTTTATCGGCCCAGCATAGTCCGGTGGAAGCAGCAGGAACTTGCCTCCTTGTCCCCGATCCGGTCCAGGCAAACCCACATCAGAAATCGGGCGCTGGAACATATCGTCGAATAGTCCTTGGATTCCCGGAGGCGTTTCGACCACGACCGGTCCGTTTTTGAGATCGAGATAGCTCATGGCGTAGATGATGTCCGAGTTCGGAGTCGTCACCTGCGTGGTGGCGCGGAGCCGCCCTTTCCAAACCGGAAGGATGTGATTGCCCTTCCCGAAGATTTTTTCGGAGCCCTCCCGCATGGAGTACATGTTCATAGCGGGCAGAGCCCAGATAAAAGCCTGGCACGCACGCTGGAAATCGTATTCAGCGAAAACACGTGTCACCTGTTCGTCGGAGGGGTACGCACCGCCTTCAAACTCCATGCCAACAAGATCGCTCCAGAGTCTCGGTTCTTCCTGGAGAGATGATTTGGCTTGGGAGTGCTGCGCTTTTTCCGAGGGAGACCGTGCTGCCAGCGGCTGGTGGGCAACGACTGAGCAGGCAAGTATCATGGCCAGAATTTTGAAACTTAGTTGAGCGTTGTATATTTTCATGGTGAAGAGGCTATTTCTTTCGTGTTTCGCAACTTATTTTGGGAACAGATTTATTGATTTACCCCATCACCATACAATGATCCTCCACAGCGTCTATCCACTTTGCGCACACTTAGCCCTACAAGGCATAAATATCCATCCAAGCAGGTGAACACGCCACCTGCGTCCTGCTCATTAATGCTTTCAAGGAGAACCGTGATCATCAATCACGGTTCTCCTAGCAATGAAACATTCAGCTCTTAGATCCGCGATCCTTACTTCATAAAAGCCTTGCTCATTTTTGCGGTTTGAGCGTCGGTCCAAATGAAAAGCTCATCGACATTGTTATTTGGGTAGTAACATCTCAAAACACCCGTCCACATTTTCCCTCTTGGAGTTCTGAGGATATTCTTCTCGCCCTCTTTGACGGGTTCTCCCGATGCCAATAGGTTGACCGTGTAGGTGCCATCTTTATTGACCTCCATGCTATCCGAGTTGATCGCGTATTGGATCGTAGCGATGTAACCATCAAAGTTATAAATGGTGTAAGAGAAAAATCCGTGACCTTCATAGTTCAAGTCGGGTTTCTCGATGGTGAAAGAGCATCTCTCTTTGTTTCCCGTAAAAGAAGAATACACGGCATTGATACCCGAGAGGGCTCCCCAACCAATCGCCACTACCGTTCTGGCAGCGACGGGATCTCTATCCTTCATCGAACCAAAACCATTTTTTACCACGTTAGGTTGCGGGTCGAGCGCAAAGTCTTTGAGGATCTTATACTTCACCTTGTCGAGCGTCCCGTAATCATAGTTGACAGAGGGCTTGAAAGGCTCGGAAGATTTGGTTCCAATAGAAATGTTATCCTGTGCCTTATGGCCTTTCTCGAACATCTCTTTCTCGGACAGCTTTCTCAACAATCCTGTTCTGACGATGACATAGGCATGTTGCCCTTCTGTCAGCATCGACTCATCGACCTTCAGCGTACCGGCACCATTCAGACTAGCGATCTGTGAGTGGTTGATATCCAATACGTTGATATTCTGATAGCCCTCATAAGGCTGAAGGGTGATACTCGCACCTCCCTTTACATCGAGGATAATACGAGTGTAAAGAGTGTCACGGTTCATTCGGATGACATCCTGAGTATCCGTCGTGATCAATGCGCGTTCCGGCCTGATAACATTCACTTTGCCCGTTTTATCCAGCTCCTTTAAGTAGGCTCTGATG
>JAJRVS010000069.1 GCA_024277195.1 Verrucomicrobiota bacterium | reverse complement strand
CAGCTCCTGATCCGGTACCTCCAACAACAAATGAAAGTGATTATCCATAAAACACCAAGCCAGCGCCCGCAGCCCACTAAACTTCAACTGCCGCATCAAAATATAGCGAAAAGCCTCCTTCTCATCATCCCTGAACAGCTTGTATTTCCCCGCCGTCCGGCTCACCACATGATAATAATTGGTCTGCCCCACCTCACCCAACAAAAATTCCCGCGTCTTTCTCATAAAATCACCCTACCAAACCAGCCTCCACCACACAAGCAAAAAAATAACTTGGGGTCTGACTCCATTTATTTCGCCTCCTCCTCATTAGCTCAATCCCATTTTCCAGTTGGTCTCCAGACCTATTCTCCTCCCACACCTCGTCGCTCTAATCTTCAATCACTTCACGGTAAATTTCCTCCAAATCCGTGATTTGTTGTTGGCGGGAAAACCGGTTTTTCACCCCGGTGCTCGCCGCTGCACCCATTGCCTCCCACCGCTGCTCATCCTGCAATAAAACCACCAACTTTTCAGCCAACTTTTCCCAGTCGTCCTCCGCGACCAAAACCCCACTCTCTCCCTCTTCCACCGCTTCAGGAATTCCTCCATGACGCGTAGCGGCCACAGGCAAGCCGGTGGCCATTGCTTCAAGCATCGCGTTCGGCACTCCCTCCTGATTGCCATCCTTGCCCGTCCGGCTCGGGTGAATAAAAATGTGAGCTTTGGTAAACTCCTGCCGCAACTGATCCTCTCCAATAAAACCGGTAAACTCAAGCGCCTCGGATAAGCCCAACTCTTCAGCCCAGGCTTCAAGCTCTGTGCGTAACGGCCCGTCACCAATCAGGGTAAGCCTGGTATTGGGGAAAGATTCACGCACTTTTGCCAACACCTTCAAAGTCACATCCAAACCTTTTTTTTCAATCAATCGGCAAGCCTGCACCAAACGCCACTGCCCGTCACTTGGTGCGGCCCGCTGCACCAAAGGCCATTGCTCTAACGGAATCCCCGTCCTTGATAATCGTATTTTTTCCTCTGGACAACCCAACTCGCGCAAAGCCTGAGCCAAAGACTGCGATCTCGCCAGAATTCGATCAGCGGAGGCAAACACCCTTTGCATCGATTGCCGATACGACGGCTTTTCCATATCCACCCCCGCGTCAGCTCCGTGAAAACTCACAATCACCGGACAGCGTCGCGTTTTTGATTCCAGTAAAGGCAACAAGTGCATACCAATATGCCCAAAATACACATGCAGCAGCTCGGCACCTCGCTCATCCAATACCCTCTCGATTTCCCTCCGCTCCCCGTCAAAAATCGTCCATGGGGCTTTTTTACATTTACGCCCCCAAAACCGCCGCGCCTCTCGCAGCAGGCCGTTCGGTCGTGACAATTGAATCACTCGATCTTCAGCAAAGGGAAATTTACCCTCATGCATCCGCTTTTGTGTTAGGATAACAGATTCATAATTCGACAGACCCACAATCTGCCGGTACACGTGCAGCATCTCCGACGCCAAAAACGTCGCACAAAATGATGCCACTACCGGTTTAGAACTCATCGCTAAATACAGCACATAGCACTTGTTACCCGAATGGACTACCAGGAAAAAGCACGACGTGTCATTCAACTCGAAATCGACGAGCTACAAAATCTGCACTCCCGCCTCGACGAATCCTTCGGACTAGCGATCGAAGCACTGCGTCACGCACTGGATCAAAAGCGAAAAATCATCATCGCCGGAGTCGGGAAATCAGGCAACATCAGTCACAAAATCGCCGCCACTCTGAACTCCACTGGCGCCACCGCCACTGTTCTAAATTGCCAGGACGCCCTACACGGAGATCTCGGCCTGGTCGAAGAAGGCGATGTCATGCTCGCCTTCAGCTATTCGGGCGAAACTACTGAACTGCTCAATATTTTGCCCCACCTCAAGCGCCGCCGCGTGACCTTGATCTCCATCACCGGTCAAGCCGACTCCACTCTCGCCCGCGTCGGCGACATCACTCTCGACATCCATGTCGAGCGCGAAGCCTGCCCGCTGAACCTAGCTCCCACATCCAGCACCACCAACATGCTGGTGCTCGGTGATGCCCTGGCCATGACCTTGCTCGAATCACGAGGATTCAAAAAAGAAGACTTCGCCGAACTGCACCCCGGCGGCTCACTCGGACGCGCCCTGCTCACCAAAGCCTCCGACATCATGCGCAGCGGCAACGACATCGTCATTTTGTCCCCACAGGAAACCATCAAGACCGCGCTAGAAAAAATGACCGCAGCCCGCAGCGGAGCCGTCATCGTCGTCCACGACGACCAGTCCCTCGCCGGCATTTTCACCCAAGGCGATTTTACCCGTGCTTTCCAGACACAAAACGATTTGGCCAATGGCAAAGTCAGCAACTTCATGACCGTCAATCCGATCTCCATTCCCGCCGACAAACTCGCCGCCGAAGTTCTGGCCCTACTGGAAGATCACCGCATCGATGACCTCGTGGTGGTTGATGGCAACAACCAACCGCTTGGTCTCATCGACATTCAGGATCTCACCCGCTTGCATATTCTATAAAGAACACGGCAAAAATAAAATTCTACACTCGCCAAAACCCTTAACTTATGTTAAATTTCGGATTCTAATTTGTTTAAACTTTTCAACTTATGGCAGTCGTAGCAACTCAAATCAAAAAAGGGCAGTGTATCTCATACAAAGGCGAGACCGGAATCGTGCTGCATCTCGAACATCGCACTCCAGGCAAAGGCAACGCCTTGATCATGGCCACCATCCGTTCGTTTCAATCCGGTAAAACCAAAGATATCCGTTTTGCATCCGGCGACAAAGTGGATCTTGTCATGACCGAACGTCAAAAACTGGAGTTCAGTTACAGCGATCCCAGTGGCTATCACTTCATGGATCCGATCACCTTTGACACCGTGACCTTGTCAGAAGAAATGCTCGGCGACATCAAAAATCTACTGATCGACGCGCTGCAAGTCGAAGTGCTCTACCTCGACGGCAAACCTGTCAGCGTCGACCCCCCATCTTCCGTTGAGCTCAAAATCACCGAGTCCGCACCCGGCGTCAAAGGCGACACCGCCAATAATCCGACCAAAGAAGCGACTCTTGAAACCGGCCTACGAGTTCAGGTTCCTCTTTTTTGCAAACCCGGTGATGTCATCAAAGTAGACAGCTCCACCTGCAAATACCTCAGCCGGGTCTGATCTGGATCATCCCGGCCAAAAGACATTTCCAAAAATGACATCCGGAGGAAACTCCGGCTCTGTCTATCGACTGCGCCCCCACCGCAATCCAAGATGTAAAAGCCTCTTATTTTAAGCACCGCCAGCTTATGGCTGCACCCAAACGCACCAGTTCTAGCTCCAGCAGGAAACGAAAGCCTCCTGCTTCCGCGACCACTCGACGTCGCCCACCTGCCGCGCGCAAGAAACCCTCCACCTCGCGCAAACGAGCCAACTCCGCCTCCGGCAACAAACAAATCGCCGCTTTTGTTGACGGCGAATCCGTACCCGTCGCTAATCCATCCATGGGCCTCATGCACTGGCTGCGACTATTAATTGGCATCGCCCTGCTCCCCCTGGTGTGGATTTCATTGGAGTCATTTTTCCTCAGCTTCGCCCATGCCACCAAAAACGGCGCTTTCTGGCGAACCGGCGAATTCTGGTTTTTCACCATCGGAGCCGCCATTTGGCTGGTGCTTTTTTTTGGCCTGCGCAGTCGACTCATGTTGTGGTTCTACGTCGCCGGACATGAACTCACCCATGCCGTATTTGTCCTATTCTGCGGAGGCAATGTCAAAGGCATGCACATCTCCAGTTCCGGCGGGCATATCCTGACCAACAAAAACAACTTCCTCATCGCCCTCTCCCCCTACTTCGTGCCTTTTTACACCATGCTCATCATCACCCTATGGTGGATCATACAAGTGGCATTCCCCGACTACCCCATCACCATCGTCCATGACCGCATCTTGTTCGCTGCGATCGGACTGAGCTGGACCTTCCACCTGACCTTTACCCTATGGATGATCAATCACGATCAGCCCGACTTGCAGCAAAACGGTCTGCTTTTTTCCGTCGCCCTGATTGCCCTGATCAATATCCTACTTATTTCCAGTTTCCTCGTGCTCGCTTCCCCCAACGTCACCTGGGAATATTTCGCCCTGACCTGGGCCAACAATCTGGAGACCTTCCACCACCGCCTAATGGAATCTATCCGTGAAATGATCCACATGGTGATGTGATTGCTTGCTTGCCATGGGGCACACTTTGTTGCAGACTTCCCCATGTCTAAAAATAAAGCCACCTCCACCCCCGCTCATTTTTCTCCATCGCGCCGCCGATTTCTCAGCACCGCCGCCACCGCCACCAGCGTTTTTGCCGGCATCCAGTTTTTGCCATCGGGTGTTCTCGGTGCCAATGCCAAACTCAACCTCGCTTTTGTCGGAGCCGGAGGTCGCGGCGCACAGAACATCAAAGGCTGCATCAGTGAAAACCATTACGCCTACGCCGACGTCGACCAGCTGCGCTGCGCCAAATCCCTCAAAGCCAGCCCCAAGAGCAAATATTACAAAGACTGGCGTGAAATGCTGTCCAAAGAAGCTGGTAATATCGACGGCGTAGTGGTCTCCACCCCCGACCACAATCACGCCATCGTCGCCATGGCTGCGATGAATGCAGGCAAACACGTCTACGTCGAAAAACCGCTGACTCTGACCATTTCCGAAGCCCGTGCCCTGCAGAACAAAGCTGAAGAAAAAGGCCTCTGCACCCAGATGGGCAACCAAGGCCACGCCAACGAAGGCGCCCGCCGAACCAACGAGTGGATCCAATCCGGCGCGGTTGGCGAAGTTCGTGAAGTCCACACCTGCACCAACCGCCCTAGCTGGCCACAAGATATCGTGCGCCCGAAAGAAGAAGAGATTCCCGCCACCTTGGATTGGGATACCTGGATCGGGCCCGCCCCAATGGGTCCCTACAGCAGTCAGATCGTGCCTTTCAAATGGCGCGGCTACATCGACTACGGCACCGGAGCCCTCGGCGATATGGGCGCACACATTCTCGACCACCCAGTGTGGTCACTTGGCCTCGGCGTGCCTGCAAGCATCAGCGTAGAAATCGAACGCAAAACCGCCGGTAGCGAAAAAGTCTCCCACCCTGCTTCTTGCAAGATCACTTACGAATTCCCTACTCGCGGAGATGCTCCACCCGTCAAGTTGATGTGGTATGACGGATCTTACGCCATCCCACGTCCGAAAAACATGGACGACAAATTAAAAACCCCCAGCAGCGGGTGTATCTATTACGGCAGCGATTTCACCTTCATGCACGGCAGCCACGGAGGCATGCCACAATTGGTTAACTCAGCGGATAAAAAGAAATTTGTCGAGCCACCCAAAACCATGGAACGCTCCCCCGGCCACCACAAATAATGGATCGCCGCCTGTAAAGCAGGTGACCCCAAAATGGCTAAATCCAACTTCAGCTACGCCGCACCACTCACCGAGTTGATGCTGCTCGGCACCATCGCCGCCCAAGTCGGCAACGGCACCAAACTGACTTGGAATCGTGAAAAAATGACCACCGGCAATGCCGAAGCCGACAAACTCATCAAACGCAAATACCGTGATGGCTGGGCGCAGGTTGGCTAAACCTGCCAGCCCCCTTGGCACGATCTAACCCCCTATTCTCCCGCCATGTCTAAATCCTACCCCATCCCCTCGGACGACTTACTGCAAGAGCAATTGACCACTCTGCAGTATCAAGTCACCCAGCGCTCCGCCACCGAACGCCCCTTTGAAAACGAGTACCACGACAACAAAGAGCAAGGCATCTATGTCGACATTGTCTCGGGAGAGCCGCTGTTCAGCTCCAGTGCCAAATATGATTCCGGCACCGGCTGGCCCAGTTTCCACACCCCCTTGGTCGCTGACAACCTGGTCGAAAAACTCGACTTCAAAATGATCTTGCCACGCAAAGAGATTCGCAGCAAACAAGCCAACTCCCACCTCGGCCACGTATTCAAAGATGGCCCGCAACCCGGCGGCCTACGTTACTGCATGAACTCAGCCGCCTTGCGCTTCATCCCAAAAGAACAAATGAAGGTAGAAGGTTACGGAATCTTCCTCAAAGACGTGGATTAACCAACGCCACCACGTAGGATAAATTTCCATATTTGTCCACACCACGCTCCCGCCCCCCCCATGACATAAATGGAACCGCGGTGCAACGAAGATCGCCAGAGGTAATTCTATCCCACTACTCCCCACCGATCCGGTACAAAAAACCCTTGGAGCGCACAAACAAAGCCCCGTCGGATGCCGCTGGGGACGCCAACGATCCATCATCGAGTTGGTTTTTAGCACTCAGCTGATATTCCCTACCGGGTTTCACCACTGTCGCTCCACCGTCCTCATCGAAAAAATAAATATTGCCACCGCCATAAAGCAGCGATGCTGTCACCGTGCCTTCCATTCGCTCAGACCACAACACCTTGCCTGTTTTAGCATCCACACAGCTGCCAACGGTATCCGCTGCCAAGTACAATTCATCTCCTAACAACAATGGTGAAGACTGCTTGGGAACCCGCTTGAGTAATTTCCATTCCACATGCGTCCCGCTGATATCTCCCCGCGCCTTGGCATCCACCCGCACCGCCCACAACTGCGGTTTCCCTAATCCGGTATTGATATACAACAGCTTCAACTTCTCATTATACACTGGTCGTGAAGAAGTCGAATGCTGGGGGACATTCACATTCCACAGCTCTTCGCCCGTATCCGGATTATAAGCCCAACAGGCTTTGGCACCCACACTGATCATGATGTCCTTTTCGCCATCATTAATAAAAAGAGGCGTGCTGTAAGCCTTGCGCATATCCCCACTGTTGGCAGGGCGCCCCTTGGCATCCAGATCACCAAAATCCGTCGAACGATCCCGGATCCAAACCGTCTCACCGGTTTTTTTATCCAAAGCCGCCAGATACTGCCGGTCTGCACCATCAAAAGTCAGGATCACAGAATCCTTCCACATCACTATCGAAGATCCCGGCCCCCGCCAATGACTGCAACGCAAATCCGTCCGCCGCCAAATCTCAGCATAGCTTTCCGTATCCAGGCAAATCGTACCATAAGATCCAAAATGCAGATACACCCGCCCCTTCTCAACCGCCGGCGAACACGCTGCGTAATTATTGATCTTATTCGACAAAGGCTCGGGATTGTCGTTAGTAATCAGCACTCGGTCGAGCAACACCTTACCGCTTTTCTGATCGATACAAAGCACCGACATCGTGCGCCCATCCTCACTAGCCGTCTCCACCCATACCTTGCCGTCCATCACAACCGGCGTCGCCCAACCCGCTCCGTGAATAGCAGTTTTCCACTTCACGTTTTCTTTTTCACTCCACTTCACCGGCAAAGCCTGATCCTGCACCGCATGCCCATCCCCACTTGGCCCACGAAATTCCGGCCAATCCGCAAAGGCCCCACCAGGCGCAAAAAACAGGATCCAAATGATCGCCGCAAATAGAGTAAAGCTCTTCATCATTCAAAACAAACCCACGAAACCTAGCCCGTCAATGACTGCCTATCCCCCCCTTTACAAAATTTACTCGATTTTCTAATTGGTAAAGCCGCACATCAACCGCAAGTTTCACCATCATGAACAACGAACTCACCCCATCACCATCATCCCTACCACAACCCGACCTGCAATCCACCGCCTCTTATTCGAGTGATACCCATAGCAAACTAATCGGCTACCTGTTGTGGATTTTTGGATTCACCGGAGCCCACCGTTTTTATTATGGCAAACCGATCAGTGGCACCATCTGGCTGTTCACATTCGGTTTGTTCGGCATCGGCTGGTTCATTGACCTCTTCCTCATCCCCTCGATGGATCGCAAAGCCGAACTGCGCTTTGAACCCGGCGAGATCGACTATTCCCTCAGCTGGATTTTGCTCACCTACCTCGGACTGCTTGGCATCCACCGTTTTTATCTAGGAAAAATCGGCACCGGTATTATTTATCTGCTCTCCGGCGGCATCTTCGGCATCGGAGTGATCTACGATTTTTGGACCCTCAACGCCCAAATCAGCGAAGTTAACCACGCCAAAAGCAATGGCCAATAAAAGCCTGTCAACCTACAGCCTTCCCCTCACGCCGCCGACTCACCTTCGTCGTCATCCACACTCTTGAGCGCCTCCACCTCCGAATCGTCGCCATCCTCTTCGATCTCGCGCCTCCATTTGCGGGAAATCCAAGGCCTGACCCCGCCATAGATCAAATAAGCCGTGAAGATCAGCGCAGGCACCACATGCCAAAATATCACTGCGCACACCGCCACCAGAATAATCACAAAAACCCACGGCAAAGAACGCCGGGTACGCCAATTGATGCGTTTGAAACTCGGATAGTGATACTCACTGAGCATCAGGAAAGACAACAACCACATCAAAAACAACAAGCCGTATTTCCACGGCCCCACTTCTTTCTCCCCCTCATTCAGCCACAGCATCAGCAAAGTAAGTGAAGCGATCAGACCCGCCGCAGCCGGTATCGGAAAACCGGTAAAATCCTTGTTACCCGACTCATCCGGATTTGCCGACATGCAGTTAAAACGCGCCAGCCGCATACCCCCGCAAAGCAAATAACCAAAAGCCGTCAACCAGCCCAGCCGGTGGCCAAAATCATTCAACACAATATCCATCACCAGCAAAGCCGGCGCGATACCAAAAGACACAATGTCCGCCAAGGAATCAAACTCCCGCCCGAACAAAGATTCCTGCCCGCGCATTCTCGCCACCCGGCCATCCAGAAGATCAAACACACAAGCACCCAATATCAAAGCGATCGCCTTGTAATAAGGCATCACCCCGCTGTTCGGATCACGCATCCCCTCAAAAATCATCAGAATCGCCAAAAACCCACAAAACAGGTTCCCCGCCGTCATCAGATTGGGCAATAAATAGATTTTTGGTGAGTTGCTTTTCATCTCCCTTTGAGTCGTCTTTCTAGCCAGAGCAGGATTTTAGCCCAGAATCCCCCTTTTGGCGATCTTTTTGAATGACGATCCTTTTCACTGCCTTCACTTGCATTAGACAGACATCAAAATCTGCCCTACTTTGCCCTACAGTCTGAACCTGCTTAGCTTTGCCATGAATACCAATAAAGAAATCGAACTCACCCGTGATGTGGATGCCGTCCAGATCCCCAGCGGTGAAAGCATCCACCTTCCCGTAGGAACTAAAGTGATGATCACCCAATCGCTCGGCGGCACTTACACCGTAGCGACCCAAGCCGGACTGGCCCGCATCGCCGCATCCAATGCCGATGCGCTTGGCCTCGATACCACCAGCGAAGCAGGCGCCACCAAAAGCGCACCCGAACAACTCGCTGCCGATGGCGACTTGGAAGGCGCCGTTTGGGAACAATTAAAAGCTGTTTACGACCCCGAGATCCCCGTCAATATCGTCGACCTGGGACTAGTCTACGATTGCCAAATCAATGAAAACGACGCCGGAGTCAAAGAAGTCACCGTCAAGATGACCCTCACCGCTCCTGGTTGCGGCATGGGCCCTACCATCGCCGCCGACGCGCGTAACAAAATCATTTCCCTCGAAGACATCGAAGACGCCGTCGTCGATCTAGTCTGGGACCCCGCCTGGAATCAAGACATGATCAGCGAAGAAGGCAAAATGAAGCTAGGGATGATTTGAAGAAGGCTGTAGGAGTTTAGGCTGTAGGCTGTTAGGGATTTAGTAGCCCCCCCTCGTAAGACAAATTTCCATATTTGTCTAAGCCACTACTTCTCCACCTCCGGATGACAGAATTGGAATTCTATCCTACGCCCCGCCTAGTAAGACAAATTTCCATATTCGTCTAAAGTGATAAGTCGTAAATGCTTACAAACTTTCAGAGACCACACCTGAAATCTGCCAAGCTAAAAAGCTAAGCCCTACCCCCTCTGCCTCCTTCTTCCTACGGCCGGTACTCCGAGATTTTCCCGTTATAAGGATCGATCTGCACCGTATAAAAGTTCTTGGGCACCTTGCCCTGATCCGAACCCTCTTTCACCAAGGTGATAAACCAAGTCCCCTTATCCGCTGACCTGCCGGGCAAATCAGTCGAACCATCCGGCCGAAAACGAAACGAAACGTAAGTCGCGCTTTTACGCCCATTGCCACTACCTCGGGGAATGTCATATTTTCCCGTGGAAGGCGAAGCTCCACCACCACCGGGTTGCAACAACGTCGACAGCTTGGAATTCGTGCTGATAATCACCGGAGCCTGCACCCGAAAAAACTGACTAACAGGATTAGCTATGCCTTCTTCGTCGTATTGAAAAAACTGAAATCCCCGGATTTCATCTTCCACCTGGGCTTGCAAGTCATCCGAAAATTTAAAAAACCGCACCTCGACATCAATGTTTTTCGACAAAGCCATCTGCTGCGCCTGACTCAACTTGTTACGCATCAAACTTCCCGCCGAAGTCAAACTACTCGACTGCAACAAACTGAACAGTTGTGGCGCTGAAAAAGCGAACAACACCCCGATCACGGTGATCACCACCAACATCTCCATCAAGGTAAAGGCAGATTGACGCCCCTGCCGTCTTTGTCGACCTCTGCCACCCACTTCACTAGCTTTTGTATTCATAGAATATTGCCTCTAAATTCACTCGAATGTTTCATCACTGCTTTTTCACTCACTTATTCCCGTCATTCACCGGACCACCGCTATCGCGTAGCTTCCGTGCTCCATTTAGAACTGCGAATGGCAACCGTCGTGCTGAAAATCTTGAAATTTATCTTCCTGCTATTCAACTCCGTTTTGAGCTTCGCAATATCATTCTCATATTGCTGGGTGGATTTAAAAAAACTACCCGGAATCAAGGTAGGCATACTTGCACCACCATCTCCCTGATCCTCCAAACGAACCGCCGAAGTTTCATCAATCGCCACCATCGTCACCTTTATCAAAGGAGGCACTTGCTGCACATACAAAGCAAAATTGGCATTCTGCTCATTAGAATCATAAGCATAATTCGGCGCGATACTACTGTAAGTCTGGTTTTGCTGGCCGGGGTTGGTCAAGGCCTCCCGCGGAGAAGCAATCAGACCAATCACATTCTCCGCCAAAGGATGACTGTAGGTGGGCAATTCATATTTATACCATTCGTCATAAACCGCCACGCCATTCGGACTAGCCAAACGCTCTTTATCCCCGTCCACATAAATCTGGTTTTTCTCTGCCGGCGGCAGATACTCCATCAAGCGAAAACGGTACTTTGGATCGGCTTGGATAAACGGAGGCTTAAAACGCACATCACTGCCATACTCGACATAATAACCGCGGGCATTAAACAAATTCCCCAAATTCTGATAAATATCGGAAGTCCCCAGTGGAGCTTGGAAAAAAATGGCATGCACGGGTTTGTTTGGCCCCAGTTCACTCGCCTGCATGGTCTTGAAATGCAACTCCGACTGCCTTTTGTATTTGGTCACCTGATTGTTTTTATCCCGCTCATAATCCAAGTAGGTATGCAGCGTCGCTTGGGACAAATTCTTGGTAATGATGTCAAAAGCCACCCGCGCCTCCCTGAACTGTGAAATACGGGCCTCGGAATAGGTCCAAGTCCGTTGAACCTGAGTCAGCAGCTGAGTCAGCATCAACAGCAGAATGGAAAGCACCGTCATCGATACCAGCAATTCAGCTAAAGTGAACGCCGAGGCTACATTTTGTTTCGGCTCTGTCTTTTTTGAATGTTTCATACGCATAACAAAATTTTCCTACAACTCAAGACCCGAAGTCCTTCCCCAGCTTCGTAATCGTTGCCTGAAAGGTTCGGATGGTTTTTAAAAACTTAGTATCATCAAAACCTGAGGAAGTTTCAAAAGCTTCATCAATCACGCTGGTAATCTCGACAATCACCAGCTGCAGACTAGGATCAGGAGTCATCGAAGCTGGCACGAAGGTTCCCGCATAACTGCCCCCACTGATGCTCTGCGGCAAGGCCTGCCCCCTGCTCGGCACATTGATCCTAGCGGTGTAAACATGACTGCGGTCAAATTCATCGTCCGACATTGCGTTCGACCCGTTTTTGTATATCTGGATGCCCTGATCATCGTAAAATCGAACCCCAGGACTACCTGACATTCTATAGTCAAATTGAAAACGGGATGTCCATTTTACCAACTGCAGCTCACTGAGAACCTGCTGATGGATCCGTGTCTCCACCGCACGGTCAGCCGCTTCGCGCATGGTTTTCATTCCGGCAGGCAACATGCCCATCAAAGAAACCAAAGCCACTGCCGTGATCGCAATCGACACCGTCACTTCGATCAAACTGAAACCCGCACGTCGACCATAAGATCCTGGAGAGTTTTCTTTACTATTCAATATTGTTTTCGCATTCATAGTCAGCTTTCCTTTCAATTTAAGGTGCAAAACGACGAGTATTCAATACCCGGTATCGATAAAAACGATCAATCGCCTGCGCGTTGGAGGTAGTAGCATAATCCGGCACATCCTTATCATTGGGGTCGATGTATCGTTCGATCACCGTTGACCCGCGGTACTCACCCACCGGTTGGTCATACTCTGGGTCCCATTCGCCCTGTGGACGATCTTTGGCTTTTTTCAAAACCTGGGCTCGAAAATGCACTTTGAAGGTATTCGACTTGGTGGTCAGGCGAGGATAAATATCCGCGTAAGGTCGCTCGCGACCATTGTCACCCACCACTGCATGATCCCGGCTGTATTTGCCACTGCGCATTTGCCCCACCGTCGGGGTATAAGTGCCCGCTTGATTGCTAAAACCGGATGCCTCACCAATGTCCTGAGGAATAAGAAAAATATCGCAAATCTCTGTAGCCGATTTAAAGATCTGGTTTTTATCAAATTTTTCTGTCTCAAACTGCTGCAACGTTTTATCAGCCACGATGAAAGTCCGCATGCTCTTCTGCTGCAACGTTCCTCCATAAGGGTTGTATTTCCAGTGATAACCAAAACCACGTCCCTGTCCCGATTTGTAATCCCTGGCATGTTTGTTGGGCACCGTCATCATCACCTCGGATTTGAACACCCCATACAAACCGGTAGCGCGTTTGATATAAGAGAAAGGTAGAATTTGATAGTTCATATTGATCTTACCCGCAGTAGAAAGCGTTTCACTGATCGCATAAGGCTCCCCCACCGGCATCCAGAACAAATCCATGATCACCTGATCCTTTGGAGATAAAGGTCCAGGGTGGGAAGAAT
>JAJRVS010000068.1 GCA_024277195.1 Verrucomicrobiota bacterium | reverse complement strand
CCACTCAAACCTTGGATAGAAAAAACCTGGCGTCCGAGTGAAGTTCAATTGGTGAAATAAACCTATTCTACACACACAACTTCACCCAAAACGGCGATGCTAAGCATCGCCGTTTTTTTTTGCGTCAATCTCACAATCATGAGAGACAGAGCAGTCACAATACCGGGCTAGTGAGGCGGAAGGCATTCTCAAGGAAACGCTGCCAATCCGAGCGCTTTGCCCATTCTTCCGCAATCAACAGATCTGAGTCATCGATGTAAGACTGTTGTAATTTTTGCAACTGCTCGCCAAACTCTCCACCATACACAAATGCCGCCACCTCATAGTTGATCCACAAGGAGCGCATGTCCAGATTAACAGTGCCAAACATCGAAATTCGACGGTCTGCCGTGATCGATTTGGTGTGCAACAAGCCTTTGCGATAAAGGTAGATCTTCACCCCGCAATCCATCAACTCATCGTAAAACGAACGACTGGCATAACGGGTGAGCAGAGAATCCACCTTTTCAGGAACAATCATCGAAACTGCCACACCGCGAGCAGCGGCACCTCGCATCGCACGTAGAAGCGAATCATCTGGGACAAAATAGGGAGTCGTCAAGATCAGTTCCTCACGCGCCGAACCAATCGTCGCCAACAACATCTGTAACAAACCGTCATCCGTTTGACCTGGCCCCGATGGCACAATTTGAGCATCACTGTCTCCGCCTTTTAGTGCCGCCGTCACTCCGATGTTGGCTTCCACCGCAATCTCCTGCACGCTCTCCCCCGTCTCCAAAGTCCAGTCCCCTATCATCGTCAAAGCCAGCGGAGTGACAATCGCCCCCTCCACTCGCATCATGGCATCCACCCACTCACCCACATGGGCGTCCTGTTTGAAATAACGCGGATCGACCATGTTCATGCTTCCCGTCCAAGCGATTTCACCATCAATGATGACGATTTTGCGGTGCAGGCGCACATCATTACGACCGAAAATCGTGCGCAAGACCCCTACTGGCAGAGCCGCTTGCAAATGAACCCCCGCTGCGCGCAACTGTCCCGGTTGCTTGCTTTTTTTCCACCACGCTGATGCCCCCAGCTCATCGATCAGCAAACGACACACCACCCCCCGCTGCGCCGCACGGATCACCGCATCAAGAACGTCATCTGCCAGCCCTCCTTCACTCCAAATATAGAACTCCATCAATACGCTGTAAGCAGCAGCATCCACATCGTCCGCTATCCCCTGCAAACTCAACTCAGTCTCGGAAAACATCCTCCCCGTGCTGCCGCTGACCGTGGGCAAACCCACCAAATACCGCCCCATGCGATCCATCTCCCTAGCTCGCTGTGAATGGCGGCTCCAATCCACCGCGCTCAGCTTCTCTTTGCTCAGCACTTCTACCAAGCTAGCATAAGATTCGCGCAGACGAGCTAGGCGTTGTTTGCGTTCGAGTGGAATCCGTTTTTCGCCAATCAAAAGATAGCTGATGCAACCCGCTAGAGGAATGGCGGCAATAAAAAACAACCAAGCCAAGGCCACTCCCGTAGCCGGTCGCTGCATGATCACCCGCAGGCTGAACCCCACCACCACAAACAAATGTAGCAGAATCAGTAAACTGGAAGGGTGGGGCAATAGGTTAATCATCAGTTCAAAAGCTCATAGCTTCGGTCACACTATCTTTCACCTTCCAGCTAAAAGCAATGTTCACATGAGCAAGATATTGAGCTTTTACACGGACAGCGCCCTCCAGCCACCTCGTTCAGCTCGGCTCGTGGGCGACTATCATTTTTCACTATTTCGATTGATATTAGTGATCCATTTTGTAAACATGAACTTACAATAATTTTATGAAAACACAGAAAGCTAATCAAAAACCATCCTGCTCCTTGCTGAGCTTACTTCCGTCCGCGCTGCCTATTGCTGCGCTGTTCATCAGCATAACGAGCATCAGTGGATACGCACAAACTCCAGCCGTAGAGGACGCTAAGGTGGAAGCCGCTGCCAAAGCCCGCAATGCCAAAGATATGGCTGAAGCTAAAGTCGATTTGGAAAAAGCGAGCAAAACTCTTGAAGCTGATCTTGAAAAATACGGTCAGTTTTCCAAGCAATCCGCGGCAGCTTATCTAGCGGTGTCCAAAGCCCATACCAAAGCAGGCAACCTTGATTCTAGTATCGAATACGCACTTTGGTCATTGAAGGTGGAAATGAAGCTACGCAAGGAAGATGACCCCGAGCTGGCGCAGCTTTACTTTTACACTGGCAACCGCTACTACATGTACAAACAACACCCCACCGCGATTCTTTACATGAAAAAGGCGGTTGAAATTTACCTCAACAGTAATGACAACGAGAGTCTGCCCTTGGCGAATACCTACGAAGCCATTGCCTCGATCTATATCAATCTGGAAGATTTTGAGAAATCACTGGCTTATGCCAATCAATGCCTGTCGATTCGCCAGAAAAAACTCAAAGATGACGACGAGGATCTGCAACGCGCCAAGATGAATGTCGATTTCCTCAAAAAAGAAATCCAAAAACGCGCAAAATAATCGCCACGTTTAGTTTCTTTGATGGCGTGAAAGCACTCCATCAAAGATTTTGGAGCAAGCGGTCTCCAACTAGCCCTCTACCGATTTCTCAGGCTCAGCAGGCCAGATACTTCTCCACTTCACCAATACGATGATCAGCAAGATGACATTCGTCAGCATCGCCACGCCCACCAAAGGATAGGGAGTAGGATCAACTCCTAAATTCGCAGAGAACAAACTGAAGTCCCAGCCTGCGTGCAAAATAATCGGAACCCACAGCCCACCCGAGGCACGCCGCATCACATAGAAAAAAATTGCCGTCACCGAAACAATGACTGCCTGCAGAAACGCCGCGGGCCCTTCTGTAAACAGGTTGCTCATGTGTACTCCTCCAAAAATCAGAGCCGTCCACAACGCAGCTTTCAGCTCTGTTCTCGTCCCTCCTGCCCGCATCACCTTCAAAACGATGCCTCGAAACATCATCTCCTCTCCAAGCCCCACCAAAAGCGTTGAT
>JAJRVS010000067.1 GCA_024277195.1 Verrucomicrobiota bacterium | reverse complement strand
TCTTTGCCTTTATGTTTTTTTCGACTGACAGATTGGGAATCGAGGCCGGCGTTAGGATGGAAAATGACTTGAGCTCCGGCCATGACGGGGATGCGAACGAGTTCGGGGTAACGGCGTTCGTGGCAGATGATGGCGGTGACGTTTATGCCGTCGAGCTGGAAAAGAGCCAAGGCATTGCCTGGACTGAAGTGAGCGGTGTCGGCGGGGGTGAGTTGGTTTTTGGCGTAGGCGTGCAGCGGCTTGCCAGTGCGGTCAAAAGCGATCAGGGCATTGTAGAGTTTGCCTTGGCAAAACAAGGGGCTGCCGATGAGCAGATTGATCCGGTGTTGAGCGGCGATATCGCTGATGGTTCGCAGGGCATTGCGGATGTCTCGGGCTTTGAGTGATGAAAAATCAGTGTTGTAGCCGGTGGTGGCGCATTCGGGAAATAGAACGACGTCGGCGCGACGTCGTTTGGCTTGAGCGGTGGCTCGCAAGATTTTGGCGGTATTTTTTTCGATGCTGGTGGCAAAGCGCATTTGCACGGCAGCGGTGCGGATCTTCGAGTTGGCGGGTGAGGCAGGTTTCATGGGCAGTAGTAGGGTATCAAAATCAATTGGGATTAACAGATTTAATCAAAGCTGGCAAAATCAAAGGTAGCGGTTATTTTTCGACATGAAATTTTCCCAATGGCTATGGATGTTGTTTTTGTCTTTTGCTTGGCTCTCTATGGTGATAGCGGATGATGGAGTGGAGGTGAAAAAAAGTGAAGAAGGTTTTGCAATCAGTGAAAAAGGCCGCCCGGTTTTATTTTATCAGATCAAAGCAAAATCGCAGGATGGAAAATTCAAGCGGGCGAATTATGTGCATCCGCTGTATTCGCTGGGTGGAGAGATTTTGACAGAAGACTTTCCCAAGGATCACTTGCACCATCGCGGGGTGTTCTGGGCTTGGCACACCTTGACGGTGGGTGGTGAATACGCAGGGGATAATTGGGTGTGTGACGATTTTGAATGGGACTTGCAAGAGGCCAAGGTGGTGAAGGGCAAAGCCAATGTGGGAGGAGTAAAAACCCGATGGTTGTGGAAATCGCCAAAAGTGGTGGATGAAAAAGGGGAGATGAAAGCGATGGTGGAGGAGATCACGACAGTTCGTGTGGGGACTCGGCGAGAACATTACCGCTTAGTGGATTTCGAAATCCGCTTAAAGGCGTTGCTGGACGAGGTGCGGATGGCGGGTTCGTTGGATGAAAAAGGTTACGGAGGTTTTTCAGTTCGCATGCATCGTCCCAAGGACATGGTGTTCATTGGTGATGCCGGGGTGGTGAAGCCGCAGCGTCTGGCGATCGAGGGTGGAGAGTGGATGGATATGTCGGGTAGTCTGACAAGTGAGGGGAAGAGTGGTTTGACAATTTTGTGTCATCCTTCGCTGCCTATTTTTCCACAAAAGTGGCTGTTGAGGATGGGGGCTCAGCAGAATCCGCGTTGGCCGGGTAATAAGCCGGTTTTATTGCCAAAAGGAAAAGAAGTGGTTTTGAGATACCGTTTGGTGATCCATGATGATCAATTGAAGGCGGAGGATATTTCCCAATTGCAGGATGAATATGCGAACGAAGCGGTAAAATGAACAGCCGCTCCATTGAGGAAGCGGCTGTCCAGTGGTTCTGAGTTGGGGAGAAATTTTTAGGTTTTAATGATGGCCAAAGGAGAAGCTGAATCCGACCCGGGGACGGTGGCGATTGTATCCGTGGCCGTAACTGTGACCGTAGCCATGGCTATATCCGTGACCGTAACCATGGCCGCCCCCATGCCCGTATCCTCCTCCGTATCCGTAACCATGACCTGACGAGTGGTGCGAATGTGAACGGATGCTCCAGCGATAAAAGGGATGCCCATGGGAGTTGTAGTGGGAAATGCTGCGATAGGAATAAACCGGGCTGTGGCAAGTGAGGCAGGTGTGATGGATGCGCCGATGGACACTATGTCCGGCTTGGGAGGTTTGAGGAAAAGCGACAAAGGTGAAAATCGTCACCAGCATTGTCGTTATGATTGTTAGCGTTTTGGTTTTCATTTTAGTTGAGTTAATAGGTTCATAGAGTTCGACGGGAGGGCTGGAGATTTATTCATCGAATGATAAAGAATATTGATTTTTTTTCAGATAATCGTGTAGATTCATGCCATTGGATTATTAGGATTAATTGTTAACCTTTATATTATGAAAGTAACTGCTGCTGTTTTGTATAACCCTGGAGACCCTTTGCAATTGGAACAGGTGGAAGTTTTACCGCCACAGCGGGGAGAAGTGCGGGTGCGGATCGAAGCGGCAGGGGTGTGTCACAGCGATCTGCATGTGATGAAGGGCGATCAACCGATGAAGATGCCGATTATTCTTGGCCACGAAGGCAGCGGGGTGATTGAAGACGTCGGTGAGGGGGTGACGACGGTGAAGCCGGGGGATCATGTGATTCCTATTTGGCGTATGTCATGCGGGCGTTGTGAATATTGCCTGGGTGGTCGTCCGGCCTTGTGTGATGTGGGCACGGCGATGCGTTTTACCGGCTTGATGCCGGACGGACAGACACGCTTCCGCAATTCAAAAGGGCAGTCTATTTTGCACTACGCCGGGGTGTCGACTTTTTCCGAATGTTCGACAATGCCGGAAGGCGCGGTGGTGAAGATCCCCAAGGATTTCTGTTTGAAAAAAGCGGCCTTGATTGGTTGCGGGGTGATCACGGGTATGGGTGCGGTTTTTAATGCGGCTGAAGTGAAGGTGGGCAGCAGTGTGGCGGTATTCGGATGTGGCGGCATTGGGCTTAACGTGGTGAAAGCGGCGAAGATGGTGGGAGCGTCCAAGGTGATCGCTATTGATACGCTACCATCTAAGCTAGCCTATGCTGAAGATATGGGGGCGACGGAGCTGGTGAATGTTTTGGAAGGTGATCCTGTTGAGGCGATCAAGGATCTTACCGGCGGGCTGGGGGTGGATTATGCGTTTGAGGCGATCGGCCTGCCCAAGCCGATCGAGCAAGCTTACGATTCGACCCGCAAGGGCGGGGTTTGTGTGATTCTGGGAATCGCTTCTCCTGAAGCGCGGGCTCAGATCAATGTGAATCAATTGGTTTATGCGTAAAAAACCCTGAAAGGTTCGATTTACGGATCGACCCGGCCGCGGATTGATTTGTTACGGTTGATCGAATTGGAGCGGGAGGGGAAGCTGGATTTGGAAAAATTGCTGACCAAGACTTATCCGTTGAGCCAGATCAACGAGGCTTATGCGGATCTGGAAAAAGGAGAGCTGGCGCGCGGCCTGTTGTTGCCGCAGCAGTGAGTATTTTTTCGGATGATGTCACGATGGGGCTGCCAGGGGCAAATTTTATGATTATTAACTTCCCTTAACAAAATTTTTAGGCTATCACTAAACTTTTGGTGAATTCACAAGGATAGGCGTTGATGGAGGAGGAAGAGCTTGAGCAGATCAGATCAATCAATCATCATCTCCGCCAGGCTATGAAGCAGATTGGCGAGGGGGTGCTGATCGTTGACGCGGGTTTTTCCAGCAATGTGCTGGGGCCACGGATTATATACGCTAATCGGGCGGCGGGATTGTTGACGGGTTATCATCCGGCAGAATTGACCGGACAGCTGCTGGGGGTGGTTTATGACCCGGATAATTTGGCTCATTTGCTGACTCGTTTGCAGGCGGTGATGAAAGCGGGGCGGACTTTTGAGATGGAGAAGGATGTGGTGGCGAAAGGTGGGGCACGGGAGCTTTTTCGTTGGACGGTTTGTGGTTTGAGTGATGACTCGGGGCAGCCTCTGAGTTTTGTGCTGACTTTGTGTCCGGTGCCAGTGGTATCGGTAGAGCCCGTGGCGCTCGAATCAATCGCTGCCGAGCTTCCAACTTCGAGCGAGGCGGACGAAGAGCAAGCCCGAAGCAATGATGCCGAGCAAGTGCTGGAGGAAAGTTTGGAGCAGAGTCGGGTGGAGTCGCTGGCGATGTTGGCGGGGGGAATCGCGCACGATTTTAACAATGAGCTGACGGCGATCACGTCGAATCTTTCGCTGACCCGGTTGGAAACGCAGGAGGGCACGGAGATTCGTCAGCGCATTGATGACTCGCTTGAGGCTTGCGACAATGCGCAGTCTTTGGCGCAGCAGATTTTGGATTTCACCAAGGGGCGCACGCCACTGGTGAAAGTGGTGCGGCCGGGCAAATTGCTTCAAAAGGTGGTCAAGCTGGTGATGATGGGATCACTGGTTCGCAGTGAATTGAATATTCCGGAAGGGATTTGGGGGGTGGAGGCGGACGAGCGTCAGTTGCGTCAGGTGATGAGTAATTTGATGATCAATGCCTGTCAGGCGATGCCGGACGGTGGAGTGGTGCAGGCGAATATAGGTAATGTGGAGCTTGACGAAGAGGGTGTGGCTGGGTTGGCGGCGGGGCGTTACGTTTTGACGACGGTTAGGGATCGAGGCTGTGGTATTGCGGAGGAAAATCTGGAGAAGATTTTCGAACCCTATTTCACGACTAAAAAGACTGGCACGGGAATTGGTTTGGCGACTTGCCTGGCGATTGTGCAGCGGCACGGAGGAACGATCACGGTGGAGTCGAGCCTTAATGCGGGCACGGAGTTCAAGGTTTACTTACCGGCTTGTTGTGCTGAAAAAGAGAGAGCTTCGGGGGTGGAGTCAACCGCTAGGAGAGAGGAGGGACGCAAAGAGCAGGTGATTTCCGGTCAGGGCTGTGTGTTGGTGGTGGACGATCAGGATGCGGTGCGGCAATCGGCACAACGCTTGCTTGAGAAGTTAGGTTATCGGACGATTGCGGCGGCGGATGGGCAAGAGGCGATCGATTTGTATCGTCAACATGCGCGTACGGCGGAGCCGGTTTCAGCGGTGTTGTTGGATATGACTTTGCCGGGCGGGTTGGATGGTGAAGAGGTCAAGGATGAGATTCGCCGGATGGACGGAAGTGCACGGGTGATCGCGACCAGCGGATGGTTTGATGATGGTGCGGAGAATCAACTGTTGAATCAGGGTTATGTGGGGGTGCTGCCTAAACCTTACGCGGTAGAGGAGTTGTCACAGACGATGCACGAAGCACTGCGCGGGTGAAGTTTATTTTAACAGGATCTGCCGCCTTCGTTGTTGATGCCGCTGCTTGGCAGCGGTGGCAACTCGGGTTCGAGCACGCCTTTGGCTTTGGGGAAAGCGATGAAGGCTTCGATCAGCATCCAGATTTCGAGCGCCAGGGTGGCAAAACCGATGCCGGTCAGCAGCCAGTTTTCTTTGGCAATCCAACCGCTTGCACTGAATAATTGCAGGCTGAGTCCGACGGCGGGCAGGATCAGCATGAATACGGTGGGCAGGGCGATGAACCAGATAGGCAGGTTGCGTCGCCACATCCAGAAGGTGATGACCAGAAAAGCGAGGCCGCCGAGCAACTGGTTGGTGACACCAAAAAGAGGCCAGAGGATGAGGCCACCTTTGCCGGCATTTTCCATTGTCCACTCTTTACCAGGCGCGGGCAGGGCGGCGATGAGGCCGGCGATGACAATGGCAAAGATAGTTGCTCCGTGCTTGTTGGTCAGCCAGCGGAATGGGTTAAAAGCGGTGCTTGGAGATTTTTTCTGGTCGCCTTTAGCAACAAAGGTGGCAGCTAATTCTTGAACGACATAACGCTGCAAGCGGCAGGCGGTGTCGAGGGTGGTGGCGGCAAAAGAGGCGACAAAAACTCCCATCAGAGCGACGGCAAATCCACTGGGAAGACCGAGGGCTTTGAGGAAATTGGCGGAGCCTTCGACAAAAGCCCCGACTTTGGCGATCAAGCCGCTGGAGGCACCCCATGAGGAATAGCGGGCGGCATAAGCATCGGCTCCGGTGAGAATAGTGGTGCTGCTATCGGGATCGGGGTTGGAGCTGCCGAGACCAAGGCCGGCGACGCAGGCGAGGATGACCAACACGGCGAGGAAACCTTCGGTGAGCATGGAGCCATAACCGACAAATTGGGCATCGGTTTCACATTTGATCTGTTTGCTGGAGGTGCCGCTGGAGACAAGACAGTGAAATCCACTGATGGCACCGCAGGCGATGGTGATGAAGAGAAAGGGGAAGATGAAGGGGGCTCCCTGCGGGTGCAGATTGAAAGCGGGTGCGACAATTTCGAGTGGCATGGATTCGCCTGTTTCGGGCAGTGGCGCTCCGCCGCTGATGGCGGCGACGACCAGACCGATGACGACCAGGCCGAGTGCGCTGAGCAACTGCAGGCTGTTGATGTAGTCACGCGGCTGCAGCAGCGACCAGACGGGCAGCACCGATGCAACGTAAGAATAAATCAGTAAGACGGTGCACCAAGTGATGATGGACCAGGATGCCAGTGTGGTATTAAAAGCATGAAGGAAGCCTTGGTTGCCGTAATAGACCGTAAGATACATCACGCCTAGAGCGAGCAGGGAGGGGGTGAGGATGTTGACTCCGCGACGGTGCAGCATGGTGCCGATGACCACCGCGATGGGGATTTGCACCAGGCAAGGGAAAATCGATGCGGGGTATTCTTTGAAAACGGCAGCGATCACCAGGCCAAAAATAGCCAGCACAATGGTCAGCGCCATGAACAGGATGGAGAGAAAAAGCACACGGGTGCGCGGAGTGAGAACGCGCCCGGCAATGTCGCCGACGGTTTGTCCCCGGTTGCGCATCGAGACCACCAGTGAACCGAAATCATGAACCGCACCGATCAGCACCGAACCAAACAATACCCATAGCAAGGCGGGCACCCATCCCCAGATCACCGCGAGCGCGGGGCCGACGATCGGGCCGGTGCCGGCGATGGAGGTGAAGTGGTGACCAAAGATGATCGATTTGTCGGTAGGCACAAAATCCTTGTCATCATTGAGGGCGACACTGGGCACGATGGCGTCCGGGTCGAGCTTGAAAATTTTGCGGGCGAGCCATCTTCCGTAGGTGTGGTAGGCCACTAAATAAAGAACGAGGGAACCGAGGGCGATAGCAAGGGTAGGCATGGGATAAAATGGGTGGTGACTATTTTTTTGAAAACAGTATAGAATAGATTTTTATTTTCTCAGCTTCAATGAGAAGATAGCCCTGTATGTGATATTTGGACGGGTAAATCAAATTTTCCTGTCAAAAAATATAGATAATCCCCCTGATTAGTAAAAATGGACGTCGAATTGTGGAAACAGATAGTGACCGGACTGGTGGTGATCGCCGTTTTTGTCGCGTTTGTGAAGGAATGGTTCCCTCCCGATTTGGTGGCGATGGGTGGTTTTATTTTTCTCGTTTTGCTGGGGGTGATGGACAGCGATCACGCTTTGTCGATATTCGGCAGCAGTGCACCGATCACGGTGGCGGCGATGTTTATTCTGAGCGCAGCTCTAGAGCGCACGGGTTTGATTGAGGCTTTGGCGGGTTTGTTTGAAAAAATCGCCGGGCCGGGGGAATTTCGGGTGTTGTTGGTTTTAGCCGTGATGGTGGCTTTTTTGTCGGCTTTTGTGAACAATACGCCGGTGGTAGTGGTGTTTCTGCCTCTGGTGCTGCGGCATTGCCGCAAATTTGACCTCAAGGCGTCACGTTTGCTGATTCCTTTGTCTTATGCGGCGATTGTCGGTGGAACGTGTACGATTATCGGAACATCGACTAATTTGATCGCGTCCGGCATAGCGGCCGATGAGGGCATGCGCCCTTTTGGTATGTTTGAGATTAGTGGTTTGGGTTTGATTTTTGTGGTGGTGACTTTGGTTTATTTGCTGACTTTCGGGCGCAAGCTGTTGCCGGACCGGGTGACTTTATCCACTTTGTTTGACGCCGAGGAGGGGCGCGAATTTTTAACCCAGGCTTATGTGAGTGAGTCTTCCCCCTTGGTAGATCGTCGTTTCACTGAGACCGCATTGGCCAAAATGCGCAATATCCGGGTGATTGAAGTGGTGCGAGGAGGGGCGCGGGTCAATACGCCGCTTAATGAAATGGTGTTCGAGGAGGGTGACCAGTTGTTGCTGAAAACACGGGCTTCCGGAGTGATGGAGATCAGCGCCACGCAGGGGCTCGATTTGTTGCCTAAATCCGAATTGGGCCTGGACTATGTGAAGACAGAATCGGCGGTATTGATGGAGGGCATCGTCGGGCCGGAGTCGCGATTGGTGGGGAAAAGTCTCAGCGAGTTGAATTTTCGCCAGCGTTTTGGGGCTTTGATTCTGGCGGTGCATCGGCGCGGTGAAAATCTGAAAGAACGTTTCCATGCGGTGAAACTCGAATTTGGCGACACTTTGCTGATGGAGGGGCCGGCGGTGAGGATGAAGGAGTTGTTTGCGGAAAAGGATTTTATCAATCTGAGTAAACCGACCGACCAGCCTCTGCGGCGATCCAAAGCGCCGATCGCTCTGGGGGCCTTGTTGCTTTTCATGATCGGGGGGGCTTTGAATCCAGCTTTGATCCCGATTTTGGCGATGGCGGCGGTTTTGATTGCTTTGCTCAGTCGTTGTATCGACCCTGCAGAAGCTTATGACGCGGTGGAGTGGAAGGTGATTTTCATGATTTTTGGTATGTTGGGGCTGGGCATGGCTCTGAAAGAGACGGATTTAGCGCGGATTTTTGCTTATAAAGCGGTGGATGTTTTTGGGGATTACGGTCCTCATGTGATGCTGGTTGTGATGTATTTGTTGTCAGCGGTGTTGACGGAAATGATCAGTAATAACGCGGTAGCGGCTTTATTGACACCGGTTGCGATCGGGGTGGCCTCCCAACTAGGGGTGGACGCGCGACCTTTTGTGGTGGCGGTGATGTTTGCTTCGAGCGCGAGTTTTGTGACTCCTATCGGTTATCAGACCAATACTTATGTGTATGGAGCCGGGGGGTATAAGTTTACGGATTTCACCCGTGCAGGCCTTCCGCTGGCGGTATTGTTGTGGATCGTGGCGAGTTGGATGATTCCCAAAATCTGGCCATTTGACGGTCTTTCGATCCCTTTGGCTGGATAAGGGGCGATTTTTCCCCTTGCGGCTTTTTGTAAAAGCATCTATTTAGTGCGTCCCTGTTCCGGAAGCATTCATTTAAAAGGCTTTTGTGAAGCGGGAAAAACGCAAATGAAGCGTTTATTTTTAATATTTGGCCAATCTTATATCCATGCCCTCGAAAAAAAAGACAGCTAAGAAAAAGGCTCCTGCTAAAAAAGCAGTGGTGAAGAAAAAAATTGTGGTGAAGAAAACGGCACCGGCGAAAAAGAAAGCTATAGCGAAGAAGAAAGTCGCTGTGAAGAAAACGACGACGGTGAAAAAAACGGTGGCAAAGAAAAAAGTTACAGCTAAAAATAAAGTCACTGCGAAGAAAAAAGTGGTGACGAAGAAAAAAACTGCTGCGAAAAAGGCAGCTGAGCCAAAGAAAAAAGCTGCAGTGAAAAAAGTCGTTGAGCCAAAGGAAAAGGCAGTGGCGAAAAAGAAGAAGAAGGCTGCGCCGAAGAAAAAAAAGACGGCACGCAAAAAAATGACTCCCAAGCAGATCGCTGAAAGAAAAGCGGCTCGTCTGCAGGCAGAGCGCGAAGCTGCGGCGATTCGGGTTCAAGCGGTAGCTGAAGCAGCAGCAGCCAAGAAAAAGAAATTGGCTACGAGTATCAATAAAAAGCTACGTTTGTCGCCATTTGTAAGGCAGCAACAGGAAAAATTGTTGGCCTTGCGTGATGATTTGATCGGTCAAATGAGCGGCATGACAAAAGACAATTTGCGCGCCCCCGCCAGTGGAGGAGATTCTTCTGCGTTTGGGATGCACCAGGCCGATGCGGGCAGCGATTCGTATGACCGCGATTTTGCTTTGAATCTGTTATCGCAGGAGCAGGATGCTTTTCACGAAATCGAAGAAGCGATTGCCAGAGTCCAAAAAGGCGTCTATGGCTTGTGCGAAATGTCTGGTGGAAAGATCCCTCAGGCACGTCTTCAGGCGATTCCTTTTGCACGATTTACCGTTGCTTGTCAGGAAGAACTTGAAAAGCAGGAAGAACAGGGGCAAGTTCGCCAGCCCGTCGGACCTTTGTTTGGGAATAGTGATGCGGAAGGGGTGACGAAGGATGCTTCTAAACCGGCTTCTCGTTGAAAATGATAGGGACAATAGCTGGAGATAACGCTAAAAGTTGATCCGGTAGATTTTATATAAACAATTTAAAGTAAATAAGTTATGCCACGCGATGTAATTATTCTAGAATGCACGGAAGCCAAAGAAGAGGGCAAGCCGAGATCAATGTATGTGACCACTCGAAACAAAAAGAGCCTGAGAACACCAGGTCGTCTTGAGAAGGTCAAATTTAATCCTTTTTTGAAACGCCGCACTTTGCATCGTGAAAAACGCTAAAGTAGGGCTATCTGGGTAAAAAAAATTCGAAACACTGAATTAAGGAAATAATCGTCATGGTGGGACCAAAAACTAAAGAAAGAGCAATGAACTTGCGTCGGGCAAATCGTAAGATGCCTCGTCGCCGTCTGGATATTCCAGTAGAGAATATCAATCACCTCAATCCTGAGTATCTGTCGAAGTTCGTGAGTGAAAGCGGCAAGATCTACGGACGCAGGATCACTGGAGTTTCTGCTAAAATGCATCGTCGCATCACACGCGAAGTGAAACGCGCTCGGGCGTTGAACTTGATGCGTTAAGGGTGCTTATTCTGGCTTTTTTGCCGGAGAAGCAGCTGATTATCATTTTATTCAGGCGTGTTCTGCAGTGATTGCGGGCACGCCTTTGTATTTTTTATTTTATGCAAGGAAGCGATGAGCTTCCCCGAATCCGTATTGAACCATGGAAGAGCTTAAAGATACACAGAATGAGCCGGATTTCCGTAATTTGGCGATTGACCGGGTGGGAGTGAAAAACTTGCGCTTTCCCGTCGATGTGAGGGAAAAGGCCGGCGGTACACAAAGCACGGTGGCCACGGTGTCATTGGCAGTTGATTTGCCGCATCACTACAAGGGCACGCACATGAGCCGTTTTGTCGAAGTGCTGAACTCTCACGGGCCGGTTCTGGATGTCAGGAGCTTGCCACGCATTCCTAGTGAGCTGATGGCCAGACTCGACGCTCAGCGCGCTCATATCGAGTTCAGGTTCCCGTTTTTTTTAAGCAAGGCGGCTCCGGTGACGGGGGCGCAGGGTTTGATGGATTATGATGTGGTTTTTGAAATCGATTCCAAGGGGGATGAACAGGATTTTGTGCTTACGGTCTGTGTGCCGGTGACCACACTTTGTCCCTGCTCCAAGGCGATCAGTGCACGTGGTGCTCATAACCAGCGTGGACAGGTGACTTTTTCGGTGAGGTTCAAGGAACCGGTGTGGATCGAAGACCTGATTGCCCTGGTCGAGAAATGCGCCAGTTGCGAACTGTATAGCCTGCTGAAGCGTCCTGATGAGAAAGAGGTGACTGAGCGAGCCTACGATCACCCTGTCTTTGTCGAGGACCTGGTGAGGAATGTGGCGGCTTTGTCCGACGAGCAGGAAAATCTTACTTGGTATAAGGTGGAGGCGGAGAATTTTGAATCAATTCACAATCACAACGCCTACGCGGTGATCGAAAAGCCCGCCGAGTAGTTTTTTTCTGTGCCGTGGGCATAAAAAAACCGCAGGAGTTGAACTCCGGCGGTTTTTTGGAAATAGGGTGATTGCTTAATAAGTGCCCTGACGTGAGTAATCGACCGTGGAAAGGAATCCAATCTGGCCAGGAAACTCTTCGTATCCGGAAATAGGAGCAAATTTTTTGCTAGTATAAGGTGGACGGAAGCTATCTTTATAGAGCGGACGTTGAAAATTAATCACTTCGTAAGCACCATAACCAAGGCGAACTCCAGTGCGGGCGATGCCCCGGACGATGCCGAAGACAATCACTTCAGTGGCTTGGCCCTTGCGCTCGTGGGTGCGAACGATGGTATTTGGAAGCTCTGTCCAGCTGTAAAGAATGTTGGCGATGCCCCTGCTGAGCTTACGCGTAGCCGTGTATTGGCTTTTAGGTGGAGCCTGAATGTCGGCATAAGACATCGATACAATGCCCAAGCACAAGGTTGCTAAGAGTAGTTTTTTCATGTTACAGGGATCATACACGCAATGATAAAAGATTGGCAAGGTTAATTTTTCACTTGGTTCATCGCTCTTTGCTTCTATGTTCGAGAAAAGCTATGAATCCAGATTTAGAAAAGCACGTTGCGAACGGTAAATTAGAACAGGCCGTTGCAGAAGAAATTGACCAACTTTCACCGGGTGCATTTTGTGTGCACAAAAGCTGGGGGGTGGGAAAAATTGTAAAATGGGATTTACCGGAATCGAGGATCATTATCGACTTTGAGGGTAAGCTCGGTCACAGCATGGCGCTGAAGTTCGCCGCTTCTTCTCTGGAGCCGATCGTGGAAGGTCATTTTTTGGCCAAGCGCCATTCGCAGCTTGAGGAACTGAAGGCTATGGCGGTAGCCGATCCGGTGGCTCTGGTGCGTGATGCATTACAATCCTCGGGAGGGACGCTGAAGCTGGCAGGCCTTGAGAATTTAATCATGGGCAGCATTGTGGCGGAAAGCGATTATACAAAATGGTGGGACGGTGCGAAAAGAAAATTGCGTGCCGATCACAGTTTTGTGGTGCCGAGCAAGCGAAATGATCCGCTTGAGCTACGAGCAGAGGATCTCAGCCCTGCGGATGCGCTGTTGGCTGATTATGAGGCTGCTCGTGATTTGAAGTTAAAAGTGAAGTGCGTCGATGCTATTTTGAAAAAAATAGCGGTATTTGATGATCTGGTAGCTCAGTTGAAGCCGGTGATCGCTGATATTGATGATTCTGCACGCAAAGCTTTGAAGCTGCATCTGCCGCAAGCAGTGGAGTTGATTCTGGTGCGCCGTGATTTGCAGGAGAAACATGAAGAACTGGCTTCCGAAGAGGGGGCGATTGATCTGGCTGAATTGTTGACTGGGCAAAAGGACCGTTTGGGCGAGTTGTTCAAAGAGATTTCGGTGAGCCGTCAAAGAGTCTTGATTGCCGAACTGCCAGACGCTTTTGGTGATGATTGGATTGAGGAAGCTCTTAATTTATTGACCAACGCCAATGCACGAACGGTGCAGGAAATTGCTACTTTGTTGGCTGAAAAAGGAAAAGCAGATTATTTGCACGCGCATTTGATCAAGGGCTTGTCGCGCAGGAGCTTGAGCTCTGAGGTGCTGGTATGGATCTGTAAAGAGCGTGAGGGAGCTGCCAAGTCAGTATTCAGCGCAGAACTGGCTTCCGGCTTGATTCATGTATTGGAGCGTGACCACGGCGAAAGCGGTCGTCGCAACCGGGTTCACGACGTGCTTTTGAATGATTTGGACTTGATCCCTGATTTGGTTCGTGCGGGCGATTTGAATACGGTGCGTAACTTCGCTCGCCGTTTGATGATGTCATCGGTGTTTCGCGATCTGGATCGTCGTTCTTTGATGGCGCGGATTGTTAAAATTCATCCTGAAGTGCAGGAACTGATCACTGGTAAAGAAGATGAAGAAGAAGACGCGATGTTGGTGGTATCGGAAGCAAGTCATCTCAAGAAAAAAGCGGAATTTGCGGACTTGGTGAACAAGCAGATCCCCGAAAATCGCAAGGATATCCAAATTGCTCGTGAGTATGGGGATTTGAGCGAAAACTTCGAATACAAGTCAGCCAAGGAGTATCAACGTGTGCTGATGCGTCGTCAGGATGACATCGAACATGATTTGTCAGTAGCCAAACAGAGCGATTTCAGCGATGTGGATACAACGGCGGTATCGATCGGCACGGTGGTGACACTGGATAACAAAGCTGTCGGAGGAAGCGTCACTTATACGATCCTGGGAGCTTGGGACAGTGATCCGGATAACGGGGTGTTGTCTTATGTGTCAGAGAGAGCTAAAACCCTGCTCAACAGAAAAGTGGACGAATTGGTGCAATTGCCAACCGGCCCGGGCGGAGCCTTGGAAAACTACCAAGTTACGGATATCAAGGCCTACGCCACTCAGAAGGGCGACTGATTATTTGCATGTGAGGAGAAAGTTGGCTGCAGTGACTCGCCAAAACGAGTTGCTGGGCTTTTTCTTTTTTTTGCGATCAAGTAATTTTGATATTGAATATTTCTAAAATAAAAACCATATTAACCATAGTAAAGAATGATGGAAACGACGATAATTGACATACACGCAAGGGAGATCCTTGATTCCCGGGGCAATCCGACCGTAGAGGTGGACGTGGCCTTGGCTGGTGGCGCGATGGGACGCGCAGCTGTTCCCAGTGGAGCAAGCACAGGTGAGCACGAAGCCTGGGAGCTGCGTGATGGGGATAAAGACCGTTATCTTGGAAAAGGCGTCTGCAAGGCAGTTGCTGCGGTGAATGAGAAAATCGGTGATGCGCTGGAAGGCATGGATGCGACCGATCAAGGCGGCTTGGATTCCTTGATGCTGGAGTTGGATGGCACGCCTAATAAGAAAAATTTGGGAGCAAATGCCATTCTCGGTGTTTCGTTGGCTTGCGCACACGCAGCTGCCGAGGGTTTGGGATTGCCTTTGTATAAATACATCGGTGGACCTAATGCCAAAGTATTGCCAGTGCCGATGATGAACATCATCAATGGCGGATCGCACTCGGATGCACCGATTGATTTCCAGGAATTTATGATCGTGCCCAAAGGCGCACCGACTTTTCGTGAGTCGCTGCGTTATGGAACCGAAGTTTTTCACCAGTTGAAAAAAGTTTTGCATGACCGTGGTTTGTCAACGGCGGTGGGTGATGAAGGTGGTTTTGCACCGGCATTGGATTCTGCCGAAGATGCGTTGTCAGTGATCATCCAAGCGATCGAGGGTGCCGGTTATTCGGTAGGCGATGACATCGCCATTGCGTTGGACGTGGCTTCTTCTGAGTTTTACGATAAAGAAAAAGGCAGATACGTTTTCTCAAAATCAGATGGTTCCGAGCGTTCGGCCTCTGAGTTGATCGACTATTACATCGAGTTGCAGAAAAAATTCCCGATCATCTCGATTGAGGACGGCTGTGACGAAAATGACTGGGACGGCTGGAAAATCATCACCGAAAAAATGGGAGCTAATACCCAATTGGTGGGCGACGACCTGTTTGTGACCAACGTGGACTTCCTGCAAAAAGGAATCGACTTGGGAGTGGCCAACTCCATTCTGGTGAAAGTGAATCAGATCGGTTCGCTGACCGAAACTTTGGATGCGGTTGAGCTGGCTAAGGAAAATAGTTACACCTCGGTGATCAGTCACCGTTCGGGTGAGACAGAGGACAATACCATTGCTGATATTGCGGTGGCGACCAATGCCGGACAGATCAAAACAGGTTCCTTGAGCCGCTCCGACCGGATTGCCAAATACAATCAACTGCTGAGAATTGAAGAAGAATTGTGCGAAGAAGCCGTTTTTGGCGGAAAAATGAGGGTGTGAAAGTCCTTGTCCCGTTCGAAGCGTAACCAATCAAATTAAACCACTTATCCCCGCTTGCTGCTAGAGCAGCGAGTCGGGGGAATTTGTATTATGCGGGACACTGAATTTTATGATCCGGATCGTGAGCCTTTCCAAGAGGAAGAGCAGGAAATAGTGGGGCCAGATATCTGGCAACGCTTGAGCAAGGTCGTTATGGCTTTGATCTTTATTTGCGTGATTGCAGCGGCTTTGCGTTTGTTCATCCCGGAAATCGAACGACGCAATCAATTGGAGCAACAAGCACAGCATTTTGAAAAACTCAGCGCTGAAAAGACCGCCAAGGTGGCGCAGTTGCAGAAGGAGTATGATTTGCTGAAAAACGACCGGGAATACCTCGAAACGGTCGCCCGGGACAGGCTGGATTTGATGAAAGATGGGGAAACCATTATTCGATTGGATCGCTCGATCAATGAAGCCGGTTCGAAAAAATAGAAGCTGGCGGTATTATTTTTTGAATTCGTAAAGCACGAAGATAGATCGATGGCGAATGTGAACGAAAAACAACAGGGGATCTTCGATTTTGACGGCGGAAATCTCGATGGGTACGAAAACCTGCAACGTGAGCAGGAGGAACGATTGCTGGTGATCCGCCAAAGCTCGGGCTTACCGGTGGGCCGGTGGGTTGAGTTGACGATCAAAGGTCATGCCGGAGGTATAACCGGAAAATTAGAGCTGGCATCTTATCCCAACGCC
>JAJRVS010000066.1 GCA_024277195.1 Verrucomicrobiota bacterium | reverse complement strand
GGGTTTGCATTCGAGCGCGACGATCATGAACTTCATACTGGCCGATTCGAAATGATACCACGAATTATCGTGACGCTTGCCATCAAAGGTACCGCCGAATTCCGAACGTTGGGCATATTTTTCGCGTGGGAAAAAATCGTTAAAGTGAGTGTTACGGTTGACTGCTGTGGTGTAGGAATCTTTGTTTCCTGCGGTTTTTTTATAACCCATGTCGTGATTGCCGAGGCACATGCAGTAAGGGACTTTGCCGTCGAGGGTGGACATGGCTTTTTTGGCGATGGCCCATTCTTCAGGGTAGTCAGTTTGCACGATGTCTCCTTCATGAACTAAAAAAGAAATGTTGAGGCGTTTTTGGTTGTCACGTGTCCATTCGGTTTGTTTGAAAAAGTAACGGCGAAGATCCCCGTTTTTCCAAGTGCGCGCGGCTTGCTTGTGGCGGGTGTCGCAATAGCCCTGGGTATCGGGCAGGACTACGATAGTGAAAGGATCAGCGGCTTGGAGAGTAGAGAGGCTGATGAGTCCGAGAAGGAATGACAGGCTAGAGTATTTTTTGAAAAAAGTTTGCATGGGTGGTTTGGTAAGGTTGCTGCTGTTAGTTTTAAAAGTAGTGAGAGCAAGGTCAAATCTGAGGGGATTGATGTGGGGGAGTGGCGCGCCCTACAGGACTCGAACCTGTGACCTACGGATTAGAAATCCGTTGCTCTATCCAGCTGAGCTAAGGGCGCCTTTAATGATCTTACTGTGACCACTGCACTACATTACGCAAGGGAATAGATGCCAAGTGTATAACAAAGCACTGAAAAATCCCATGCAATATGTCGTGGAAGGTGGACTCTAGGCAGGGAATGGGGGCAATCAAGGCACAGTATTTTTTTTCTTACGCGATCATGGGCAGTTTAGTGCCTTTGCTGTCGGTGTATTTGACGGCTGACAAGGGGTTTTCGGCTTTTGATGTGGGATTGTCAGGGGCTTTGATGAGTTTGGCGATGGTTATTTCGCCGGCTTTAATCACGCTGTTGGCGGACAAACGTATCGATACGCGACGGATCCTTGCGGTGGCTTTCACTACGACGGCGGTGGTATTGAGTGCGATCTATTTTTCGACGGCGGTGTGGTTGACTTTGCTTTTATTTCTTTTTTACGGGATGGGTTTTGTGGCGATGTTGCCCTTGCAGGACGGTTTTTATTTTTCCTATGCCGAGCAGTGTCGTTTGCAAGCTAAGCCAGTGTCATCGTATCCGCTGGTGAGGGTTTGGGGCACGACGGGTTTCATTGTTCCAAGTTTATTGCTATATGCTCTGATTGAATTTTTTAACTGCCCGACATCGGTGATTGTATTGTGTGCGGTGGTTTTTTGTCTGCTGAGCATGGCTAATAGTTTTCGTTTGCCAAAAGTAAAAGTAGATGAGCTTGCCGAGGAGGATGGGCATGAAGAGGGTGGGGAGGAAGTAGCAGAAGGGGAAAAGAAAGGCTTGCCTACGGTAGCTGCTTTGAAGGTTTTGGTATCGCCGGAAGCCAGGTTTTTATCGCTGGGCTTGGTATTGGCCTTTGCCGCTTCGACGGCCTACTATGGATATATTTCTTTGTATTATGCCGAAGTGATTGGGATCAAAGCATCGCAGATTGGTTTGTATTTGAGCATAGGGGTGGTGCTGGAAATCGGCTTCACCCTGATGATGCCAACCTTGCAACGTTGGATTCGATTGAAGGGAATATTGGTAGCCGGGCTGTTTTTTATGTCTTTACGGATGTTGCTGTTGGCAGTGTATCCGGATATTCGGGTGGTTTTGATCACTCAGGTGGGGCATGGAATCGAAGCTTTGGCCTTGTATGTGGTTCCCGTGATGTTTTTTAATCGCTTGGCAGGCAATGAGTTCCGCAATTCCATACAAGGGGTCTATACGATGATGGTAGGAGGGTGTTCGCGGGTGATTGGGGGTTTGATGGCGGGGGCTGTGGCAGAGAGAAGTTTAACTACGTTATTCTACTATTCGGGATCATTGGGGGTGATGGCTTTGTTGGTGATTGTATTTTTGTTTAAGGGCATCAAACGCCATCAAGATGAGGATGTATTAGAGCGAAGGCATACTGTGCAGCGATGAAAGAAGGCTGTAGGAAGGTAGGCATTAGGCTGTAGTTATGGAGAGGGAGAGGAAAATATTGCACATCGATATGGATTGTTTTTATGCGGCGATCGAGATGCGCGAGCGCCCGGAATTGGCGGGTCGCCCCTTGGCGGTGGGGGGTAGGGATCGCGGGGTGTTGACGACTTGTAATTACGAAGCACGCAAGTTTGGGTGTCACTCGGCGATGCCGACCTACCTGGCGCTGCGCAAATGCCCCCAACTGGTGGTGGTGCCGGTGAATTCTGAATTGTATCGTGAGACCTCGCAGCTGATTCGGCGGGTATTCGAGGAGTTTACGGATTTGGTGGAGCCTTTGTCATTGGACGAAGCCTATCTGGATGTGAGTCATTTGTATTCCGAGGGAGGATCGGTGGCAGCAGAGGTACGGGCACGGATCAAGGAAACGACCCGATTGACGGCTTCGGCGGGCATCGCACCAAACAAGTTTTTAGCCAAGATCGCCAGTGATTGGGAAAAGCCGGACGGCCAGTTTGAGATTTACCAGGATGAGGTGGCGGCGTTTATGCAGGAGTTGCCGGTGGAAAAGATATGGGGAGTGGGCAAGCGTACGGCGGAAAAACTGCATCGTTTGGATTTGAAAACCTGTGGGGATTTGCAACAGCGCAGCTTGGTTGAGTTGGATCAGCGGTTTGGGAAATTTGGTCAACAGTTGCACGAACTCTGTCGTGGTATTGATCAGCGGAAGGTGAATCCGGACCGGGAGCGCAAATCGGTGAGCAATGAGCGGACTTTTTCCGAAGATGTGAAAAATGTTGAGCAGGGAGAACTGCGCTTAGTGGATTTGTTGGATGACTTGGAGGCGGACTACGAAAAGGGGCATAGTGAGCGTCATATTCGCGAGGGATTTGTGAAATTGAAGTTTGATGACTTCAGTGTGACGACTGCACAACGTGCGATGAAGGTGGTGCAACGGGATGCCTTTTTCGAGTTGTTGCTTGAAGCCTGGCATCGTGGTGATGGCAAGGCGGTGCGTTTGATAGGCAGCGGGGTGCGTTTTGTGGCAAAGGAAAAAGAGGGTGGAAATGATGCTCAGATGGAGTTGCTTTGAAGGGCGGGAGATAGGAGTAAGAACTAAGGAGATAGAATGGGAAAACTAGAAAAAAGAAATGCGCGTGATCCGCAGGTTCGTGCCGAGGCGTGGATCGGTGATACGGTGCTCGATTTGTATGCGAGATCTTATATCTTGAAATTAAAAGGAGCGATGGATGGTGAAATGCTGGCGCGCATGACTTGCAATCAATTTCTTTCTTCTTTGGGTAATCCAACCGTGGTGGAGGCGGAGATCGGAGTGATTTATCAGAATCAGGGAATGGAGGCAGGTTTT
>JAJRVS010000065.1 GCA_024277195.1 Verrucomicrobiota bacterium | reverse complement strand
GGTTGCCATCAGTTTGTTGCGGAAATAAAAGTAAAAAAACATCGCCGGAATTCCCACCAACAAACCACCCGCCGTGGTTCCCATTGCTTTCTTGATCCCACCAGCCAAATCCTGAGGTTCGGCGTTGCCACTGGCAAGTTGGTCAAAACTTTCGATCATTCCCCAAACCGTGCCGAGCAAACCGATCATCGGTGCCAGAGTGGCAAAAACATTAAGGTAATTGACCCATACCATTTGTTTGAGTTCTTCTTGATCCAAAACCTCCCCGGCGGCTTCGTCCATCGATGATTTGTTTGCTTTGTCCCGATCAAAATTTACTTTTAATAAAGCTGAAGATATCACATTGCTGTAACTGCTAAGGCTGGCTTGACACAAATTATACGCGCTGCTCACATCCTTTCCCGCCATCGCGTGATTGATCTGCTCTACTTGTGAATGCGGAGTCATTTTGCGCGGTGTGATCTGAACAAAGCAGTAAACAATCACCGCGATGGTACCGATCGAACACAATAACAATACATGCATGAACCAGCCACCCTCGGAATAAACATCCAAGGCCGAACGGGTCTCGTCAGGCTCCGGATCTGTCGCTTGAGCCGTTTCCCCTGCTTTGTTGGCTTGTGTTTCTTCCCCCTCGCTGTTTTTTTGCGCACTCGCCTGCGCAGTTGATGCAAATAACAATGTCGTCAGTAACAAACAACAAAGAACCATTGCTCCATTGTAAAACCCTTCAATTAATCGTTTTTTCTCTTTCATTATTTAAATTTGCTTTGACGGCATTGATTGCCTCCAATTTGCGTTTTGCCTGCGCGGCCATTGGGGACAGCGCATAGATCCGCAACACATCTTGCAGGACTTCCTTGCTGCGTTTCCAGTCTTCAACAAAATCATACAAAGCTGCACTTCCCATCAACCCGCGCACCGCAGCATCTTCCCCGGTGCCGTGGAAAAGATACGGGATCAGGTAGTGATCGAGCGCTTGGTGATAGAGTTGATCACGCACAGGCTTGAGCTCGTCATCTTCGTACCACACCGGGTTCTCTTTTTGCAATTCCCTCAGTTGCCAAAATTTTATTTCAGCCAGTAAAAGGTTGGCTTCCACGGTCATGGATTCACCGGTATTTTCGACGATGATGTTTTCCGCCGAATGAATCGCCTCGGCGATTTTCCCCTGTAGCACTAAAACTCTTATTTTACCCAAGCGGGCTTTATCGCGCACCGCTTCGTCCCAGGCCTTGTTTTCAATCAAAGTGTATAACTCCATCGCCTGCGTCCAAAAATACACCGAATCCTCCAACCTTAGAGCATCGGCATACAGTAAGCCAATTTGTCCCGCATTAGAACGGGGTTGGCCCAAATAGCTCCCCTTGGCATTCCATGTTTTTTGTAAAACCAGCCGATTGAAAGGTGGCTTTTGTATTAATAGTTCAGCTTCTTTTTTGGATTGGAAAAAATCTATATAATCCACCTTGCTGAGCGGAAAGGAGCGTTTCGCTTGCCGCGCTCTTCCTCGTTGAGCTTCACGACTGAGCACAAAATTGATTGTCTTTTGCGTGATACTCAAAATTTGACATCTCACCTCCTGCCCGGTTTTCAAATGCAACACATCAATCGCCCACACCTCGCTGGTTAAAAAAAAGCATACAAACACCAGGCTTAGAAAACCCCTCATCACAGCTCCCCCTTCTCAAGTCGCAATTTTTTCAACCTTTTTGTTGCCAGATCAAATTCCGCAAAACTTTTTAAATCATCGCGACCGGTCAGTTCAGCGTAAACCTCTTCGGCCTCCCGGGGTTTTGTCATTTTCTCCAGGGCCTCACCACGTCTCCAATAAGCACGCGCCACCAATTCTCCAAATTTCCCATACACCACATAGATCCTCTCATAATAAGCGGCGGCTTTGAGGCTTTGCTGTTGATCCATCAGCAGCTCCCCTGAAGCGAACAAGGCCAACGCTTTGCTGCGACTCGACACTATCGGATTCTCAAGAAGTTCCTGTAGCACTTCCTGAGCCTCATCGCTGCGGCCAAACCCTGCCAACAATCGAGCACGATCTAACTTCAACTGAGACATCAGCGTGGTGGAAGCCGTCGACTTTTCAGCTCTTTCATAATAATAAAGAGCGCGTTTGTTCTCATCGTTTGCTTCGGCAATTTGCCCCAAGCCGGAAAAAATACGATCCCGCTCCACGGCTCCAGGATGCCACTTTTTAACCGTTTGATATAAATCCCGCGCCAGAGTGTGATTGCCCATGGCTAGTTGCGCATCCGCACAATCCACTGTAATGCGTGGCTGATCCACTTTACCATCCACTTCAGTTGTCGCTGCGAGCAACGCAACACGGTAGGCTTTCACATCGCGTCCGCGGTGAACTTGTGCCATGCCCCAGGAACAACGCAGACTCAGAACTCGCTGTTTTTTCTGCTGCGCTATTTTTTTAAGCTGCTCAAACTTTTCCAATAAAACCCGATCACCCTGCTCGCCCGTATCACGATAAAGTTTGGGCAAAGCCGCAATCAGATCTTCAATCGCAAGCAACCGGCCCTTATTTCCATGAGTAGTCAGAACTTGCCAATACACCTCTTTGGCGCGCTCCAGTTCTCCGTTCTGCCGATCCACCCAACCGATCCAATAAATGGCATCAGGCATACGTCTGCTGTCAGGATAGGATTGCAAAAAACCTTCAAAATGACTGCGCATTTGATCCAACTGATCCGTCAAGCGCAGCGCCTTGCCTATTTTGAACCAGCCGTCTTCAAAAAAGCGTTTCGACTTTGCATTGATTTTACGATAAACCCGAATTCCTTCATCTATCCTGCCCTCTGCCAAATAAGCATCCCCCAGCAATAAACGGGCTTCGTCCAACAAAACATGCTTTTCATGCTTGGAAATAAATGCCGCAAACAAGTCTGCCGCGAGCACGTTATCCCCCAAAGCAAACACACAATAGGCCAAACGGAATTCTGCTTCGATCCAGTATTTCCCAGCCTTGCCGTGTCTGTTCAAATAGTGCTCCAGATCTACCTTTGCCTTTTCATACTCACTCGAAAAAGACCAGCTCATCGCCGTCCAATAATCCGCATCATCAATCAACAAATGTTGTGGGTAACGCTGTCTGAGTTGATCAAAATGATAAACAGCGCCTTCACGATCATCCTGAACGAGATACATATATGCTTGCATGAACAGCGCCGCTGGAGCTTGTTCGTTTTTGGGAAACTTTTCCGCCAACTCCCCGTAAGCCCTTGCCGCCTGACGGTTATTGTGCTCTTGCCGAAAAGCTTCCGCTTTCAAAAACAAAGCTTCAGTTAAATGTTTGGCCCCCTCCCATTGTCCGAAACGCTTTAGATACAAATCAGCAACCTCTACCACCTTCGGCCAACGCTCAATTTGAGCCCAGCACTGCATTTGCGTCAAACTGGCCGAATCTACAACCGAATCCGCAGGCATCTTTTCCAGCATTGCCCCCATCACCAAAGCCGCTTCCCGGTAGCGCTCTTGTGATTGAAACGCCATAGCTAGACGCAAGCGCAAACCCGAATCAAAATTTTCCATTTGTTCCAATTGCCCGACTTCACGCTCCACCCGTCGAATTATCGCCTTGATTTGAAACAACACCGCTTGACGCCCCTGTTGTTGACTTAATTTATGTTCACGCAGACGCAATTCGATCAAACGGTCTTGCTGATATTTCAATAGCTTCGCTTTCGGCCACACCCGCTGTAGGCAAATGATCGACTTGCGGTATTGTTTTTGTTCTAAAAAATCAACTCCCAACTGCAAAGCCAGTAATTGGAAGCTCACCATTTGGCTTATGTTTTTTATTTTGCTCGATTCAGCTTGAACCAAGTGCAAAGCTTGATCGTCCTCGCCCGCTTTGATCAAGGCATGCAAGCGCAGAACCACCGCCCTACCTGCGGCCTCGGGTGCCCGTTTGCGCATTTTCGGAATCTGATCC
>JAJRVS010000064.1 GCA_024277195.1 Verrucomicrobiota bacterium | reverse complement strand
TTTCCTCTCTGATGCCCCCTTACAACACCGGCGCAAACATCCTCGCCACTCTTACCGCCGCGCGAAACGGCAGACTGCGGCAAGAGTAGTCACACCCATCAATCGCATGGCAATGACGAAAATCCTCTTCCAGCATTTTTTCCACCTGCTTGCAGAATCCCGTATCAAGCACCACCACGCTGATTTCAAAATTCAAGCGCAGCGAACGGTTATCAATATTCATGGTACCAACAGAAGCCAATTGATTATCCGCCAGCATCACCTTTTGATGCAAAAACCCATCGTCATAACGGAACATCTTCACCCCCGCTTTTGACATCGCTTCGAGGTAAGAAAACCCTGCCAAATAGACCATTTTGTGATCTGGCTTCTGCGGGATCATGATACGCACATCCACCCCGCGCATCGCCGCCAAGCGAAGAGCGTTGCCCACTGACTCATCCGGCACAAAATAAGGACTGGCGATCCACAGCCGCTCTTTTGCCCGGTTGATCGTATTAAGAAAAAACAGGGTACCTCCTTCGACTTTATCAATCGGCCCAGTCGGCAAAGGCAATACCATCATTCCCTCCCCCTCCTGCTGCTCGTCATTTTTTATCGTCCAATTCAAATCCGGCACCTCACGCACCGCCCAGTACCAGTCAGACAGAAACACCGACTGAGCGCTCAAGGCCGCTGGCCCGTTGATTCTCACATGAGTGTCCCGCCAACGCCCAAAGCGCTCACTTCGCCCCATGTATTCATCCCCCACGTTGTGCCCGCCGACAAAAGCCGTTTTACCATCAACCACCACAACCTTGCGGTGATTACGGAAGTTAACTTGAAAACGATTGCTCTTGCCCCGGGTGGTCTGAAATTCAGTCACCTGGATCCCACCCGCGCGCAATTCTTTTTTATATTGGCGGTGTTTCAGCTTATGACTGCCCACCTCGTCATACAGCACATAGATGCGCAACCCTTGCGCAGCTTTTTTTAATAACAACGCTTTCAACTCTCTACCCAGTTCATCATCCTTGATAATAAAAAACTGTACCAAAACATAATCTTCAGCCGCCTCGATTGCTGAAAAAATAGCCCCGAAAGTAGCCTCTCCATCCAGCAAAAGGTCGACCTGATTATCCTTGGTGAAACGATGCCGGCTGAGTTTTTCCAGCACCGTCCCATATTCGTGTTTTTCGCTCACTAAGGGAGAGCGATGAGCCCTCACTCCCTCGATGGCTTGTTTCAAAATTTCCCCATGCTCCTGCTCCGCTTTTTTTAAAGTCTGCTTGTAACCGTTAAAAGTCCGCCGCCCGAAAACCCAATACAACGGCACCGCCACGATTGGCAGACCGATCAAAGCAAAGGCCCATGCCCAAGTGCCCTGAGCAGTGCGCACCCGCATGATAGCATGCGCAATGCTGATCACGGCCAATACCTCAGCAATGATGACAACAATCGCGCCCAGCGCTACCTTTTCTGAAAAATATTCCCACACAGAGATAGTGTCTCCACTATCAGCGACTAAGTCAACAAAGCCTCAATCGGCTTGCCCATATCCGTGATCGGAACCGGTCGGTCGCCATCAGATAATTCCTTGGCAGGGTTGATCCCCATCGACGCATGGATGGTGGCAAACAAATCAGGCACGCTGACTGGATTTTCGACCACTTTTTTGGCCAAATCATCCGTCACTCCATAAGCTCCCTTGTGGTTCAATCCACCACCGGCCAACAACACAGAAAAGGCCGTGCTCTGATGTCCACGCCCACCCCCACCATCAAATGCCGCTGGACGACCAAACTCCGTATTCACCACAATCAGGGTTTTATCCAATAGCTTGTGTTTCTCCAGATCCAAAATCATCGTCGATAGAGCACGGTCCAATTCTTCGATCAATACATGCTGGTTCAGCTGCCCCTGGTTATGAGTGTCCCATCCGGTGCCGTTGACAAAATTCAAGTTATGCGCCACTTCGATAAACCTCACCCCGCGTTGAATCAAACGACGCGCCAACAGGCAGCGCTGACCAAATTCACCGCCAAAGGATTCGCGCAAATTGGCATCTTCATTTTTCAAATCGAACACCTTCATAAATTTTTCCCCCGACAAGCGCAAACTCTCCTCGATCGCCGCATCATACTCTCCCACCACCGCTTTACCACGCTTCGCTACAGCACCCGCGCGCATCTTTTTGAGCAAATCGCTACGTCGCAAATGCCGATTCAAAGTGATGCCATCGGGTCGTTTGAATCCTTCTGGCCCTGAGTCGGTATCCAGTAAATACAAAAAACCCGCCTTGGAACCCAAAAACCCTGGAGCTCGGGACGAACTAGGATAACCAATCACCACATAGGCAGGCACATCCTCCGCTGCCGCTCCACGTTCATGCGCAACCACCGAACCCAGCGAAGGATACACCGTCGTGCCGCTCACCGGACGACCGGTGTGCATCCGGTTCACCGCCGCCGCGTGTTCATCGATCACATCATGGTTCACTGTTCTAACCGCGGTCATGCGATCCATCAAGCCGGCACATCGGCTCAAGTGCTCACAGACTTGCACTCCCGGCACCGCCGTATCAATCGCTTTGTAGTAAGAACCCGCTTTCTTCTTAGTCGCCTTGGCATCACCCATCGCTTTAGGATCCCAAGTATCAATATGCGCCGCACCGCCGCCCAGCCAAATATGAATGCAATGCTCAACTTTGCCCTTTGGAAAAGTAACCGGGATCGACGATCCCCCTTCAGCATTCAATATTTGTGGCATGCTCGCCGCCACCGTTCCCGCTACTCCACCCATTCCCGCTGTTCTGAAAAAATCTCTTCTATTCATGATTCTATCTTTCGTAATCTGTTAATCCACTATTTTTAAAACTCTATCTAACTTGTTATGGCAGGTAGATAAACTCAGGCGAATTCATCATCGCCCACAGCATGTCCTCCATTCTCTCACGCCACTCAGGCCGAAGTTTCACCGTTGGAGGATCCCCTTCCTTGGCTCGTTTCTCCATCTCCAACATAATACTGTTAGCTTCCGCTGATAAATGATTCGACCACGACACTCGGCCCAGAGCCTTGCGCACCAATGGGGTTTTTCTCTGCTTGGCAGGAATCACCCGCTGCTCAAATCCTTCGTTCAACAAAGCCCCGTAAAGCTTTTTCTCTTCAGCGGAAGGTTTGCGCGTCAAGACTCGCAAGAACACCGCATCCACCACATCAGCCACACTCATGCCCTCTTTCACCACCAGATCCGTCACCGCGCTGTTTTCACTCAAAGTGGTTGCGCGTTTCCCCAACGATCCATTAGCTAGAATAGCTGGCTGGCGGACATTAGCTTCCTGGTCCCTGACCGAATGAGGCCCCTGGCGCGCTCCGGTCCACCCGAAGTTTTTCAATACATCCACCACCGCCTGCGCCTTGGGTAAAGCCAGACTCGGACGATCACGTTCATTGGAAAGAGAAGCAAACTCCCAAGCACGACGTGGATATCCCAAGCTAATCATGATTTTTGCCTGCTGGGTTCCATCCGCATCAAACGTGAGTTCTTCCGTGTCCATCACCTTGCCCGCCGCGACCAACAGTGAATCCACCACCTGTTCGGCTTCCATCCGTCGCTGCACCGGAGCTGCAAAATTGGGCGATTCACCCGTCTCCAAAGCGCGTGCTTTTCGCTGATAAGCCTTGGAGTTCAAAATCAAGCGGGTCACTGCCTTCAAGTCATAACCACTGCTGACAAACTCATCAGCCAACCAGTTCAACAGCTCAGGGTACACCGGCGGTGTCGCCTCCCAATCATCCACAGGCTCCACAAAACCTGCACCCATCAAGCTTTTCCACATCCGGTTAACCATCACCTGGGCAAAACGCTCGTTGTGTGGCGAAGTGATCAAAGCAGCCAATTGAGCCCTCGAGTCCTTGCCATCCGTCACCACCCAATCGGCGAGATTTTTCTCTTTTATCACATCCGAAAAAGACCAGGCCGGATC
>JAJRVS010000063.1 GCA_024277195.1 Verrucomicrobiota bacterium | reverse complement strand
TCGAACCTACCGGATTGTTGTTCATCGGCACGGGGGTGTCGGGCGGAGAAGAAGGCGCGCTGAAAGGCCCGTCGATCATGCCGGGTGGACCAAAAGAGAGTTGGGAAGTGATCAAGCCGGTGTTTGAGGCTATCTCGGCTAAAGTGGATGGGGTTCCCTGTGTGACGCATATCGGTCCGGGAGGAGCGGGGCATTATGTCAAGATGGTGCACAACGGCATCGAATACGGCGATATGCAGTTGATCTGCGAAGCGTATCAAATTTTTAAAACCGCTGGATTCACCACGGATGAAATGGCTCAAGTGTTTGAGGACTGGAATACAGGCGATCTTGAATCGTACTTGATTCAGATCACTAGCAAGATTTTCACCATTAAGGATGAAGAGACCGGGCAAGCGATCATTGATGTGATCATGGATCGCGCGGGGCAAAAAGGCACTGGCCGTTGGACGGTGATGAGTGGAGTGGAGAACGCGATTGTGATTTCGACCATCAACGCAGCGGTGGAAGCGCGTATTTTGTCAGCAAAAAAAGTCGAACGAGTTGAGGCGGCGCCGAAATTCGATGGGCCTGTGGCTAAAATCGACATGGATAAGGCGGAGCTGGTGAAGAAGGTGAAGGATGCGCTTTATGCATCGAAGATCGTTTCGTATGCGCAGGGCTTGGACATGATGCAAAAGGTGGGTGAAGAGCACAACTGGGGCTTGGATCTCGGATCGATCGCTCGTATTTGGCGTGGTGGTTGTATTATTCGTGCGCGTTTCCTCAATCGCATCACTGAGGCTTATGAGAAAAACCCTAAGCTGACCAATTTGATGCTCGATCCGTTTTTCAACGGCGTCATGAACGAGACCCAGCAGAACTGGCGTGATGTGGTGGCTCTGGCAGTGAGCAATGGGATTGCTGTTCCTGCTTTCTCGGCGTCATTAGGTTATTACGACAGTTACCGCTGTGAACGCCTGCCGGCGAACTTGTTGCAGGCGCAGCGGGACTTTTTCGGAGCGCATACTTATGAGCGTATTGATAAACCTGCTGGCGAGTGGTTTCACACCGACTGGCCGGAGGTGGTGGTTGATTGATGGTGCAGGTGGTGACCCTTCTGAGAGATGGAGGGCGTGAACCACCAATGCACACGAATAAACACGAATAGGGGAGAGGGGAGTCAGGATCCAGAAGTTAGGATCTTGAGTGTGTGAACCTTGTCTAGGGCGGGCGCTTGGCCTGCTCTGCAGTTTATCAGCTTTTCACAGTCCGCGGTGGATGTGCTCGAGGGCAAGCACGGCGTAGGCGGTGACAAGAACGGGGTCGTCTTCCCACCAGCGTTTGGAGCCTTGGTTGATCCATGAGCCGTCACGCTGTTGGTCGTCGAAAAGTTTCAAAGCGAGTTTTTCGCGCCACTTGATTTTGCTGCCGTCTTCCAGAGTCAGGGTGTCGGTGCCGTAGAGTGCCAGGGCTTTGGCCATGGTGTGGTAGTAATAATAGAGCCCCTGGGATTTGAGGCCGGGGTTCTCGTCGATAGAGAAGTTTTGTGACAACCAGGTTAGAGCGGCTTGCATGCGCGGGTCTTGTTTGTCCATGTCGGCGTAGATGAAGCTCAGCATGCCGGCGTAGCCCATGCTGCCGTAGGAGCGCAGGGAGACCTTGCCGTCGGCGGTTTCTATTTCTCCGGCTTTGGTATCACCGGGGAAATAGACAAATCCTCCGCGGTCTTTTTCGTTAAGAGCGTAGTCGTCACCGAGCATTTTAACGGTCTTTTCAGAGTTCTGGCATTTTTCGACAAACTCGATGGCGGCTGCCCAGTCGAGGTCAAATTCTCCCGCTCCGCCGGCAGTATCTGAAAGGTATTGCTTGGAGTAATGCAAAGCTTCCAGCGCGAGGTGGGTATTGGAGAGATCCGAGTGGGCATAAGTGCCGCCGTAGCCGATGCCGCCGTCGAAGACATTGTCGGTTTTGCCACGGGCATCAAAATCGGACTGCTGGTTGATAAGGAATTTGCGTGCTGCGCGGATGACGGCTTCGTTGTCGCTGCTAGCGCCTTGCATCAGCGCCATCATTGATAGTGAGGTGTTGTAGGTTGCCAGTCCTTTTCCGTAAATACCGCCGTCGCTTTTTTGTTTGCTGATGATAAAAGCGAGACCTTTTTTGATTTGATCTGGAAATTTGGCGGATGGGGTATCTGTCAGTGCGGGGTCACCGGCGATGGCGGCGACGGCAAGCGCGCTGAGTGCAGGCTGATCGGTTTCGCTCCAGGCACCACTCTCTGGGTTCTGGTGTTGTTTCAGCCATTTTACGCCTTTGTCGATGGCGTGCTCGATCTCCAAGCGGAGTGAGAGATTTCCTTGAGCTCCCGGTTTGGAGGTAATCTTTTTTTGTGCCGATGACCAATCCGGGCTGAGGGAGATGACCACGCAAAGGGTCAATGCATAAAAGGGGCGGATAAAAGAGGGGCTAGGAAAGGTGTCGGTTTTCATAGTGCGGGGCGATTATTTGCTTGTCGGTTGCGGTTCCTTGTTGGGGCTCAAAATAAGTGTGATGGGGGTTCCCATGGAG
>JAJRVS010000062.1 GCA_024277195.1 Verrucomicrobiota bacterium | reverse complement strand
TTTTTTCATCTGATCAAAAAAGAGGGCAATACCTTTAATCAATAAATAGGAACTCGTTGGAACAGAGCAGGGTTTGTGCGAGCTGTTCCCAGGCGGTGAGTTGCTTGGGGGTTTGTTGGGGAAAGTCTGCTTTGGAATTCCAACTGACCGCATTTTCATTGCCGTCACTTTCAGTGAGAGAAACTTGCCATAGATACTGGTCGCTATTGAGGACTTCATCGATGTCGACGATGAAGTCGATGGTCTCCCCTTTTTCGACGGCAATCGATTTCAGATTCAAGTCTGCGGAGTGGTTGTGAATTTTGGTGGAGAGTAATTTTCCGGCTCTGGAGTTGATCACAAAAACGCGGATGCCGTCTCCTGCGTTGGGTTCATGGGTCAGCTTTGATTTGATCTCGATGGTCATCGCATGAGGCGCTGTCCAGCGTCGGATCGCGGCGTGTTTCCGATCATTGCCCGGATTACCTCCGGTAGCGGTTAGTTGAACCCAGCCCAGTTTTGCGTCAGGCCATTTTGCCCCTCCTTGCCAGGCGTTTCCGGTGAAATGTGGCAGGCGGGTGAATCCGGCAATGCGTTGGGTTTTTTCGTCAAAACTGCCATATCCATATTGCCAGTCCTGGGCAGTTGGGGGGATCTGTGCTTCAGGTGCTTGTTTGATGGCTCCGATCAGGGTCAGAGATTCGGCGATTTCCAGATCCGTGGGGTTTCGTTGCAGGCTTTGTTGGAATAATACGCGGATTTTGTTTTCGGGATCCGGTTGTTTTTTGATGAGAGTGGCCAGTGCCCGGGCGCGTTCCAAAACCAGTGGATGGTTCATAAAAAACAAAGCCTGCTGGGGAACTGTCGTTTCGATTCTTTTTGGAATGTGTAGATCCGGATTGGCAAAGTCGAACATGCGCAGGGTGGTGGGGATAAATTGCCGGTCGACCAAACCATACAAGGCGCGTCGTTTGGGAAAGGGTTTTTTGAAAAAGTCACTGGGTTTGCCGCCGACTTTTCGATCCAGCTCGTTTGAGGCTGTCATCATCGAATCGCGGAATTCTTCGTAGCTGAGACGATGGGCATTCATCCGCCACAACAAACGGTTGGAGGGGTCGATGGTTAATGAGCGGTTTCGAATAATGGCCTGGTCAGATCCTTCTGATGATTGGCGGAAGGTGGACGACAGCACGATCCATCGGTGCAGCTTTTTCAGGCTCCAGTCTTCGGCGACAAAACGCGCCGCCAGCCAGTCAAGCAGTTCGGGATGTGATGGCGGATCTGCGCGGGTGCCGAAGTCACTGGGGGTCACAACCAGTCCTTTGCCAAAGTGATGCGCCCATACGCGATTCACCATGACGCGGGCGGTGAGGGGGTTGGTAGGGGAGATGATGGCCTGTGCCAGTTCGAGTCGTCCACTGCCCTGTTGAAAGGTTGGACGGTTTTCACCGGCAAGGAGAGAGAGAAAACGACGTGGGGCTTGCTCGCCTTTGTTGAGTGAGTTGCCACGTAGCAGCACGCGGGAGGTCACCGGAACGGGTCGATCGGTCAGTGCCAGGGCAAAATGGGCAGGAAGTTTGGATTTCACGATCCAACGATCAATTTCGCCCTGGAGTTTCCACAGGGCATTTAGAGTGCCGCTGTCGAAGTAGGTTTCCGTATGAATGATGGGTTGGTCAGGAACTTCACAGGGGGAGGTGGGGCCGTAGAGAACGAGACGCAGGGACTCGGTCTCGTTGTTTTCCAGCTTTAAAGGTAGTTTTGATTTGTCATCACGCGCTTTTTTTAATGCGGCCTTCCACTGATGGTCTACTTCGGTGAACAGGGATCCATAACGGGCGATGACTTCTTGGAATGATGTGGGCGCTGTCGCGAAAGCCTGTGCGACGAGGGGATTGATTTCCTCCGCAGCTTTGGAATTCAGTTCGCGGGTTGTTTTTTTTGCTTGGTCCAAAAATGATTCTTGCGAAAGTTTGGCGTAAGCATTCCAATGCAAAAACACCGGATCCTGACGTAGATCGGCTTGTTTCAAATAGGTGTGCCAGCGGTGGGCAAAGGAGGGCAGTAAATCTTCTTTTGAAAATATCTGGTCAAAACCTTCGGCGGGGTATTTCTCCAGTTCTGTCTGAGCATTCAGGTAATCGGCTATGCGTTTGCGGGCGCGGTCGGATGATTGCTGATGGCTTTCACGAGTTTTTTTCTGCAGAGCGTCCTGACGTTTGTGCAGTTCCTTCCAGAAGGATTCATCGCCGACGGATTGGTCATCGAGGGCGACTTGTTTTTCGGCGGAGCTGGCAAAAATGCTGTAGAGGGAATAATAATCCTGAGTGGGGATGGGATCATACATGTGGTCGTGGCAACGGGCACAGGCAACGGTTAAGCCCATCGTGCCACGGGTAAGCACGTCGATACGATCATCTATGATGTCGTGGGTGACTCCGAGAAATCTGCGACCCAAGGTGAGAAATCCCATTGCTGCCAAGTCACTCTGTTTGCTTCCGTTCGCCTGATCTGCGGCCACTTGCAGTAGCAGAAAACGATCGTAGGGGAGATCCTCGTTCAGGGAATCGACCACCCAGTCGCGGTAAGACCAGGCATGAGTCCAGAATCGTTCTTCCCGCGCATAGACATAACCCTTGGTATCGGAATAACGCGCCACGTCGAGCCAGTG
>JAJRVS010000061.1 GCA_024277195.1 Verrucomicrobiota bacterium | reverse complement strand
CCATCATCAAACCCGCCAATATCAGCCCACTCGAAACGCAAACGCCCATCTACAAAAGGCCTCGTATCCTTGATAAAGGTCGAAAACGCCGAGGCGGGCTCTTCCGCTTCCGTTACCACAATGACATCTTTATCCCCCGCGAAAGCAGACAGGGAAAACATCAGGCTGGATACTCCAGCGGCAATCGATACTACATTTTTTTTATACATGATCACAAAGGTTTGAACAAACTCTCACAAATCGGAAGCTGACTGATAATTAGAAAACTTTCAACCTCAATATTCAACTACGTCACCAATGACTTAATGGATGCTTCTCATATATTCAAGTCGGCTCCGCTTCATTTCTTCAAGCGCCACTGCTCATCAAAAAAGTCGGCTGCAACCACTTTTCCCGCGGATAGATTATCCGGCAGCTGACTCATATCCAAAATCACCCAATCCGGCAACTTCGGGTTCTGCAGGGAGTTGGTGCGGTCATGCCCCTCGCGGAAAGTATGCCCACTGTTGATCACCACGTACTTTTTCTGATTCAAAGGATTCGGATAAATCAGCTGCGGCACATGCCAGTTGGTATCAAACTTCCTGCCACCCACAGCGATTTGTTTAGCGCCCCATTTGACGGGTAACTTATCAGCCAGACGTTTCATCATCGAGTTCGACTCAGGACTTCCCCACAGGATCAGATTGTATTGGGAAATATCCGCAACACTCACTTGATCCGCCCGCTTCACCCGCAACTTGCCGCGCATCAATTCACGCCAACGTTTGTCAAAATGCGCCATCTCGAACTTCACCCAGCGCTCCAATATTTGATTGTTTGATTTGCCGTCCGGCGTCACCACTAAAAACGGCTCCATGAAGGCATCATCTATCGGGCCCTGCAGTTTGGTTTTTTTACGCAGCGACGTTGGCAGCTCAGCGAGCGACCATTGATCCTCCGTTTTGAGCAAGCTCACTTTATCCAAGTTCTTCCCCAAAACGATTTCCTGACCATCAATCGTAATTTTTGTTCCGGTGACCAGCTTTCTAAGCAAATTCAAAGATGTCACATTTTTGGTCGTCACCTCCACCACATTGTCATACAGCATCTCAGCGTCCACCCGACTGTCTTTCCAATGCTCCTTCAGGCCTGTAGCCTCCACCCAGAACATCCGTGGGTAGCGCAAGGTTTTTGTCTGTAGCGATACCTTGGGCGGAAAATGGTTGATCCCGTCTTGCGCATTTTCCTCAATCAAGCCCTGGATTTTTTTTGCCACCTCAGGGTGGTATTTATGCCCCATTCCCGGGCCGATCAAATGCTCCAACTTAACACCTTCCTTGGCAAAACTGGTCACCATCAACTCGGATTGAGGCCGCGCCCGGTCTTCCTCTCCCGTATAAACCGTGATCGGCACATTGAACAAATTTCGTACATAACCAGGCACATCATACACCCCCCACAGTGTCTGCTCATACCAAACGGGAAAATCCTCTTTTTTGATCCGGTTGTATTTGGCCACATCAACAAAACCTGCCCCCGGATACACCCCGGCAAATTGATCCGTATAATGTGCGCCCACGTGCCAGGTGCCAGCGCCCCCCATCGAAAAACCCGCCAACACAATGCGATCCGCATCGATCTTGTATTGTTTTTTCACCTGCTCGATAGCTTCAAAGATATCGATTTCACCCGAATGTTTCCAGCCAATGCACTGACGCCCAAATGGCGCCACTGTTATCATTTTCTGCGAATCAAAAAATCGCCCCAAAGCCGCGTTCATGGTCAGCGAACGATTGATGAAATGCATATCCGTCACCGTATCCCCACGCCCATGCAACCACACCAACAACGGCACCGGCTTATTTAATTTCAGCTCTTCAGGGATGAACAAACCGTAAGGCTGCACCGAACCGTCAATCTTCGATCTCAGTCCCCGCACCAAAGCCCCACGCTGTTCATGCCATGGAGTCTCACCCTTTTCCAAACCCGCGAGTCGCTCTTTTGCCAAAGTCACCATCTTTTCTCCCAGGACAAAATCCTTGTCGCGGAAATACTCACCATTGATCAGTGAATAGCGCAAGGCCTTCACAAAAACCTCCGCATCCAGCGTATCCACCTTCTTCGCTTTTAACTGATCGACCTGAGATTGCAACCACTCCAGCTCCAGCTCCAGTTTCACATGAAGCTCCACAGGCAATTTCACCCCCTTGGGCGGAAGCCGACGCTCGATCGTGGGGATAGGCTCCAGAGCCTGCGCACATACGGCGAGACTTACAAAAACAGCCAGTCCTGACAATAAACAATTTTTCATCTTTCCAAGATTTATATTTTTTCTTCCAAAGTAAGCGGATCGATCCAACCCACCACTCTACCTGCCTGAAGCAGACACTTGAACTCATTGGGAAAAACCCCGAAGATCGTCTTCACCTCAAACTTCACCGACACCGTATCGTAAGTCCCTCGAAACAAATCCCCATTGATTCTTTCAGATCCATTCCAGCGGAATTGCTTGGCCTCACTCAGCTGCACCGCTTTCACATCCCCTTTTGCCAGACTCGCTTTCACCAATTCAAAACGTGAGTCGTTCGGGTCATCCCAACCCGCTGCCGCTTTGCCAAAATTTTTGTAAACCTCTGGATTGGAGGCCAATTTCTTTTTGGCTTTGGCGCGGTTGGACGTCACCTGGTTTCGGGTTTTCACCACAAAGGCATCATAGCGCTTTTGCACCTGCTGCTTGAAGTCGGTCTGATCCACTGGAATCTGCGATTTCATTGACTGATTTGCCAGACTCATCACAAACAGCGTGCCCCTGTCCAGACGCAACGGAGCCACTGCCGTGCCCGGCACCGCCACACTGGCCCCGATAGCTTTCCCCTCTACGATCAATTGAAAAGCAATACGCTCATTGATCACCACTTGTTTGGGGTAAGCTTTGCTCGGCACCCGGTTCCAGTTATCAACAATCTCCAACAAAGGCTTGATATCCGGCATGGGATAACGTTTTGCCAACAAAACATCCATATCCGACATCGGCAATGACTGCTCCTTTTTTTCAACTTTTGCCATTTTCTGCGGCTCAGATTTTTTTATCGGCGTCTTATCCTGCGGAACCGGGTCTTCGCTGGTTTTTTTGCTAGATTCCGCTTCCTCCTGCGAGAAATTATCACCCTTGGCGCCGTCCATCACCTTTTGCGCCTGCTCCACGTAAGAACCAATATAAGGCTTCAGGTGTGGATCGTAAAAATACCAAGCGGCGCCCACTGACGCCACGACGAGAATAAAAAGGAATTTTTTCATGATAGTTCCCCATCATGTATCCTTTTCACCCGCTGATTGCAAGACCACTTGTGGCAATTTCAGGGACGTTTCACCATTCTTAAATAGTCCAAAGCGAACATGAAGCCTTTCACCGCTGCTTTATTGGCTCCGAGCACTTTGATGACCAGAGTCTGTTTGCCTGCCTTCAGCTGATGTTGCCCCAGTGGGATCTCTCCGCTAGTGACCACATCCGGACCGTTAAACAAATCCACCTGCTCCAGCAACAACTCACCGTCTCCCAATCGTAACTCAAACACCCCGTAGTCCCTAGCTTTGGTGAGATTCACCGCCAGATGATATTTGCCCTCCTCAGGCACACTGAACTCCACCACCAGCTCATCTCCTGGTTTCGCTCCCGTCCACCACAAATGCGAATCACCGTCCCACTTGTCAGCCTTGAAATTTTTCATCGACTGTGGCCGGACCTGCCCGGTGGACTTCACCACTTTGAGCCCCTCTCCCTGCAAAATCGTCTCGCCGGGTTCAGTCAAACGAACCTGCTTCGGACTCTGCAAGTAGGCGATCAGATCAGCCACCTGCCCCTTGTCAAAAACCTGCAAGATCCCTTCCGGCATCATCGACACCGGCAAAGCTTCTTTTTTCTCTATCTCCGCCCGGGCGATCACCACCTCCGCACCCCCGGCAATGGCTACGGTCAGCGCACTGTCATTTTGTTTGCGCACCATGCCTGACAGCACCCGTCCATCTTTCAGGGTCAAAATCGTCAAGCGGTAGTCCTTACCCACCACCGAGCTGGGGTCGATGATATTCTCCAGCAAATAATCCAAATTACCACGATCCGAACCCGTGAGATCCGGCCCCACTCCGTTGCCCTCGCCAAACAGTTGGTGACAAGCAAAACAAGTCTGATTGAACAAGTGACGCCCATTGCTGGCATTCGCACCATTCATATAAGCCTTGCTCAACATCTTTTTATAACGAGAAACCTCGTCTTTTTTCGCTTTTGATGCTTCGCCCACCTTGCCCCAGTTTTCCTCCAAAGCCTGGTTCACCGCTTCGCTCTTAAACGCCCCCATCTGCCGGGCACTGAAAGCACCCAGATCAGCGCGGGGAATCCGTCCATCACCTATCGCTGCCAACAACAACAACGCGTCTTCTTTATTAGACGCCAACGTCTGCACTGCATCCGTCTTCTCCCCCATGCTGAATTTTGCATATTGGCCAAGTAATACTTTTGCCGTTTGCCCGCTCTTGTATCCAGCCAAACCCCGGATCACCGAAGCTTTCAGCGGGGATTCCGGTCCGCGGATGATTTCATAAAAGACCGGCAGAGCTTCTTTGTCACGAGCAGCCAGTAAGGTCGCCAAAGCCGTCTGCCGCTCGACAAGGTTCGATTTTGAATTGGCCAGAATATTCCGAAACTCCGGCAACATGCGTTGATCACCGAACTTGATGCCCAACAGACTCAAGTCTGATTTCATCTCCGCATCCCCACTATCCTTCATACTCAGATATGCTTGATCCCAGGCCTTTGGCATCGGCACATTCGCCCGCTCACGCAAGACTCCGGCTATCTCCACCAGAATCTGCTTTTGCGGCCCGGCTTTTCCTTTTAAAGAGGTGATCCGCTGCAACAACTGCTCCCGCCCGGACGCCTCCACCGCCAGACGGCGATAAATATAACTCGACACCGTAGGGATTTTTGCTTGCCCGGCCAACTCAAGCGCCCGCACCGAATCGGCCATCACCAGCGGCTCAATCGCATACCAATTCATCAACGGCAGGTTGTGGTCCGCCGCATCCTCCTGGTGCCCGACGAGATTCTTCACCAAATTCCAACGTTTGCCCAAAGGCAGGCGCTGGGCCAAGGTCGCCAAATAAAGCCGAACCACAGGCGATGGGTCGCTCTTCGCCAAGGCCACGCATTTTGCTAGAACCCCATCACTCACATCCCGGCTTTCTCCCAAAAACTGGATCACCCAGCCCCGCACATACTCGTCCGCAGAATCCAACAGCGCCAATTGCTCGGCTTCACTCAATCCCTTGATCACTTTTAATGCCCACAAAGCGCGCAGCTTGCGGGTCAGATCCGGATGGTCCTGGAGGATTTTTTTCAATGCCAATTTGGCCACGTCATCTTCGAGTTTCCCCGTCATCGCTCTTTCCTGTAGCACCCGCCGCGCGGTGCGCACCCACCAGTCATTTTGATGCAACTGCAATTCCACCAATTCAGCGTCACTCATCTTCGCCACATCAAAACCCAGCGGCGGTGCTTTCGGCGTGCCATAAGCCATCTTATACAAGCGCCCGTTACTACGATCCCAGACCTCCTGATCCCGGCGATGACAATTCTGGGTATCGTACCAATCGATGAAATACATAGCTCCATCCGGCCCCACCCGAAACGCCACCCCCATGAACCAACGGTCATTGGAATACATGAAATCCGGAGCATGTTTGCCCACAAAACCCGAACCCTGACGGGTCACCTTATCCTGCACAATGCCATGCCCGTGGATATTATCGAACAGCAAACTGCCTCGGTATTCTTGCGGGAAATTATCGCCAAGGTAAATCGACAGCCCGCAGTGCGCATGTCCGCCACCCGCCGCCAAGGTACTCTGTGGAGGCGGCGTTGATTTGCCCCAGTGCGCATGATCACGGATGTTGCCCGCATAATGTGGATGATCCGCAATCGTCTTGATGTCATCAAACACATATTTATTAAAATGCTGCCCTCCCTGCCGCTGATAACGCGCCCCCTGGATCACATGATACAAATGAGGAATCACACAAGCGGTGATAAACGCCTGACCATAATCGTTAAAATCCACTCCCCAGGGATTGCTCGAACCCCAGGCAAACACCTCGAACTGATGTTTCTCAGGGTGATACCGCCACACCCCCGCGTTCATCGGAATGCGATCCTTTTCCGGCGTTCCAGGTTTTCCCACCTTCGAATGGGTGAACACTCCGTGACAACCATACAACCAACCATCCGGCCCCCAGGTGAAGGCATTCAGTGTCTCGTGAGTATCCTGATAGCCCCAACCATCAAGTAAAATCTGCGGCTCGCCGTCCGGTTGGTCGTCACCATCCTTATCCGGGATAAACATCAAATAGGGAGCCGCCCCCACCCACACCCCACCAAAACCCACTTCCAAACCGCTGACCAAATTCAACCCTTCGGTAAAAACCTTGCGGGTCTCAAAGCTGCCGTCGCCATCCTTGTCTTCAAAGATCACAATCCGGTCACGCGCCTTGTCCTCAGGCTGACGAAAAGGATAAGAATAAGCCTCCGCCACCCAGATCCGCCCGCGTGAATCGATCGTCATCGCGATCGGCTGCTTGATGTCTGGCTCAGCCGCCACCAAGCTCACATTAAAGCCCTCGGTCAAAGTCATTTTTGCCAAAGCCTCTGCCGGCTGATAGCCCTTCTCAACCAGAGCCGTGCGCTTTGGCGGGTGCAAAGCCCGACCCGCCGACGGACCCTCTCCCCGTTTCTGCAAATGCACAAAAGTGCCCTTTTTATTACCCACTAGAATGTCCACCAGCTTGTCACCGTTCAAATCCCGTGCCACCACACCCACCCCGACCCCCGAGTCATCATCAATCTGATGCGGCACAAAATCCACCCCACCCGCACCGGATTTTCTCACCGTGCGAAACCAATACAAAACCGCCGGGTCATTGCCACCCGGATCATGCCCGTTATGCGCCCAATGGCGTTTGCCGGTCACGATATCCTTCACCCCGTCTCCGTCCACATCCACCAGATCGATGCCGTGCATCTGACTGAAACTCACCCCGTAGGGATTCTCTGCCGGAGTCGCTCCGACAATCACATGCTGGTTGAATTTCGCCTCCCCTTCCACCTGCTCATACCAAACCAACCCGTAACCGTGCGCCGCCAAACTGGTCAGCACATCATTGTCGCCATCCCCGTCAAAATCGTAAGCATACATCTGCGCCCCACCAGCCCCCGAAAATGCAAAAGCATGTTTTTCCCAAAGCGGATCTCCCTGCAAAGATTGCGGTTGCTGCCACCAGCCATCCTTGGCCAGAAAATCCATCCTGCCGTCTCCATTCACATCACCGATGCCAAGACCGTGCGTGAACCGGGCGCCGGTCGCTTTATCCTTCGAGATCTTATGAAAAACCCAAGCCGCCGTCGGATTTTTCCAGTTAGGACTCACGTAACCCAATGTCCCGTTTTTAGAACAAATGATCTCCCGTTTGCCATCACCGGTCACATCCTCATAAGCAGGTGATTCATTATCCACGACATCAAACACCACATGTCTCTCCCAGTGAGCATTGCCATTCTTGTCATCTTTGGCCGGCTTGCCCGGATTTTCAAACCAGATCGCCTCCTTACCCGGAAACCCCAGCACCAATACATCCACCCAGCCGTCACCATTAAAATCATCGGTGAATGAAAAAAAGTTGTCCGAATACCCCTTTTTATTAAAAGGCTTGGGCGGATAAATCTCCGCCTTGCGCCCATAGTCCGGCCCAAAATAAACATAAGGCCCCGAGACCACATCATTCACTCCGTCTTTATCCACATCGCCAAAACAAGCCCCCTCCGAATAAAAAACATCCGCCAACTGTCGCCGCTCAAACGACACCCCCTTCTCATCCTGCGCCTGCGCCTGCCAACAACCTCCCAACATCCCAACAACAAAACAACCCAACTTTTTTTTCATCATCTTCTCTCCTTTCATCATCCTACAGTCTACAGCCTAAGCCCCTACAGCCTTCCCTTCCTCCTTCGCATCGTTCCTCAGCTACGGCGGACAAGCCCTCTATTATTCTCTTCACCCCCCTCTTATTCGTGTTCATTCGTGTCCATTTGCCTCCGGCTGTCTCGTTTCACTTCGGCTGTGGTTCTCTCATCTTCTTCCCTAAGACAGCGTCTCTTTCGGCAGCCTCACAATCTCCCCGCCCGCCAACGCCGATTCATGCGCACAAATCCCAGTGCAAGTCCAGTTCGCCGACTGCTTCGCATTCGGCCACGGATCCCTACCCGACACCAACGCTGCCAAAAACTCATGCACCAGATGCGGATGCGATCCGCCATGCCCTGCTCCCTGGGTAAATGACAAATGTTCATTGTCCCCGTCGTCATAAACCCCTCCGGTGGTGAAACCTGCAATTTCATCCGGCAGCAAATGACCAAAGTCCGGACACCTCACCTCCTCTGGAATCTCCGGCTCCGGTTTTTTGGCCGTATGCAAAACCATCGGCTGGCCCTCGATCAGCGGCCACTCCACCGACTTCTTCGAACCATAAACATCGATCGACTCCCGATACTGACGCGCCACATCAAACAGCGAACGGTGCACCCGCGCACTCAGATCCGAATCCTTCAGCTTGATATGGGTCGTCTCCACCGCAAACGGCGAATTGTAGTGATCGTGCATTTCCTCACGAATCGTGCCCGAGGCGAAACACGACACATACTCTGCGTCCTTACGCGCCAAGCCCAATACCGGCCCGACACAATGGGTTGCATAATGCATCGGCGGCAGTCCCGGCCAGTAGCCCGGCCAACCATCCATATCCTGCACATGCGATGCCTGCAAAAACTGCAACTTGCCCAAGTCCCCCTTTTCATAGAGATCTTTCATGAAAAGAAACTCACGTGAATAAACCACCGTCTCCATCATCATGTATTTCAAACCCGTTTCCTGGGTCAGCCGAATGATCTCCAGACAATCCTCAATACTCGTCGCCATCGGCACCGTGCAGGCGACATGTTTGCCCGCCTTCAGCGCCTTGATCGATTGCGCCGCGTGATCCGGAATAGGCGTATTGATATGCACCGCATCAATCTCCGCATCGGCGAGCAATTCATCAAAATCCGTGAATCTTTTCTCCACCCCAAACTCATCGCCACACTTGTCCAATTCAACTTGGTCCCGACGGCAAATCGCCATCAAGTTCGCCTGCGGATGACGTTTGTAGATAGGAATAAACTCCGCCCCAAATCCCAAACCCACAATCGCCACATTGATCTTTTTCTCACTCATGATGTTTTACTGTAAGAGAAATATCTTCGACACGTCTTGGCACGAAGTGTCATTTTTTATGATCAATCAGACACTATATTCAACATTCTGCTTTTATTCTCATGCTTAAGTGAGAAAATACCCTTATGGACAAGCGTTCTAACTTCTTAAAACAGCGTGCTGACGACAGCCTATTTTATCATCTTTTCGACCACCTGCCCGGAGTCTCCTTTTTTGCCAAAAACACCGACTATCAAATTGTCTGTGCCAATCTCGCATTCCTCGAACGCCTTGGTTTTCGCAACGAAGCAGAAATCATTGGCAAAACCGACTACGAACTATTCCCCCGTCAGCTCGCACAAAACTTCCGCAAGGATGACCAGGCCGTTATCACCTCCGGCGAAGCCCGACTGCATATCGTCGAATTGTTTTTTAACTCGCAGGGAATCCCCGACTGGTACATCACCAACAAAATGCCCGTTTTTGATCACCACAAAAACATCATCGGCGTGATGGGCACCGTGCAGAGTTATGCCGGTCGTCATCAAGCCATGCAGCCCTACTTACAGATTGATGACGCTGTGCAATACATCCGCCAACACTTCCGCGAGCACATCTCGATCTCTTCCCTGGCGACCATGCTCAAACTTTCCACCCGCCAGCTGAACCGCCGCTTTCAGGATACTTTTAAAGTAAGCCCGCAAGCTTTCATCATGAAACTACGCCTGCAATCCGCCTGCGAAGATCTACGTCAAAGCGATCACCCCATCGCCGAAATCGCCATCGACCTGGGCTTTCACGATCAGAGCTCCTTCACCCTGCAGTTCCGCAAGCAACTCGGCATCACCCCAAGCAAATACCGCAAATCATATCAGTGAGCAAAAAAAAGGAGGTATCCCATCTTCACTTTCGTGATTTTTGTGTCTTTTGACTCCGTCTGTCTCGCTCCGCCCAGCTGTGATTCGCCTCCTACGATCACTCACGTTTATTTGGAGGGGCTCGCTTCCTCGCTGCCCGCGACAGCCCCTTACTCTCTAATCACAGTACGGCTCCAGCCATGCAACTCCGGTCTCACCTCAGCTGTCGGGTAAGGTGGAACTTGCCCTTCCCAAATTTTTTCCCACTTCGTGTTTCTTAGTGAACTTCGTGGATCACCTTTTTCTTCCCTCTTACGAGGACGGGTCTTTTTGCTCTACTGCTTTTGCAGGCGTTACCGAAGCTTCCGTTTTTTTCAATCCCGGCACTTCGTCCCAAGTCTTGTAGACCACTGCACCTTTCTGGTGCCCTCGGCCCGCCGAACTCACGGTCACCGGTTCGACCACAACATCATCAACGGTGTTTTCTGCAACAACTGTGGATGGCGCTCCCCCCACATCACTCTTGCTCCGTTTCCTATCCTGCAACCAGCCTATAACGCCGCCAACAGATTTCTTTTTCACCTGTGACTGAGAATGCCCGGCAGGTGTATTTGTCGTGGCGACATGCCTTTCAGGCTGCTCCACGGTCAAAGGTTCATACGCAGCGACCTCTTTTTTGTCAGAAGCTTTCGCTTTTGCCTCAACACTCGTGACTTCGCCGCCATTTCGGCTCCCTCTGTTTAACCAGTCAACAAAAGTGGCCGGCGATTGTTTTTCCTCAGCATCCGGCGATACTGCGATCTGCCGTCCAGACTCCTCCATCTGCAAGGGTTCGTAAGCCACAATTTTTTTTCCACCTGCATCTTCTATGTTGCCACTCGGCATAAACGCTCCCCACTCATAACTCAACTTCGCCGAGGCGTAATGCTGGCTTGAATTACTGCGGAAAAACACACCTTGGTAATCAGTCAAAAAAGCCACACCACTCGCCAGTTCAAATCTCAAGCCTGCTCCTGCCGACAACCAATCAGTGCCCGCATGCGCACCACTATCTTCAGCCGAGAATCCACCAAAGCGATTCACATTATTTCCTGTCACCAAAGCAAATGGCGAGGTTTGTAAACTCGCTCCCACCGTGCCATTCTCAGGCATGTATTCATGCTCCCATGCCAAATGCACCTGCGATACCAGACGCCCCCAGTTGGTCGCTTGAGTATGCGTCGCCTGCCAACCAATACGGCTGATCATCGATTCAAAATCGGTACCATTGTAGTCCAAAGCCGCCGACCCACCACCGCGCTCGTTGTAGGCATCCACATCACCCGTGCCGTAGCGCAAACCTGCGATCGGTCCCGTCACGATGTTGCGACTGACATTGAAGTTGCGCCCAAAATTCAGGCGAATGTTGTGGCTTTGACTATCGGTATCTCCCTGTGCCCGGCTGCCGAGCCCAGTATTGCGACTGATCTCATTATTAAAGCTACCATAACTATAAAGCAAATCTGCCCAATACTGACGCCAAAAGGCGGTGGCGTAGCCAGAGATCAGATTGCCTTCAAGATCGATGTTGCCGTAGTTGCCAGCGACGTTGGTATCACTTTGCAAATAGCTCCAAGCCGCACCGAGATTGAGCCATTCACTTACCCGGTATTCGAGACCTGCCGTGCCAGCATAAGTCGTGGTGGTGAATCCCTGCATCAGATTACTCAGTTGATCCTGATCGTAATTGCTAAAATCTCCAGCGGCAAACAGTTCCCAACGCTTCAAAGGCGCGATTTCAACCACCGCTTTGCTGTCATCGATGACGGTTTTTCCCGAGGGCGCAGCTTCGACGATGTGCACCGTGGCTGCTCCACCTGCCATAGGCATCATTGGCACCCCCATCATGGCGTAGGGCAAACCCCCGCTGAGCGTTTGCTGTGCCAAAGTATCCACAGCCCCACCCACTTCCACAGTGCGTTCTTCAGGATCAGCTAAACCAAGCGCGACTTTGTAAGACATATGTTGATCCTGCACAAAAGCGAGGTGACGCAACAAGCTGGAGCTATTGTTAGTAGAGGCTCCCGTCCAAGTGGAAGTGTCTCCCGATTCAAAACCGTCGGCAAAAATCTGCTCCATTCCGGAGCGTGCGCGAAACAGACGATTGTTCAAATCCGACAAGGCTGCATTGGGTGCGTTCTGGGTGATTTGCTGGTTGACCAGACCCATGCCGAGGCCGCTGGTCATGGTGGACTGGATCGCGCCGACGTTGGTGACGAGAATTGTTGGAATGACTTCACGGCGACGGACGGCGGGAGCAGGAGCAGGAGCTACAGCTGGAGTAACATTATTAAGCATCAGCGTGAACGAGCCTATAGCCGGGGGAGAGAAAGTGCTAGATCCAACAAGCGTCCATATCCCATCGGCTACTTCTCCATTAAAATCAGACAAAAGTGTCCCGTTTAAGTTTGAAGGTTGCCATGTGCCCGGCGCTCCGACTGCAGGTAGCAAACTCGCTGCTGCATCGTCGAAGGTATAAACCCCCGTACTAGGGGAAGTACCTGCGCCATAGCCAGGTCCCCATAGATTCACCACCGTGCCAGTGGGCGAAGTTAAACTAAATGTTAACTCACTAGTGAATGAGCCTCCGTTAGCTAACAACTCAAACGATGCATCCACATCAGAGACGCCCCCCGTCCCCACAGGCACCACAATCGTCTGGGTCGTCCCCGTAGGATCAGACGAAACAAAAGTCTGAGCTAAAACTGAGCCCGAGCAGCTCAGTAGAGCAAAACTGACGATGAGATAAGTGAAATGTGTAATTTTCATATAAAAATACGGCAAGGAGTTACCAAGTTACCAATAAAGCGATATTCAAGCAATATGAATACGTATGACATCAAAATCCAACACATTTTTTTGTGAAATTTCGCCAAACCATGTCATTTTTAGGAAATACCCATGCTCCACCCATCTCAAACACCATCGCTTTTCCGCAACTGGTCCACCCTTTATGTGGTATTTCATTTGCTAGCCTCGTCCCCTGGCTTCACGCAAGATAAACTGGATATACGTTTTTCCCGCCTGAACTCACCTGTTACGAGGAGCCAAACAACAAGCTCTGGTTTCACCCGTATCCAGAAAAAGGATACTGGAATCGACTTCCAAAACCTGCTCAAAAAGCAGCACATCAAAAAATACCTCTATACTGGCGCGGGAGCGTGTGTGGGAGATTACGACGGAGATGGATTACCCGACTTGTATCTGATCTCCCAAGACGGCAAGAACAAACTGTTCCGCCAAACAGCGCCATGGAAATTTGAAGACGCAACGGCAAAAGCTGGGGTCGATGGCAGTGACGCATGGGGTTCAGGTGCCAGTTTTGTCGACATCGACAACGATGGAGACCTCGACCTTTACGTCTGCAATATGGGTAGCCCTAATCTACTCTACATCAACCAAAGCGACGGCACCTTTACTGAAGAAGCCTCCAACTGGGGACTCGACTATAACGGTGCTTCCATCATGGCATCGTTTGCGGATTATGATCGTGATGGTTCCATCGATTGTTTTTTACTGACCTATCGATTGTTCGAATTAGCCGAGGATCATCCTAATCTGAAAGTTCGCTACGTTAACCAAATCCCCACGGTCCACCCCGATTTAATTGGAGAATATCATTTCACCGAAGGTCACCTACATGAATCAGGACGACAAGACCTGCTATTTCACAACGAAGGGGATGGCACCTTTCGCAATGCGACGGGTAGTTCAGGTCTTGGAAAAACACTCAATCTCGGCCTGTCGGCCACTTGGTGGGACTACAACAACGACGGCTGGCTCGACCTCTATGTCGCTAATGATTTCAAAGACCCCGATCGCTTGTGGCGTAACAACGGCGACGGCACCTTCACCGATGTTCTCCCCACTCTTGCTCCCTCAACCGCCTGGTTTGCCATGGGTAGTGACTACGGCGACATCAACCGCGATGGCTGGCTCGACTATAGCGTTTCTGATATGTCAGCTACTAACCACTACACGCAAAAAATGCGCATGGGAGCGATGTCCAACTCGCGCTGGTTCCTCGAATGGGCTGAGCCTCGCCAGTACATGCGCAATCCGGTATTGCTCAATTCACCCGCCGGTCGCTTCCGGGAAATCGGCTATCTCAGTGGCCTTGACAGCACCGGCTGGTCGTGGGCGACGCGCTTAGCCGATCTCGACTGCGACGGTTGGGAAGATGCCATTTACACCAACGGCATGGCACGTGATGTCAATAACTCGGATCACCTTGCCAACCTCAAGGATCTCAATAATGCGGGCAAACTGGACGAACGCACCGCTTTAATGAATGCTTACGACAAATCCGGTGCCGAACACAGCAAGGTCTTTCGCAACCGAGGCGACCTCACTTTTGAAGACGTCAGCAAAAAGTGGAACTACAATGACAAAGCCGCCAGCTTCGGCTTGATCTGCGCTGACCTGGATCGGGACGGCGATCTCGATCTAGTGGTCAACAACATGAACCAACCAATCGGCATTTACCGCAATGATACGACAAGCGGCCATCGCCTGCTCATCGCCCTGCACGGACGGCAAAGCAACCATTTCGGCGTCGGCGCAAGACTGCGTCTAAAATCTGCTTCCGGATGGCAGACGCGCCTGCTCTCTCTAGCTCGAGGTTACATGTCCGCTGACGAACCTATCATCCATTTCGGTCTGGGCGACGATGAACTGATCGAACAACTGGAAATCAATTGGCCCAGCGGAGCCAAACAAACCCTCAAAAATCACAAAGCCGATCAGCTCTACACCATCACCGAGCCGGAGGGAAATCACCAACCCGGTCCCGCACTTCGCCAGCCAAAACCACGGCAAACTCTGTTCTCCATGGACGCCGTGCCCGGTCTCGAATTCACCCACCAGGAAAACAAATTTGATGACTACAAAGAAAACCCTCTGCTACCCTGGCGTCTCTCCCGATTCGGCCCCGGCATTGCTTTTGGTGACGCCGACAACGACGGTGACGAAGATCTGATCATCGGTGGTGCCGCCAAGCAGGAAGCCATGCTCTTCCTGCGCTCAGATAGCGGACGCTGGATCTCCGCCCCTTGGGGACCTTGGATCAAAGATAACAAGTCTGAAGACATGGGCATGCTGTGGTTCGACCCCGATAAAGACGGCGACCTCGATCTCTACATCACCAGCGGTGGTTCGAGCTTTGCCTCCACCAGCCCCGAACTCGAAGACCGGCTTTACATCAACATGGGCAAAGAGGGTTTCGGCAAAGCACAACCCGACCCTAAAGAGCGCTCCCTCATCAGCGGCTCAGTGATCGCTGCCGCCGACATCGATCGGGATGGTGACATCGATCTCTTTTCCGGGGGACGCCTCGCCATCGACAACTACCCCAATGCCGCCCAACAACGCCTACTGATCAATGTCGGAGACAAAATCACCGACCAAGCCAAAGAACTCGCACCCGATCTTAACAAAGCAGGCATGGTCACTGGCGCTCTGTGGTCCGACATCGACAACGACGGAGCCATTGATCTACTTGTCACCACCGCCTGGGGGCCGGTGCGAGTCTATCACAATGAAAACGGCAAGCTGGTCGAGACTACCAAAGAAGCCGGACTCTCCAAAGCTCACGGCTGGTGGCAGGGCATCGCCGGAGGTGACATCGATGGCGACGGAGACATCGACTACGTCGTCACCAATCTCGGACGCAACACCAAATACCAACCCACGCCCGAACACCCGATCGAACTCTACACCGCCGATTTTGATGGCGATGGCAAAACGGAACTGATCGAAGCTTCTTATGAAGATGGTAAACTGTTCCCCATTCGTGGCCGTAGCTGCAGTTCGGATGCGATGCCTTTCATCTCAAAAAAGTTCAAAACCTACGACGCCTTTGCCAAAGCAGACCTTGTTGAAATCTACAGCAAACCCAAACTCGACACCGCCCTTCATCTGCAACTCAATCACATCGAAAGTTCAGTATTGATCAACGACGGCGAGGGACACTTCAAAATCCAGCCACTGCCCCTGCTCGCCCAAATCGCCCCCGGCTTTGGCGTCGTGCTCGAAGACTTCGACGGCGACGGTCAACTCGACATCGTCATCGCCCAAAACTTCTACTCGCCGCAACCCGAAACCGGACGCATGAACGGCGGGTTGGGCATTTTTCTTAAAGGCAAAGGCGACGGCACCTTTGACCCCATCGACCCAGCAATCAGCGGTATCGTCATCCCCGAAGACGCCAAGGCCCTCGCCTGTGGCGACCTCAACAACGATGGCTCACCCGACCTGATCTGCACCACCAACAACGGCCCGCTACGAACCATGGTCAACACCACCCGCGGCCCCAACATACGCTGGAGCACCCTGCGACTGAAAGGCAGAAACGGCAACCCCACCGCCATTGGCAGCCGGGTGGAAATCACCACTTCCGTAGGTCGCAAGCTAACCCGCGAGATCTACGCCGGCGGCTCCTACCTCGCCCAATCCTCCCCCACCATCTTCATCGCCCTCAAACCAAAAGAAACGATTTCAGAAATTCTCACCCGCTGGCCTGACGGAAAAACATCGAGCACCAAGTTCAGCAAATACCTGCGGCAAGTGGAGGTCACGCAAAAGAATTAATATGCCAAATTGCACAAACGGGAATAGCTGGAGGCAAAGAGAAGAGAAGAACTTGTCCACGAAAGACACCAAAGACACGAAAAAATACAATATTTGTTAGAGGTTTTTTATCCCATCCAATCTCCACTTTCGTGCTTTTTGTGCTGACTCCGTCTGTCTCGCTCCTGCTCTGCGAATGGCTAATTCGAAATAGCATGCAAATAAAGGGACGGAGCTATCATCAGTGAATAGCGAACGAAATGCGTGATTTGAAAGAGCGTAAAATAAGATCAACTGATACGCTGCGCATGCATTAACGCACAGGATTGATCAAAGGGTTTCGAATTTTTAGCTCCGGAAATGAAGAAAAATCCCTGCCCGTAGTCCATAACTCGGTCACCCGATGATTAAGACCGGTTGCCGCAATACGCGCCTTCTGTGCAAGGCCATCAAGCTTATCCAAGTAAAATTTCCAACCGACCAAGCTCCTACACACAGGAGGAAATAAGCTTGCCTATAGATTTGATTTGTTGTATATCCATATATATGGAAACAACGGTTTTTAAAAGCGGAGGCTCGCAAGCTGTCCGCATTCCTAAAGAGTTTCGCTTTTCTAGCAAACGAGTGGAAATCGAGCGTAAGGGCGAAACCATCATTCTACGACCGCTGAAGGAAAAGGACACTTGGGCAAACGGATACATAGAGAGTATTCGCAATAATCCGGTCGATGAAACATTCCAACGCCACTCTCAGGGCGATCACAAAGAAATCGAAATGTGATGTTTTTGCTCGATACAGATACATGCATTCATATTTTGAAAGCTCGCACCAAAGTCATTGAGCATTTTGAAAGCAGCGACCCAAACAATGTTTTTCTATCGTCAATAACGTATCACGAGTTGCTCTACGGAGCGTTGCATTCTGCTGCAGTTGAAAAAAATAAAAAATCTTTAGAAAATTTCATCCACCCGTTGAATATTTTGCCTTTCACCAGACAATCTGCCATCCGGTCATCATCCGTCAGAGAAGCGCTCGCCGCCATCGGCAAGCCTATAGGCCCGCTGGACAACCTCATTGCCGGCCACGCCCTTGAGCATGGTTTAATTGTAGTAACTAACAATACGCGAGAATTTTCTCGTGTGGAAAAATTAGAACTAGAAAATTGGGCAAATTGAATCCCTCCATCTTCTCTTCTTCTCATCTCCGTATCTTCGTGTGCCCCCCCTCCCACCTTCTTCACTCCCCTGTTCAATATTCAACATTCCCCCCTCCTAGCCCATCACCCGCTCCAACACATCCGCAATCGTATGCAGGGCGTTGCCCTCGAGCTGATTGCCAATGTAAATATACGAAGGTTTCTCCGCCCGCTGTTTTCTGGACATCAAATACCTTAATATACTAGCCAGAGATTCCCGTGAACTCGGATCAATTTCATAAATCCGATTATACGGCGCCATCTTTTCCTCCGCCCACTGATGATTGTGATGCGGTTTCAACAAATAACGCGCCGCGACAAATTCATTCTCCTCCAGCGCATGCAAGCCCATCTGCTCATTGACCGGCGGCATGTGCGTCCACTGATTATAAATATGCGTCACCCCATGCCGTTTGAGCGTAGCGAAATACTCCGGATGCAGCAAATTCTGATTACGAATCTCCACCCCATACTGCCAACCCTTGGGCAAATCGGTAAAAAACTGATCCAGTTCGGCAACAAAATCCTGACCATGGGTGTAATCCTCTTTGCTGAAATGCGAAAACTCAAAAATCATCATACCCACCTTGTCACGAAAGGGTTCGAGGTAACGCAAAAATAAGTACTGCAAAGTCAGCGCATTGAGAAAACTATCATTCGGCTTGCCCGCCCGATCACCAAAGGATTTCAGTTCGGGGAAATTTTTGATTGTGATCTCATCCGGCACCTTGAAAGAAAATCGGAAGCCGCCAGGAGCTTGTTTCATCAAACCCTCAAAATATTCAGGTTTGGGAAAACGGTAATAAGTCGCATCGACACACACCGAACGAAAACATCCCCCATACTCCTCCAAGCACCCCCTTTCGAAACTCGCCTTGGAAAAAGTCTTGTTCCAAAGGTAACGCTCCTCGTCATAGAGCATACCGCACCAACCTTGATACTTCCAGGAACTGGTGCCCAGATAAATCTGATGATCATCGGCCAGACCATCCAACAAAGGTTTCAAGTTTTCGCGTCGAAACAACATCGACGGCATGTTGGACAAGTTTCGGACAAAGATCTAGCAAAAAATAACTGGTTGTGCGTGAGGCCTTATGATTTCAACCACTGATTTGCACAGATATAAAATAAAATTTCAACCAAGAACCTATGTGGCTCAGATTGAAATAAAAATCCTTACTTATTTGAATTGAATTTTTTCTTATCCGCGTTCATCCGAGTAATCCGCGGTTAAACTCTTTTAAAACGACCTGAACCAAAACGCAGTGAAGATAGGCAGAGCCAATAGTTGCCCATTTTTAAAAATAAAAAATCAGTGCCCATCAGTGTAATCAGTGGTTTTTTATCTGAAAAAAATTCAGATTCCTTTTCCACTCTTTCCTTGGCGTCTCTTGACCGCCGACCTGTTCTCGCCGACCTGCCCGCCGAAGCCTTGGCGTAGGAGGGAGCCTTGGCGTAAGGCAGGTTTGCGTCATTTGGCCTCGTCAGCCTCTGTCGACACCGCAGCTTCATCCTTCAGTGCCGCCAGCAGTGCATGCCAAGCCAGCGTCGCGCATTTGATCCGCGCGGGAAACTTCCTTACGCCCGCTAGAGCCGCCAAGTCCCCCATCGTCATCAAGTCGATTTCCGGTTCATCCGGATCGGTCAGCAAAGCCACCACCTCGGCTACTTTTGCTTCAATCTCATCCGCTGACAAACCCTTGACCGTCGAGGTCATGATCGATGCCGATGCTTTGGAGATCGCACAGCCCTCACCGGTAAAAGTCACTGCTTCCACATTACCCTTACCCTGCACCGCTTGGCGTAAATACACCTTCAGCCTGTCCCCGCAAAGCGGATTGAAACCCTAGGCTTCTCCAGTATGCGGATCCAGCTCCCCCTCATTGTGAGGATGCTTGTTATGCGAAAGAATAATGTCTTGGTAAAGATCAGATAAGTCGTCCATGAGATATATAAGAAGTTAGAAACTAGAAGATAGCAGCAAGAGTTTTCATGCAAACATTTTTTGTACTTTGCGGATCGCCGCCACCAGGGTGTCCGCTTCTTCACAGGTATTGTAAAACGCAAAAGAAGCCCGGGCCGTGCCCGATACTTTCAAATGATCCATCAGTGGTTGCGCGCAGTGATGCCCCGCCCGGATTGCCACTCCCTCTGTATCGAGGATGGTGCCTATGTCGTGCGGATGAATGCCATCGAGGGTGAATGAGATCACTCCAACCTTATCCGCCGCCCTTCCGTGAATATTCAGCCCTGAAATTTCGCTCATCACGGCAGTGGCATAATCAAGCAGACCTTTTTCGTAAAGCTCGATTTTTTCATGTCCGATTTCATTCAAATAATCCACCGCCGCGCCCAGCCCGATCGCGCCACTGATGTTCGGTGTGCCCGCTTCAAAACGCTCGGGGATGCCACGGAAAGTCGTGCCGGCAAAACTCACTTGCTCAATCATATCACCACCACCCTGATAAGGCGGCATCGCGTTCAGCCATTGCTGCCTGCCCCACAATACCCCCACCCCGTCGGGGCCAAACATTTTATGGCTGGAGAAAGCATAAAAATCGCAACCAATGTCTTGCACGTCCACTCGCAAATGCGGCACTGCCTGGGCCCCATCCACCAGCACCATCGCACCTTTTTCTTTGGCCAGTCGGGTCATCTCCTTCACCGGATTGATCGTGCCCAGGGCATTGGATACATGGGTGAACGCCGCCACCTTGGTGCGCTCGTTCAGCTTGGCGGAAAAATCATCGAGATCAAGTTCCCCATTCTCATTGATGCCCGCCACTTGAATCACCAAACCCTTGCGCTTCGCGAGAATCTGCCACGGCACAATGTTGGCGTGATGCTCCATCATCGTCAGCAAAATCTCATCGCCCTCCTGCAAACGCTCACCGTAACTGTTGGTCACCAGGTTGATCGCCTCCGTTGTGCCACGCACAAACAACACTTCGCAGGTCTTCGGCGCATTGATCATCTTCGCCAGGCGCTCTCTCGCCCGATCATATTGATCGGTAGCGTCCATGCTCAGGTAATGCACCCCGCGATGGATATTCGAATTTTCGTGCTCAAAAAACCGCGAAATCTTATCGATCACCGCCCTCGGTTTCTGGGTAGTCGCCCCATTATCAAGGTACACCAAAGGTTTCCCGCTCACCTCACGGGACAAAATGGGGAAATCAGATCTTACAGCAGCAACATTCATAGACTAAGACAGGCCAGCGGCCTGCCTATCCCTAGCACGGTTCCAGTGCTCGTGCCGCCAAAATCTACCCATCAATGAGCGGGCGGGCATCACCCAACATCGCCACCGCCGGCCGATCCACCACTGGCCGCAAAGTGCCTCGGCTGTCTTTGGGCCAATCCGCCCCCTGCCGGATCCAGCGATAAATCAGCTCGCGCTCTTCCTTGCCCATCCGGTGTTTCTCCGGCGGCATCGCTTTTTTATTACCCGTCTCTAATTTCAACACTTGATAAAAACGACTCGACTGCGGCTTTTTCGGAACGATAAAAGGCCCTCCCTGCCCTGAAGCAAAAGCCAGCTCGCGCGTTTCGAGATTCAAATCCCCCAATAGCAAACCGGTGTTGTGGCAACGCAGGCAATAATTTTCCAGCAAGGGTTTCACTTCGGTCAAAAAATTCACCTTGTTTGTTTTTTTCTCCCCGGATGGTTCCTCACTCAATCTGGCCGTATCGCCCAGGCCGGACTCCTCTGTTCCCGTTTTGCTGCCCGCGCATCCTCCCATCAATGCCAGCACACCACTCAACACCCCAACGGCCACCATTTTTTGCATCCACTGTTTTTTCATAATTATCATCTTCTTTTTTCCATTCTAATAACATCCTCACTCACTGCCTAGATCAAATTTAAAAAAATCTGCGCATCAATTGCTCCCAGCTCCCGGACTCAAATTTTTCTCCATCAAACGATGCGGGATACCCGCTTCAAAAAATTCGCACCCCTCGGCAAGCACAAACCCGAGGCTTTGATAAAAAGGAATCGTCCAGGTCTGCGAATGCAGGATCAAAGCAGGCATAGCTCGTCGGCAAGCCTCTTGCTCTAATTGCTCCACCAGTGCCGCTCCCACTCCGCAGCGTCGCCAATTTTTCACCACCGCCACT
>JAJRVS010000060.1 GCA_024277195.1 Verrucomicrobiota bacterium | reverse complement strand
TGATGGGATTTGTCAGTCACCGCATGGCGGCTCGGGTGGTGTATATGGCGTGCTTGCTGTTCCTAGGATCAGGATTGATAGGTATCGCACATAACTTCTATTGGAATGCCAAATCGATTGAGACAATTGCGCTGGGAGGGGTGCTTTCAAGTTTGCAAGTGGCTCCGCTGGTATTGTTGACGGTGTCCGCTTGGAGATTCCGTAATATGCCGCAGAGCGCTCTGGCTCAGTTGAAGAAGGAAAAAGGTGTTGAGGCAACTTTCGGCCTGGGGACGGCATTCTTGTTCCTTGTCGGAGTGAACTTCTGGAATTTCTTCGGGGCCGGGGTGCTTGGGTTCTCGGTGAATCTACCTATTGTGAACTATTATCAGCATGGCAGTTATCTGACAGTGAATCACGCTCATGCCGCTTTGTTCGGGGTGTATGGTAATCTGGGCATCGGGGCTATGTTGTTTTGTGCCAGATGGAATGTGCGGCCCGAGCGATGGAATGACAAAATGCTGAGGACTTCGTTCTGGTCTCTGAATGTGGGTATCGCATTGATGGTGATGATGGACTTGTTCCCAGTGGGGGTTCACCAGTTGATCGCCATCATGGATAAAGGTTATGCTTATGGGCGCTCGCAGGCCTTCCTTGAAGGGGATACTTTCCAGCTGTTCACCTGGATGCGTAGTGTAGGAGTGATCGTCTTTATTGTGGGCGGGGTGTTGCCATTGATTTGGTTCATGATCAGTCGTTGGTTTGATCTGCGGGTTACCCAGTCTCCGAAGGAGCAATTTGTAGTGCCAAAATCGGTGTTGGCTCTTGCTGGCGATGTGGATCCGTTTGCTGGAACCAGTGATCTGCTTGAAGTGGCTGCAGGTAGACTTGAGGAGGAAGAGGAAGAGGAGGAAGAGGAGGAAGAGGAGGAAGAAGAGTAGAAAAGAGTGAAGCAAGTGCCCCTGCCTAATCCTAGGTGGGGGATATCTATAAAGAAAAGCGATGAGCAAAAAATTAAGCCACAAATGGGTGCCGGTGATTACTGATTATTGCACTGGCTGCGGCAAGTGTGTAGAGGCTTGTCCTCACGCCTGCCTGAAACCTGTTTGGGATTTTGCAACTCTGGTGGCACCTGACACCTGTATCGGTGTGGGAGACTGCACTGTGGTTTGCGAAGATGATGCGATTCACATGCGTTGGGTCAAAATGAAGGGGGATGTGGAAGTGGGGGAATGGTGTGACAATCCTCCGAAGCCGTTAAAAAAAGGATTGATGGCCATTGTTATGGGTATTTTTGGCAACTCGTCGATGCAGGACGAGTATGCCTCTTCGCCGAAGCTAGACAAGAATTCTGATTAGCAGCAGGCTTGGTTCACAAATTTAGCTCTCCGGATACAAGGAGAGCAATGTGCTTATGAATTCTACCAAAATAATACAAGGAGGGATGGGCTTGGGCGTATCAGATTGGCGTCTGGCGCGTGCGGTTTCTTTATGCAAGCAGCTGGGGGTGGTGAGCGGAACAGCCCTGGATCTCATTTTTGTGAGGCGATTGCAGCAGGGAGATCCTGGTGGCGATATGAGGCGGGGGCTTGCTGCATTTCCTGACGCTGAGATGGCACAATCTATTCTTGATAAATATTATATCCCGGGAGGGAAGGGGCATGTGGAGCCTTATGCTAACAAGGCTATGGTGGGGCATAAACTCAGTCGCTCTATTCAGGAGTTACTCGTGGTGGCGAATTTTGTGGAGGTGTTTTTAGCCAAGCAGGGGCATGATGGATTGGTAGGCATTAATTTTTTGCATAAGATTCAGACTCCGATCATGCCTTCTCTTTATGGAGCGATTTTAGCAGGGGTGGATGTGGTGATTGTGGGGGCTGGAATTCCATTGCAGATTCCCACTATCATAGATAATCTTTGTCGTGGTGAAGTGGCTGAATTTGATCTTTATGTGCAAGGCGAGGAAGGAAGCGGAGGCCACAAGCTCTCTTTTGATCCTGCTGACGTGATGGGAGATGCTTGTGAGGTAATGCCAAAGCCTCTATTTTTGCCTATTGTGGCTTCAGCGACGCTGGCCATGGTGATGGTTAAAAAATGCAAAGGTCAGGTCGATGGTTTGATCATCGAAGGGCCAAGTGCGGGCGGACACAATGCTCCGCCGCGAGGGAAAGCGGTGTTCAGTGAGGAAGGTGAACCTCTATATGGACGACGGGATGAAGTGGATCTTGAGCAGATCCGTCGCTTGGGCTTGCCGTTTTGGTTGGCGGGTTCCTATGGCAAGCCGGAGGAACTTCAAAAGGCTATTGATGCAGGCGCATCGGGAGTCCAAGTGGGAACGATATTTGCCTTCTGTGAGGAGTCAGGTTTGCGTGCGGATATAAAAAGTGATGTGATCAAGAGTTGTCATCAGGGACGGGTGCAGATCAAGACGGATCCAATCGCCTCTCCAACAGGTTTCCCTTTTAAAGTGATATCTATTCCAGATACCCTTTCGGAGGAGGAGGATTATACCAGGCGTCACAGGATGTGCGATTTGGGTTATCTGCGGGAAGCTTACGAATTGCCGGACGGAGGTGTTGGTTGGAGGTGCCGGGCGGAAAACCCGGAACACTATGTTAAAAGTGGTGGTAAATTGGAGGACAGCGTTGGAAAAAAATGTCTTTGCAACGGTTTGATGGCCAACATAGGTCTGGCTCAAATTAGGAGCGATGCGTATCAGGAGTTACCGCTGGTGACTTGCGGAGATGATTTGGAGGGGATTCAGCGCCTTTCGAGTTTGCAAGACCCTCTTTACACTTCGTCTGACGTGATCGATTTCCTGTTACCTATAAGTTAGTTGTAGCGGACCCTGGGAGCAGTGATTGTGCTTGGGTCGCAGCACTGGCTGGTGCTACGAAAAACATTTGAAGGTGATCAAAGTCTTATCGTTTTATCTTCTCCTCTGAGTCTAGCTTTTTTAATAAGTCCTGACTTTTCTCAGACAGTTGGTCGATGGGGTAGGGGTAGGTTTTACCGTTTTTGAGACGGAGCCATGCGGAATCATCTTCGATTTTTAGAAAAGTAGCAAGTATGGTTTTCCCCTGCTTATTGGTCCATTCTCGTTCCCGTGGAATGTGGCGGGTAGATTTATCAGTTTTTTTTTCTTCTTTGGGTAATTTTCCGCGTTTCCCCCGGGTGCCATTGATGGGAGCCCCTGCTATGATCCAGTTGCGGACTTTCAAGGTCTCTTCTGCGGTGAGTTGATCGCCTTTGTTTTCGGGCGGCATGGCTCCTTTGTCATAACGTGGTCGGGTGAGGGAATAATAAAGGTTACTCATTTTTGGATTGCCGGGTTGGACGAGTTCGTCTTTTTCGAAGCGGCCATGAAAATTGGCCGGATCATCGAAGCGTAGACCTCCCTTGGGTTTTTTGGCTTTTTCACTGTGGCATTTGAAGCACTTATTTTTGAAGATAGGCATGATGTCCTTTTCATATTCAAGTGCCGGGGCAAGGCCGCTCGTTGATGCAAGCAAGGCTGCGCTCAGTAGAATCCGGAGGGTGTTCATCGCTGGTTATTTTCCATGGGCTTATTGTGTGGATGTTTTTTTCTGCTTTTAGTCATTGGAGGTGTCCTTTAGTATTATGCCTACGACTTCGGTGTCAAAATCGGTATAGGTTCGGTAACTGCCTCGATACCAGAGTAACATTGACTGTTTCACATTCCACTTTGGGACGAGTGGGCGCAGATTATCGCCGGTTGAATTTTTGGTGATTGCTTTCCAGCTGAAATGGTTACCTTTGTCTTTGGTGATTCCGTGAAAAATTTCGTAATGGCGTTTGCCGTCGGCTTGGCTAATGAGCGGATCTCCCGTGGCAGGGTCGGCATTTGTCGAAATAAAGACATGGTTCAAGTTGTCAGGGTCGAGACAAATATTGCCGGTGTAGTCAAATTCTCGAGGATAGAGCCGGCTGCCTGCATAGGCGATTTCCTGATTATGCCAGACGTTGCCGTCCCACCAGGCATAACGGTAGCGGAGATCATTGCCAAACTGCTCTACGGATTGCCCTTCCGAATTTTTCCGAACGGTGCAGACGGCATAAGGGCGTCCGTCAGGACTCAAATGTAAATCGCTCGTCCAACCGATGTTGTTGGAGTTTCCCCGGAAAATGAGAGTGCCCTCGCCTGGGTTCTTGAGTCCTTTTTTTAGGCTGTGAATTTTTGAACCGTCGGATCTATGCAGGAATCCGTTGCGATAAAAAATGTGGTAAACGTTGTTGTTGAAATTTCGTGGATGGGCATCGGTGTAGAGGAGGTGAATAGCATTCTTACCATCAGAGGAATATTTTACGTAGGGCCGGTGTTTGAATGAGGAGGGGAAAGAGATAACGATATTTCCCGCTGCCCACGTTTGTCCCAAGTCATCGGAGAAGGCATAAGAAGGTTTGTTGGTTCCGTCAAGGCCACGGAAAAAGTTGTAGATCCTGCCTGTTGTCTGGTTTTCTTCTTTTAGGAAATGTGGATTTGAATAGGTGATCTGTGATTTTTCCGATGGCGTAAATTCATTAATCGCCCCCCATTGGGTGAAATCGTCATTTTGGCTGATTCTGTAGTAAAATTTGTTTTCCGGGCCGTGCTTTGAATAGATTGCCAGCAGTCTTCCGTCGGGTCGCAGTAACAACCCTGCTACGTTGTGATCATCTGCTTGCAAGCGGTCGTGAAGCTTTGTTCGGGTAATGGTTTTAGTTTTAAGATCAAACACAGTCAGATCAATGTCTCCGCGTCGGGATTTGTTCTTTACCCCGCCCGCTACCGATCCGAATATCAGTTTGTTTTTATGAATCAGAGCTCGCTCATCCTGAAACCAGCACCACGCTCCGTCGTCATTCAATTGGATCAATCCTTGCGGGTCGTCAGCCAGCAGGTGGAGGGCGCTCGCAGCAATCAGGAAAAGGATCAACAATGTCTTTTTAGAAGTAATTATGAGGGGGGAGTTGGAGCTGTATTGTGGGGAATAGGCGTAACAAGCACAGGCTTGCAGCAGAGATGGAGAGTGTTTCAAGCTTAGCGTTGTTATGGTTCTAATTACTTTCAGGCAGACCATGGCGTCTCTACTACTCGGATTTTGATATTTCCTGTGTTTAAATTGCGGTTTAATTTTCTTCGTCGAGCATCAGAATACGGGCATTTGAAGCGGGGTTGGTTTTAGGATGGGGGTTTTAGCCGATGAAGAGTTCGGATGGGGGTCGTATCTGCCTGTTCGAACGGCTTGACGCTCTTTTGGCACTAAATTACTGTTGTGGTATGAAAAACCCCCTGACCTATATAGTGATTTTATTCGTTTCCTTGGCAATCACCTTTACCCATGCTAAGGACAAGAAGGAGGCTTCTTTAGCCGAATTGGCAGGAACCTGGTCAGGGCACCGTCTGGCGGGCGGTATGGATAAACCTAACGTTGGACCTCAACTCACCATTACTATTTCAGGGAGCAAGGTGGATAGCAACAAGGCCGGCGGAGGTGATATTAGTTTGGACACTTCAACGCAACCTTATCATTTGAATGGTATCAAAAGCGGGGGAAAGAAGGTTTACGAAGGGATCGTCACGATGAAAGGTGATACGCTTATATGGTGTGTTGGAGATCCTGGAAAACCCCGACCTAGTAGTTTCGAAACCAAATCCGGGCAGTGGTGCATGGTACTCAAAAAGGAATAAATTATCGTTAATGAATAGGCGTTGAGTGCGTAGCTATTCAATTCTTTGCAGGGGGTGGAGGAGGTCAGGCAATAGCTGGGAAAGTGATTTTTTTGATGATCGAGCAACTTTTTTAAAAACAAGGAGTTTCATTATTAGACATTAAATAACCAGGTTATGCTTTTACCCGCACAAAACGAATGGACGCAGCGAGAGGCTGCGCATCTTCTGAATCGAGCCGGCTTTGGTGGCTCGCCGAAGCAGCTTGTTGAATTTCATGCACTGGGAAGGGAGCCGGCGGTGGATTTACTTTTGAATCCTCCAGAGGGGCTTGATCCTTTTGAACCGCTGGAGTGGACACTTGAGAACGACGATGGGAAAGGTGAGGAAATTCGTCAGCAAATGAAGCAGCTGCGCAACAGTCGCAGCGAAATGAGCGCCGAGGAGTATGAGAGGAAGCAGAGGAAGTTTCGCCAGCAGGTTCGCAAGACCATGCGGTCGGCGGGCGGCGAGCTGCAGCAATGGTGGTTCACCCGAATGCAAAAAACCAAGGCGCCCTTACAGGAGAAGATGACTCTTTTCTGGCACGACCATTTTCCCAGCAGTCTGCAGAAGGTTCGGGATCCCCGGCTGCTCTATCAGCAAAATGCGTTGTTTCGGGAATTTGCGACAGGAAACTTTAAAGAGCTGACTCAACGGATCGCGATTAACCCTGCGATGATGCGCTACCTCGATACGCCTCAGTCGAAAAAAGGCAAACCCAATGAAAACTTCGCCAGGGAGTTGCTGGAACTTTTTACTTTGGGGGAGGGGAACTACAGCGAACAGGATATCAAGGAGGGGGCGAGAGCTTTCACGGGTTACACTCTCGACCGCTGGTCGGGCAAGGTGAAGCATGTCAAAAAAATATGGGATGAAGGTGAGAAAAATTTCATGGGACAGACCGGCGCCTTTGATGGCAAGGACATTATCAACATCGTTTTTGAACAAGAGGCCTGCGCCGGTTATGTTCCAACCAAACTCTGGCAGTACTTCGCTTACGAAAATCCTTCGCAGGAAATGAAGGATGTTTTGGCAGCGGATTTTTTAGCAGGCGGTTTCGAGGTGGCGCCGCTGTTGCGCAAAATATTCCTTTCGCAAGAGTTTTATTCATCACAGGCAATCCGGACGCGGATCAAGAGTCCCGTAGAGTTTCTCGTCCAGATGCTGCGCCAACTCGAGATTGAGGAAGTCGTTCCCGAACGTTATTTGAGGCTCATACAGATTCAGTTGGGTCAACAACTGCTGATGCCGCCTAACGTGGCTGGCTGGGATTGGGGCAAGGCCTGGATCAATACCAATAGCCTGCTGACACGTTACAATGTGGCGGGCTTTGTGACCAAGGGGAGCGGTGGGAAATCGCCGATGATGGGCGGTGGGCGTGGAAAGTCCAAGCGCAAGCGGAAACAGGGTGGAGCTTCATGGAAGGGGCCTGATTATAAAACTATGGTTCCTGCAAAATTGCGTCAGGATCCGTTGGAACTGGTAAAAGACCTAAGCAATCGTCTTTTTCAGGATGAACTCAAACCGCTCCAGCAGGAGATTTTTGAGGAGTATGCCAAAGCCAAGGGGAGTGAGGGTTTCACTGATAAGGAGGTGGCCGAATTGCTTCACCTGATGATGAGCACCCCTTATTACCAGCTCAGCTAGTTTTTTCAAAGGACTGATTATTTAATAGAAGGAGGCAGATATGAATAAATTTTTAAAAACGCGGCGTGATTTTTTACGAACGTCCGCCATGGGGGCTTCAGCACTCGGAACCGTTCCGATGTTTTTGGGGCAGACTTTTGCAGAACTGAATAAGGATGCGAGTGATTCAGCGGTGCAGCCTGAGTCAGGCAAGGAAGGTCGCATCCTGGTGGTATTGCAAATGGCAGGCGGGAATGACGGGCTGAATACGCTAGTTCCCTATACGGATGATGCGTATCACAAAGCTCGTCCGAAGATAGGGAAATCGGCCAAGAATGTTTTAAAATTGAATGATCAGGTAGGGTTGAACGATCAGCTACCGTTCATGCACAGTCTGCATGAGGAGGGGCAGTTGGCGGTGGTTCAGGGGGTGGGTTACCCTAATCCAAATCGCTCCCATTTTGTCTCGACTTCGGTGTGGGAAACCAGTGATATCAAGAACCGGTCGAATACCGGATGGTTGGGTCGCTACTTTGACAATGATTGCTCTGGCGCAGATCCGACGGTGGGGGTGAGTCTCAAAAAAACGCAGCCAGAGTCATTTGGTGCATTAAAAAATCCTGGCATTAGCTTGTCCACGCCGGAGCTTTATCGTTGGATCCATGGTGGCGGGGATGAAGATCTGGCAGAGGAATTTTTCGCCGATCTGAATTCACCGCATGAAGCGACGGGCAGCTCGATTGAGGAGCTTGGCAAGGCCGGCGGACTGGTGGGCGAAAGCAATATTGCTTTTCTGGAACGTGTCGCAATGAATGCTCGTGTCAGCTCCGAAAAAATTCTCAGTCTTGCTTCGAAGTATAAGTCTAAGGTGTTGTATTCCGGCACCCCGATTTCACGCAGTCTGAATCTCGTCTCACGTATGATAGCGGGCGGGTTGCCGACCCGGGTGTATTATGTGAGCCATGGAGGTTTCGACACTCACCAGGGGCAGGAGGGGCGTCATGGCCAACTGCTTTCGCAGCTCGACGATGCCTTGAAGTCGTTCTTTACAGATTTGAAGCAACAGGGAAACGATGAGCGGGTGACGCTGATGACTTTTTCCGAATTTGGTCGACGGGTAGGTGAGAATGCCAGTGCCGGAACAGACCATGGCAAAGGCTCGTGCCTCTTTGTTGCAGGCAAACCGGTGAAAGGCGGGCTTTACGGTGAGTATCCGAGTCTCACCGACCTAGACAAAGGTGATTTGAAATACAAGGTCGATTTCAGAAGTGTTTACACCACCGTCATCGATGACTGGATGGAGGGAAGCGCAAAGCCTGTGGTCGGTGGAGATTTTGAGAAGCTTGGATTTTTTGCATAAACTTCTCTGCGAAAATTTCATCCTGTTCAAAACGGGTTAAAATCCTTGTTGGTTAAGCAGCAAGGATTTTAATCTGATTTAGTTTTCGCTGTGTGTTTTCTCAGCGCATCCGAGAAGATGATTTTTAGTGGAAAAACCGAAACAGCGGCGGGGTTATGCCGCGTCTGGTTTTAGGGCGCGAGGAAACAAAATATTGTTCTCAAGGTGGATGTGGTGTTGTAACTCGGACTCCAGGGCAGCCAGTCCATGCCACAAGGCACGCCAGGTATTGCATGCACCATCGGGCACTTGGTAGTTGTTGGTCAATAGGCGCAGTCGTTGCAGTGCGTGGCTAGCGCTATCGTGCTCTTGTTCCATTACTTTGATCGGACAGTCGATCATGATCTTTTCACCTTGTAGAACCAAAGGGAAAAGGATCTGTTCTTCTTTCATCATGTGTTGTTCCAGTTCTGCTCTGAGGGCAGTCATGACACGGGCAAGTTCGGGCAATACCAGAGGCATTTTTTCGCCGTGGACTTGCTCTACCCTGAGAGCCATCGCTTCCAGCCGGGGAAGTTCTTCACGCAGGGGTTCATGGTAGGTGACCAGAATGTGTTTGATCAGTTCCTCCAGAGATGCTTGATCCCAGCGGGTGGGCGAGTCGTCGGTTTTCTCCAGCTCCTGTTGGATTTCTGCTATGATGGCTTCGGGATTCAACCCCCGGCGCTCACATGCTTCATTAAGTGTTTTTCCACCTTCGCAGCAATAGCCGATTTGATAACGATCTAGAACCCGGGTTGCCAATGGGTAAAGGGTAGCGATTTCTGCAACGTGTGTTTGTATTTCAATATTCATTTGTCCGCTTGTTATAAGATTAGCCTACCCGCTTTGGGTTGAGCCGTAAATAAGGGTTCAGAATTTAACTACTTTACTCTTCATGCTGATCACAAAAGAAATAACTTCTTCTACTTCCCGGTCAGGCACTTGCAGGGCTTCCATGGTGGCTCCGGCGTGCACCATGAATTTCGACCAATCGAGTTCAGTGATTTTTATGTCATCCCTATCGTGGCCGGGTAAATAAGCCGGCCAACCTGCGCAGGAGCATAAGTATCTAATCAGTCCATTGGGCCCTTTCTTCCGACTTTGTTTATTAGGGTTTTTCCAGAATCGTCCTAATTGAGAGTCGTTCATTAAACGGGGAAGCAAGTTATTGGCAAACCTGGAAATTGCTTGATAGCCTCCAAGGCGTTGATAAAGGGATAGCTGATTCATGTGGATATTATTCGGTTGGATGCTTGCTGGGAATTGTCTCAGTGGTGGAACACTCTAGTTCAGGGGGAAGTGGTGGAGCTACCTAGATCTGGATATTTTATGTGTCGATCTTGTGGTTGTTTTGCATCGTATTGGCAAAGGAGAACTATCATCTGACTTCGAATTGGGGAAACATGGCGCTGATCGTCTCGATGGTATCGGGACTAAGCGGGTTTTCTGGAATGGGTAGAGCGGTGGTCGGGCGAAAGTTCTGCAGGGCAAAATGTTCAACGCCCATTTGCTTTAAATTTTCGGCTAAAATGAAAAGGGAAATATCATCGATCAGCCCAGGGTGAACCGTGGTGCGGAACTCGTAGGGCAATCCGGATTCCAGTATCAGAAGAGCGCTTTGTTTTGCTTTTTCGCCGCTATGGGGTATCCCGGTTATTTTTTCATAAGAGTCAAAGGGAGCCTTGATATCAAGTGCAACCCAATCGAGATGGGGCAGCAATTCTGATAAGCGCTCAGGGTAGGGGCCTGCTGTGTGCAGGCCTACGGAGAAGTCCAGCTGTTTGATTTCCTGAATGGCTTGCAGCAAACAGAATTGTGAAGTTGGTTCTCCGCCGCTGAACACCACACCATCGAGCAAGCCTTTGCGCTCTTGCATGAATGAGAGCACCTGATCCCATTGCAAATACTCACTGCCGGTGCCCGGAAGTAAGTGGGGGTTATGACAGTAAGGGCACCGCCACGGGCATCCCTGGCAGAACACAACAGCTGCCAGGTGCCCGGGGAAATCAATCGTTGTCAGGGCGGTGAGCCCTCCGACTTTTAATACGGACATAACTCCCCTTAACCTTTCTCTTTGAGATTTGGCTGGTCAGCAATGCCCCTTGTTGGCTTCTTCCTTGAAATGGACTCTTTCTGCATGTTCTCCCTTTTTTCCTTTATTGAACGCGGAAACAGGGCGGTGGTATCCCATCACCCGGGTCCAAATTTCACAGGGTTGGCGTTCTTCTTCAGTGAGTTCTATTTTTTCGTTGGTTTTCATTTTTTTGATGGTTTGTTTTTATTTAGAGGAGGCTTCTGTTTCAGCTGTTTTTCTTTTCTGCGTTAAAATTTGCTCATCGCACTTGGGGCAATATTCATGCTCTCCTGATAGGTAGCCGTGTTTCGGGCAGATGGAAAAAGTGGGAGTTATTGTGATGTAGGGCAGTCGGAAACGTTGCAGGGATCGCTGCACCAGTTTTCTGCATGCGTCGGCACTTGATATGCGCTCGCTCATATAAAGATGTAAAACCGTGCCCCCGGTGTATTTGCACTGGAGTTCATCCTGACGCGTCAAGGCTTCGAAGGGGTCATCAGTGAATCCGACGGGAAGCTGGGAGGAATTGGTGTAATAAGGATTGTCGTCTGTTCCCGCTTGCAAAATTCCAGGAAATTTTTTCCTATCCTCCTTGGCAAAGCGGTAGGTCGTACCTTCCGCGGGAGTTGCCTCCAGGTTATACATGTTGCCGGTCTGCTCTTGAAAGGTAACCATGTTTGCCCTGATATGGTCAAGCAATCGGCAGGCAAAAGCGTGCCCCCACTCACTGGTGATGTCATGCTCGTCATCGGTGAAGTTGCGAATCATTTCATTCACGCCGTTGATGCCAATAGTCGAAAAATGATTTCGTACGGTGCCAAGGTAGCGCTTGGTGTAGGGGAAAAGGCCAGCATCCATGTGACGTTGTATTTCCTTGCGTTTGATTTCCAGACTATTTTTGGCAAGCTCCATCAAGTAGTCTAATTTTTCAAAAAGTCCGCTTTCATCCCCCTTGTAAACATGCCCCAGACGAGCGCAGGAAATGGTCACCACACCCAGGGACCCGGTTTGCTCAGCGGAGCCGAAGAGTCCGTTGCCGCGTTTGAGTAACTCGGTGAGATCCAATTGCAAACGGCAACACATCGAGCGGATCATATTGGGCTTGAGCTCGGAGTTGATGAAGTTTTGGAAGTAGGGCAGGCCGTACTTTGCCGTCATGTCAAAGAGCAATTGTGCATTTTCACTCTCCCAGGGGAAGTCTTCGGTGATGTTGTAAGTTGGGATAGGAAAGGTGAAGACCCTTCCTTTGGCGTCTCCTGCTGTCATGACTTCTATGTAAGCTTTGTTGATCATTTCCATCTCCGTCTGCAGTTCTCCATAGTTGAACGGCATCGCCTCTCCGCCGATGATAGGGATCTCGTCGCGAAGGTCTTCCGGGCATACCCAGTCGAAGGTGATGTTGGTGAATGGAGTCTGGGTTCCCCAACGTGAAGGCACATTGAGGTTGTAGATGAGCTCTTGCATGCTCTGCTTCACTTGGGCGTAAGGGAGCGATTCGTTTCTGATATAGGGGGCCAGATAAGTGTCAAAGGAACTGAAGGCTTGGGCGCCTGCCCATTCATTTTGCAGAGTGCCGAGGAAATTGACGATTTGTGCCACCGCACTGCTGAGGTGTTTGGGAGGGCCTGATTCAACTTTGCCGGGAACTCCATTGAGCCCCTCATTGAGCAGCGTGCGCAATGACCATCCGGCGCAGTATCCGGCCAGCATGTCGAGGTCGTGAATATGGAGGTCTCCCTCGCGGTGTGCCAAGCCGATTTCCGGAGGGTAAACATGGCTGAGCCAGTAGTTGGCAATCACTTTCCCGGATACATTTAAAATCATGCCTCCTAGTGAATATCCTTGATTAGCATTGGCGTTTACCCGCCAGTCGAGGCGATCCAGGTATTCGTTCACTGAGCTGGCTACGTCGACGACGGTTTTATGGTCTTGGCGCAGGGTTTTGTGTTGCTCTCGATAGACAATATAGGCACGGGCGGTTTGGAAGTGATTGGCGGTGATGAGAACCTGCTCAACGATGTCTTGGATGTGCTCGATATTTGGAGAGAGGTCTTTAAAACGATGCCCCAGGACCTTGATCACCTGACCAGAAAGCAGTCGGGCTTCGTCGTGGGCAAATTCATCGGTGGCGGCTCCCGCCTGGGCAATGGCCAGGTAAATTTTCTCGGGATCAAAGCGAGCCTGTGACCCATTGCGTTTGATGATGGCAGAGGGCAGGGCGACTGTTTTTATCTGGTTTGGTTTTAATACGGCACTGTTCATTTTGATTCTTTTTTGTAGGTTGGACGTGAAACAAACAGCCCCGGAATTAGGCAGTGACCGGGATAGGAGTGAGGAAATCAGCGATTAGGTCGGTCTGGCAAAAATTGTTTTCGTTGACTGGCGATAAAAGCTAAAAAAACCGGCAGGTAATTAAGTTTAATTAATTATCTACTATATAATGTGGTTCACTCGTTCCTGTGAGCACAATATATAGTGGTTCACGGATATTTTCATAAAATGGGTGCTGCGTCAAGGCTTGCCGAAAAAATGCCGAAATGGGCGCAAAAAAGGACCTGATGCCAGCAATAAAAGAGAGGTTGCTGGTTTTTGGCGGGTCGAACTGCTTGGAAAAAACGGCGAGTCGTGAAGGCTAGCTCAGACCGCGTCTTATTTTGTAGAACAGAGTTTCAGGGTAAGCGGAAACGGTTTGTTTTTTCAGATAACGCTCGATGTCCCGAGCTAACTCGTCAGCGCTTTGGTAACGTAAATCCGGATCAGCATTGAGAGCTTTGAGACAAATTGCATTGAGAGCGGCAGGAGTGCTACGCTTGACTTTTATCGGAGCTATGATCTGACATTGTATGACGATTTGCACCCAATTGGTAGGTGGAAGCGGATGGTCCCAGTTATGGGGGGAGGTGCCACAGAGAATTTCGTAGAGGATCGCCCCGAGCGAAAAAATGTCGCTTCTGGTATCGGCTGAACCGACACTTTGTTCTGGCGGCATGTATTCCGGGGTACCTGCAATGATGACATCTTTAGTAGACGCAGAGTCTGAGTCTGATTCGAGAGACATGGTCATTCCCCAGTCGATGATGTAAGGACGATCATCTTTGTTAAGTAGAATGTTTCCAGGTTTGAGGTCACGATGCAGAATGCCTGCACTGTGGGCGTGGTTCAGTGCATCACTGATGTTGATGAGTGAGTGAAGAAGTTGTTCCAACAGCTCGCGTCGGGCATTTTTGTTGAGATACTCGGAAGGGCTGTGGTATTTGCCGATGGTTTGGGCGAGAGATGGACCGTCAATTAATTCCATCCCATAAATGGGGGCAGCGGCGCTGTTTTCCTGTGGTAGAGGGCGGAGGGTGGTGATTCCCTGGTGGTTGAGCTTCTCACAGGCGCTATGCTCTTTAGCCAAGCTGTTAAGCGCATTATCGTTCTCAGCCTCTTTAATGGCGATGAATTTTTTATTGCGGCAATCATAGGTTTTCCAGATGTTTGCCATTGCGCCGTGGCCAATTTTTTTCAATTTGATATATTGGCCGTTGTCTAAGGCTCTCGTCTGCAAACGGGTGATGATATTTTTGCGCTGCGGAAAACGCTGTTGATATTCTTTGATCGAAGGGGTGTCCCCATGGGGGGATTGGTAGCGGGCGAGAAATTCATCTTCGACTAGATCCACAGGAACGTGGCTTGAATCGCGCAGTGTTTCGAATGCCTCCCCGTATTCTGTAAAATAGGATTCCAAGAGTTCGCCCTTTTGATTTTGCCAAGTGATTCTCAAATGTTCTGCGATGAGATCTTGCAAGGTGTAGAGCTGTTGTTCTTCGGGAATGCAGTCGAGGAAGTCGCGCAGATCTTTAATTTCGGGATTTTGTTTTTCTGCGAAAGCTTGACGCAGACGCAGCAGGCTGGCGGTCCATGCTTCGTAACGATCGGCATCCCGTTGTGCTTTTTCTTGAAATTTGGCGACTATGGAGACGAGCATGGAATCAGGTGGCAGGTAGTTTTTGTTCACTCCAAGCCAGTTGCATTTCCCGGGTGATGGCCTGGATGCAGCGCAACCCAGTTTCCAGTTGCTCGGAGATGTCCCGTTGGTCAAAGCCTTCGAGGCGTAGGGCGAGGATGGGTAGCGCGCGATGGTCGATAGCCTGCATTATTTTAAGCAGGCGATCCAACCATTCGGTAAGCGAACCTGTGGCTGGCGGAGGGGTGGTTGAGCCGTGCTCAGCAGTTGAGTTGCCCGGCCAGAGGGTGTCGTCAAGCAGGGTGGATAGTATGGATTCGACAGTGGGCCAGGATTTGAATTCACGCAGTTCAGTTTGACTGAGGCATGCGACAAAATTTTCCCAAATCGGATCGGCAAGGGCACGGCTGTCGATTTCAGAGTGCAGTAGGGTGTCAGCACTGTGGCGGATGGGATCAAGCAATTGCAGCAACAATGCGGTGATTTTTTCTATTGATGGAGGGGAGGCGTTCACTTTATGCTGCCGCTGGTTATGTGCGAGTCTGATGTGAATTTACAGGATGGGGGGGATTCGGCAATCGACAATAATTAAGCAAGCTTGCAATCGTTAGGGGTCAAGGGAAGATTGCTGAGATGAAATTATCGAACAGCTTGTTTTTATTGCCGTTGTTTTTCACTTTGGTCTCTGTGGTCTCAATGGCCTGTGGAGCTCCTGCTGCCACCAAGTCGTTGGTGACGGTAGTAGATCTGGAATTGGGCGAGGAAAAAAGGGTGACATTGTCTGATGGCAGTGAGGTGGCACTTATCTTGCGAGACCTTGAGGAATACAGGGACCCTATTCGTCAGGCAGTGAGGCATGCCGCGGTAAGTCTGGAGGTAAACGGGGATTTGGTGGTTTTGCCGTCGGGAATGTATAATCTTCCGCAAACGGTGGGCAAGGTGCAGGTTGACTGTTCGGCGACCAGTGGTTTGAATAAAAACGGCACGCCCTCATTCTGGGGACTCGACAAAGCAGCACGTATTCGTCTGTGGCCGGCGGGTTCTCCGTTGATCGAGCCGGGTAGTTTTATCTATCCGGTCAAGCAGCGGTGGTTGGCTACTGGAACTTGGTATGACAATGAAACGGTGGATGGTGGAGCTTCGATTTTGCCCAAGATTTATTATCACAGTGGTCTTGATATTGGCGGGGCGGAGGCTTTGACGGAGGTGATCGCGGCGACCGATGGGCTGGTGGTGTCCACGGGCGGCAAAGTTCTCGAAGGACATGAAAAAAAGGATGGCAATAGCCCTGTCGCCGAGCGTTATGATGTGGTTTATGTGTTGGATTCGCGTGGCTGGTATTATCGTTACAGTCATTTGCATGAAATTGCGGATACGATCAAACTGGGGGATCGCATCAAGCAGGGAGATGCGATCGGTTTGCTTGGCAAAGAAGGCGGCAGTGGCGGCTGGACGCATTTGCATTTTGAAATCAAGGCACGCCAGCCTTCCGGAAAGTGGGGCACTCAGGCGGGGTACGCTTTTTTGCGTCAGGCTTATATTGCCCAATATCATCCCAAGTTGTTAGCTTGCGCGCGTCCAGGCATGCTGGTGATGCAGGGAGAAAGCACCGCCTTGGATGGATCACATTCGTGGGCAGCGAATGGCAAGATCACTAAATATGAATGGGTTTTCAGTGATGGAGAAAAGGCGGAAGGGGTAAAAGTGGATCGCCTTTATCCCCAGCCAGGATTTTATCACGAGGCATTGAAAATCACTGACTCTGAAGGCAATGTGGATTATGATTTTACGGTGATCAAGGTGGTTGCAAAAGAGCAGTCTGATAAATATCCGATAGGCATGCACGCTTCCTATTGGCCAACCTTGGGGATCAAGGCAGGAGATCCGGTTACTTTCAAGGTGCGTTCTTTTGGTGCCACGGCGGATGATAAGAGTGATGAGCTGTGGGATTTTGGTGATGGATCGGAAAAAGTGAGCGTGCACTCGGATGGCAATCAGGTGAAACATGCCGAGGACGGTTATGCGGTCACCCGGCATCGTTATAAAAAAGACGGGCACTATGTGGTGACGGTGAGGCGCCAGTTTGCCAACGGGCAGAGAGCGAACTATCACCTGCAGGTGAGGGTGGGGGAATAATGGTTAATGGTAGGGGCGGTTGCACCGACTACGAGCGGGGAATCAGGTCGAGAAACTTGTGTTTTCTGCTATGTAACGCAAGTGTTCGTCGGTGGTTCCGCAGCAACCGCCGAGGATGGGCAGGCGGTATTTTTGATTGAGTTGGATCATCCGGTCACCCCAGTCTTCGAGAGAATCCTGCTGCGTTTCGCTGGCTTTTTCGAGATCGCAGGTGTCGAGGGAGGAGGCATTGGCTTGGAATCCGATCAGTCGGGAGAAGACAAAATCGCTCTGTTGCCCGGGGCAGAGAAAGGAGGGGTAGGCGCAGTTGACCATGTAACCGAGCAGTGGCTGGTTGAGTTGGGAATCAATCAGGCGGATGGCTTCTTCAAGAGAATGGCCGTCGAGCACTTGTCCCTGGCGATTGATGCAGAAGCTGACGATGGAAGGCGTTCCGGTGGCGGTCATCGCACGGGCCAAGCCCAGGGCTTCACTTACGGACGGCAGGGTTTGGGCGTCGAGAAAGTCCACTCCAGCTGCGCTCAGTTCCCGGGCTTGTTTTTGGTGGAAGGCTTCGGCTTCTTCGGTGGAAAGAGCTTGTTCGGGGGAGTAACAATCGTTTTTTGGTCCGAGCAGTCCACCGACTTTGATCGGAGGGCTTGCGGTTTTTTTCAGCGCCTGATCACGCAACCCGAGCATGTAGTTCACTGCGTCGGTATTGATGGTGGAGGGAACGTCGGCTTGTGTTATGCGATCTTGATCCAGTCGCCAGGTGGGGGCGGCCAGCAATAGGGGGAGTTGGTAGAGCCGTGCCAGGTCGATGTATTGGAAATAAAGAGCGCTCATTTTTTGAGCGTCAACAGAATCGTAAATCAAGGGGGTATTAAAAAGCAATGGATGCAGGGTCACGTCTTGCATGCGACGCAGACGCTCGGCGATCGCTGCCTCGGCAAGAATGAGAGGGGATTCTTCGAGCAGCTTTTTCATGAGAGTGACGATTTGATATGGACAGCTTGATAAGCTGCTGCCGATTATTCAGGGATAACTTCACCGGCGATGAGATCGTCGTAAGTCTGGCGTTGGCGGATCACGTGGGACTGGGCGCCATCGACCAGGATTTCGGCGGGGAAGGGGCGTGAGTTGTAGTTGGACGCCATCACGAAACCGTAGGCTCCGGCACTGAGCACAGCGATCACATCACCTTCGGCCAGCTTGGGCAGTTCGCGATCCTGGGCGAAAAAATCACCGCTTTCGCAGACCGGGCCAACGATGTCCACAGGGATGGTGTTGGGGGAAGAGGGTTCTTTGACCGGAACGATGTCGTGGTGACCTTGGTAGAGCGCCGGGCGGATGAGGTCGTTCATGCCGGCGTCGATGATTTCGAAAGTTTTGCTGCCGCCCTTTTTTTCGTAGAGCACTTCGGTGAGCAATACCCCTGCATTGCCGGCAATCAACCGGCCGGGTTCGAGGAAGATGGTCAGGCCGAGCGGTTTGAGCAGAGGAAGCACTGCTTGGGCGTAGGCTTCGATGGTGATGGGGGTGTTTTTGCCATCGCCGGAAGAATCCGGTGTCCACCAGGATTGGTCATGACTGCTGAGGGTGTCCTCGTAAACGATGCCGATGCCGCCGCCGATGGAGAAAAATTCGATGCCGTATTTGGCTTTCAAATCTTTGACTAAAGGCGTGACTTTTTTGATTGCTTCGATAAAGGGATCAACGGAAGTCAGTTGGGATCCGATGTGCATCTGCACTCCACGCAGGGTGATGTTGGGCAGCTCGGCTGCCCGCACGTAGGCGTCAGGAATAGCTTCGAAGTTGATGCCGAACTTGTTGTCACTTTTGCCAGTGGAGATATATTTGTGGGTTTTGGCATCGACGTTGGGGTTCACTCGCAGCGCGACAGGAGCTTTTTTCCCCATCTCTCCGGCGATTTGATTGAGTCGTCTCACTTCGGCTTCTGACTCGGCGTTAAAACAGCCGATGCCTTGTTCCAGCGCGTATTCGATTTCGCTGCGGGTTTTGCCTACTCCGGCAAAGGTGCATTTTGCCGGGTCTCCACCTGCTTTGATGATGCGAAAAAGTTCGCCACCGGAAACGATGTCAAAACCCGCGCCGCGTTGGGCGAGCAGATTCAGTACGGCGAGGTTGGAATTGGCTTTGGTGGCATAACAGATCTGGTGATCCACGCCGTCGAGAGCTGCGTCGAGTCGAGTGAAGTGATCGACAATGGTTGCCTGGCTGTAAACGTAAAGAGGGGTGCCGTGCTGTTTTACCAGATCCTGGAGATCAACGTCTTCACAGTGCAGGCTGCCGGTGTTGTAACAAAAAGAGTGCATGAGGAGCAATTAGTAGTGATTAATGATTAATTATCAATTGATAATTAGCGGTTGGGGTTGGCGATGAGTTCGGTATTGCCATCGGCATAAACGACGGTGATCGAGTCGATGTGAGCTGGCGCGATTTCCTGAATGACAACGACTTGGGTGGATACAGCTGGCAATACCGGGCGCTGATGACTGACTATTTTGAAGGCGGCTTGCGGTGATTTTTTGAAGGAATAAACGCTGCCCAGGCAATCTTCGAGATCGAGGGCATTGATGTAGCGGCCTTGTAGATCGTCCCATTGTTTGGGATAAGCTCCGCGGTGGTCGCGGGCGTAGGACTCGGAGGCAAAATAGAGTCGTGAGGCGTGGCGCATGCTTTGCTGCTGTTGGTATTGAGTCAGATAATGACCTGCCGGTTGATAAAAAAACAGAACCAGCAGCATTAATCCGGAAGTGGCGACCAGAGCGAGATAGCCCATTACGATTCCGGTCATGGCCAGACCGTCTCCTGCGAGCCGTCCGGAGGAATGGCGGATGCGGTTGAGAGCGACGTGACCGGCGATGACGGCGACGAGGGCAAAAAAAGCACCGACAAAAATCAGGATGGTGAAAAAAGCCATCAGACCGCAAAGCAGACTGAGGACTGCGGAGCGGGGAGTTTTACGTGCTTGTGGGAGATGTTGAGCCGGGGAGGCTTGCGGGGATGGCGAAGGCTGTGAAGGGGCGTCTGTGGGCGGCGCGGGGGCACCTGGCACGGGAGGCAAGGGATTGCGATGGTAGTCTGGAGAGCTCACAGTGTGGAATGAATCGGGGCGTTATACTGGCTATTGATGGGCAGAGAGGCAAGTGAATTCACGTTTTACGTTGCAGTAGAGTTTGGAATGATCCACCGCTGCCAATGGGATTCATCACAAAGCGGTCGGCATCGAGGGATTGTAGCGGGGATTTTGTGTTTGCTGGAGCGGCATGGCGCTGGATGAATTGGTCCAGCGTTTCAAGTCGGATCGGTTGCAGATCTAAATCCTGTCCCCAGTTTTCCAAGTCGGTGAAGTTCACGTCTGCGGTCAGATCCTGACGACCAAAGCGCTGGTAGATGGCGGGGCCGGTGAGATGTTGATGTTGATAGTATGCTCTGAGGGTGCCAGCGGGTCGACGGTGGTATAGAGAACCTACTTGCTCTCCGTAGTCGATGGTCAGTAAGGATCCGTGTCGCAACTGATCGGCCCAAGATTCCAGCCACTTGCGGGCGCTGGCGTGAAACTCTCTTCGCTCGCCGTTTTTGAGTTTGTCGGTGGATTCCTGTAAAATCGAATAATGTTTGTTTTGCTTGGTTGAGAGTTTTTTTGCGAGCGGGACAAAGACCTCCTGCAAACCCGTTTTTTGATCAAATCGCAAATGCAGTTCATTCCATTGTTGCTCATCTGTATCCCAGCGTATGGCGGTGACGGGAAAGGCGTCGATCAATTCGTTGGAAAATGCCAGGGCTTGTCCGTTGGCCGCTTCCAGGGCGCTGTGGATGCTATCATGCCATTGACAGCGTTTTTTTTGTCGCTGCAGTTTTTCTTGCTGGCGCGAGCGCAGCACAGGAGAGATCTCGACCAGATGGTAGCGAATGCGTCGTCGTTGCCACCAGCTCCAGGATTGAAAAATTTCGTGAGCCAGAGATCCATCGCCACAGCCGATTTCGATGACGTGCAGGGTTTTGGCTTGTTGAAAAACGGTTGAAGCGTTGGCTTCTTCCATGACCCACGCAGCGATGGCTTGGGCGGGCAGCTTTGATAGTTCAGGAGTGGTGGTGAAGTCTCCGCTGCGTCCGCCGAGGCTGCGGATCTGTGCGGTGTAATATCCAAATTGAGGATGGTAAAGCGCTTCTTGCATGAAGCGCTCGAATGAGATGAGCCCGGTTTGGTTATCAAACAGATCCGTGAGAAAAGAAATGAGCGGATCAGGCAAGGTGAAACTGGGTGAGAGGTGAGAAGTTAGGAGTTTTTTACGGTTCTTCCTTCGGCCAGCACTCCTATCCAATGGGTGCAGGGGTAGATCACGCAATTTTTACCGATCAGGCTGCCGGGGCTCAGGACCGAGTTGCAACCAATCTCTGCCTGGTCGCCGATGATGGCGGCAAACTTTTTTAGACCGGTATTGATTTGTCCGCCTTCCGGTAAACGCACTTTAACTTCAGTGCGATCCAGCCGCACGTTGGATAAAACCACGCCAGCCCCGAGGTGGGCTTTGTAGCCGAGGATCGAGTCCCCGACATAGTTGAAGTGAGGCGCGGCGCTTTGATCAAATAGCAGACAGTTTTTAAATTCCGAGGAATTGCCCATCATCACGTTATCGCCGGCGATGACGTTTTCGCGCACGTAAGCTCCACTGCGCACAGTGCAGTTGCTGCCGATTAGAGCTGGGCCATTGATGATGGCGTTGGCTTCCACCACGGTGCCGGGGCCGATGTAAACGTCGTCCCCGATGATCGCACGCGGGTGGATTTCCCCATTCAGGCGCTCGCCGTTGAGTTTAGCGAGAGCTGATTGCAGATAGTCTGCGATACGTGATATGGCGGTCCACGCTGGCTCGTCTTCGTTGAACAAATCACTGTGTTCGCAGTGATCGAGGTCGAGGTATTGACTGGCAGCGAAGCTCGAATTCATTTACTAAACCGTCAGGATTTCTTTTTCCTTGTGGTCGAAGTGGTCGTTGATCGCTTTGACGTATTTGTCGGTCAGCCTTTGCACCTCTTTTTCCATATCGTGGAAATTGTCTTCGGTGATATTGCCCGATTTCTGGCCGGATTTGAGTTTGTCCATGCCGTCGTGACGCGAGGCGCGGACGCGGACGCGGCCCTGTTCGGCCATATCCTTGACGACTTTGACCAGGTTCTGACGTCGTTCATGGGAAAGCTCGGGAATTGGCAGACGGATAATTTTGCCATCGACGGCAGGATTGATGCCGAGTTTTGATTCGGAGATCGCTTTTTCGATTTCCTGCAGGGTGCTGGGGTCAAAGGGATTGACCATGATCATGCGAGGATCGGGGGTCGAGATCATCGCCAACTGTTTGAGTTTCATCGATGAGCCGTAACTGGCCACATGCACATCGATGCCCTCGACCAGGCTTGGGTTGGCTTTGCCGGTGCGCACGGTGGACATTTCATGCAGCACGTAGTCGACGCCTTTTTGCATGGCGTCTTCAGTCAGGAGTAGGATTTCATCAGCTTCCATGGTTTGATCAGGATTGGTTATAAGTGTAAAAAATAGTTTATTTAGCGTCGGCGCCTTTTTCGTCAGCGTATACTAATGACCCCAATGGCTCTCCGGTCAATGCGAGGCGAATGTTTTCCGCTTTTGTCATGTCAAAAATAATGACCGGTTTGTTATTGTCACGGCACAAGCTAAAGGCGGTGGAGTCCATCACCTGCAGTCCCTGGGTCAGCGCTTCGGTGAAGCTAATTTTTTCGTAGCGCTTGGCATCGGGGTATTTGTTGGGATCCTTGTCGTAGATGCCATCGACTTTGGTGGCTTTGAGGATGGCGTCAGCCCCTATTTCATTCGCCCGCAGAGCAGCAGTGGTGTCGGTGGAGAAAAAGGGGTTGCCGGTGCCGGCGGCGAAAATAACGATACGGCCGAGTTCCAGATGGCGGATCGCTTCGCGACGGATAAAAGTCTCAGCGACGTTTTTCATCTCGATCGCGGATTGCACCCGGGTAGGGACTCCGAGAGCTTCGAGCATGCTTTGTAGCGCGAGCGCGTTCATCACCGTGGCCAGCATACCCATGTAATCGGCGGTGGCACGATCCATGCCACGGTTGCTGGCGCTGATACCACGCCAGAAGTTACCGCCTCCTACCACTAGGGCGATTTCGAGGCCGGTTTGTTGGGCTGCTTTGATCTGTTCGGCGATGGCCTCGACAATCTCTGGGGAAATATTATCCTGACTGCCCTCCTCTCGTAAGGCTTCACCACTCAGTTTCAGAACCACACGCTTGAACTGTCTTTGCATTATATAATCAGAATTTCCTTAGACAACAACATCACGTAGCGGATGCAAAGATTAAAATGGCAGAAAGTAAAAATAATGCAGTGTATCGTCCGAAATTCTGATATTAAATACTTCAATGAATTCATCAAAAGCGCATTTGCTGAAACGAGTCGCTAGTCTTTCACCTGTGCTTTGTGCTTTGTTATTGAGCTCATACGCATCAAAAAAAGCGTTCACATTAATGCCGACTCCGGTGCTTTATAGGCATTCGGGATTGGATCCTTTTGAGCATTTGCCGCCGGCTCATCGCAGCACGCGTTCCATGGTGTTTTACGCAACTACTCGCGCTGAAAGTAAAAAAGCTCCCGATTTGTCTTATGGTAACCGGGTGGATAAGACTTTACATCTGGGCGTGGCGACCATTCAGATGGGGAATCCAGGTGAGCAGTGGAAGGATTTGCATCAAGCATCTTTGAAGAATGAAAGGGAGCAGGTGGTTCCAGTGATTCTGGAAAAGGTAGAGGAGTTGGCCACCTTGCCGGCGGGTAAAGTGGTGCATTCCACCAAGTTGTCGCCTGAATTGCAGGCTTTTGTAGATCCGATCAACAAAGAGCTGGCCACCGCCCTTGATCCCGAGATTATGATTTACGTTCATGGTACCAAAGTGGATTTTGCGAATTCGGTTTTGTTGACTGCGGAAATTGATCACTTTGCGGGTAGGGACTTTGTGGGCATCGGTTTTGCCTGGCCTTCCCATCAGAACATTATTAAATATTTTACGGGCACGGACGTTAAGCGGGCGCTTCATGCTAGTGGAGCCTTGAAGCAGTTGATCGAGTTGCTCGCCCAGCACACTCAGGCAGAGAAAATCAATATACTGTCTTATAGTGCCGGAGGAAAGGTTGCGACTAAGGCTTTGTTTGATTTGCGGCAAGAACATGCCGGGCTCGAAGCCAAAGCGGTGAAGAAGAAATTTCGTTTGGGCGCAGTGGTGTTTGCTGCTGCCGATGTAGAGATGGAGGTATTTTTTAAAAGGGCAAAAGCGATATCGGAGCTTTCGACTCACGTGGCGCTTACGCTCAGTGATGAAGACAATGTGTTGTTGTTTGCCGAGAATTACCCGAAAAACATTACCCGGGTTGCAAAAATGGAACTTAAGGGGCAGTGGTAGGAAATGGACTGCGCTGTAATCAACGGTCGGTGGATTTGGATGTGAAATGGATTTGGAATCACTGTTAAGGGATCGAGCTGATTCGGTTATTTTTGAATGCCTTTCAGGCAGTCATGCTTACGCATTGAATACGCCGGAGAGTGACGAGGACTTCAAGGGATTGTTTGTTTTGCCGGAGGCGGATTATTTGAGCCTTGAAACGCCGGTATCCCAGCTTGCAGATGCGAAAAACGATGTGGTTTATTATTCCCTGCTGCGATTTTTGGAATTGGCGTTGAGTGCAAATCCGAACATTATCGAGCTGCTGTATATGCCGGACGATTGTGTGCGGAAAAGCACGCGGCATTTTGAAAAGTTGCAGCAGCAGCGGGACTTGTTTATCACAAAAAAAGCTTACGACTCTCATGTGGGCTATGCCCAGGCACAGATCAAAAAAGCACGCGGGCAGAACAAATGGGTTAATAATCCCCAGCCGAAACCGCGGCCTGAGCGGGAAGATTTTTGTTGGTTCATCGATATGCGTGCTGAGCAGAGTGCAGGCATGCCCATGCGGCCTCGACCACTTGTAAAGGTGGACATCGAGCTTGCGCATTGTCACGCAGCGGCTTTGGAGCATGCGGGCGGTATGTATCGTATTTATCATTACGGTTCGCAGGCCAAAGGGGTGTTTAGAGGGGGCTCCGTGGTTTGCGAATCGATTCCGATCGATGATGAAAAAGCGCGCTTTGTCGGATTATTGAGTGACAACCAGGCGGCGTATGATCGGGCGGTTCGTGATCACCAGCATTATTGGGACTGGCGTGACCACCGTAATGAGAAACGTTGGCAAGCACAGGAGGATGGCTTGATCGACTATGACAGCAAAAACATGATGCACACCTTTCGTTTGTTGCTGAGCGGGGAAGCTATTCTGAGAAACGGGGCTCCGCTGGTGCGCTTTGCGGGGGATAAACGACAATTTCTCATGGATATTAGGAATGGAAAATTCACCTATCAGGATTTGATCGAACAAGCGGCGGAAAAAATATTCGAACTGGGTAAGCTTTGTGGTCAAAGTGATTTACCGGCGGAGGTTGATAAGGCAAGAATCGAGGCATTATTGAAGGACGTCACCGGGGAATGGGAGGCCAACAAAGTATGAAAAATAAAGTGGTAAAGGTTATTCGCGCTTTAGAACACGAATGTGACATTCGAGTTCTCTACGCTTGTGAATCCGGTTCGCGGGCGTGGGGTTTTGCCTCTCCAGACAGCGATTACGACATACGTTTTATCTATGCCCATCCGAAAGATTGGTATTTGGGTTTGAATGATGAAAAAGATTTCATCGATAGGTTTTTGCCGGGTGATCTGGATTTGGTGGGATGGGATCTGAGGAAGACTTTACGACTTTTTTATGGCTGCAATTTGTCCTTGAATGAGTGGTTGGATAGCCCTGAAATTTATTATTCGGCAGACGGTTTTGAGCAGGAACTTGCGGTA
>JAJRVS010000059.1 GCA_024277195.1 Verrucomicrobiota bacterium | reverse complement strand
GGCGGCTTTTGTTTCCTGTCAAAAAGCCAAGGAGTTTTCGAGTCGGATCGTCAAGCGGGTGGCGGAGGTGGAGAAAGCTGGTGAGGCGGTGGAAGAGGTGGAGCCTACTTTGATGGATTTGCTGGCCGATGAACCGTTTACGGTGATCCCGCCGCCGCCCAAGCCGGTGGTGATGAAGTTGGTGATCAATAAGGAGGCGCAGGTATCGATTCTGGGCTATCACGATTTCACCGAGGGGGTGTCGAAAAAGGACATGGTGCTCAATATCGATAAATTCCGTGAGCAGATGCAGATGATCAAGGACTCGGATCTGTCGGTGATCAGTATTCAGGATTTCTTGGCCTGGCGCCGTGGCAAAAAGAACATTCCCGACCAGTGTGTGATGATCACTATCGACGATGGTTGGAGGGCGACTCACACATTGGCTTTGCCGGTATTGAAGGAGTTTGGCTATCCGTTTACGCTTTTTCTTTATGAAAAATATGTCGGCATTGGAGGGCGTTCGCTGACTTACGGCCAGGTTAAGGATATCATGGCGGCGGGCGGGGTGATCGGCAGTCACAGTGTCAGCCATAAAAGCATGTTGTTAAAAGGGGGGCGCAGCGAGGAGGAATATGTGGCTTGGCTGGATGAGGAGTTTAATGATTCGTATGATTTTTTGATGAAAAACTTCTCTGAATACGGCACGGTGATGAAGGTTTATGCCTACCCTTACGGAATCTATAGCAATCAAGTAGCGGAGCGCGGGGTGGCGGCGGGTTATGAATTACTGTTCACGGTGAACCAGCAGAAAACCAATTGGGATTCGCCAGCGGCCGAGCTAGGGCGTTATATGATTTATGGCACCAGTGATGCTAATTTTACCCAGGCAATGACTTTCAAGGGGGCGACTATGCTGGCTTCGGGGCGGCGGTTGATGGTGGCGGCGGCTGGAGACAAGTCGGAGCCCGGTGAAGCTGAAGTGCCACTGGTGACAACCTCTCCGCCGGACGGTAAAAAAATCACTGAACGCCTGCCTTTGATAGAAATGAATGTGTCCAAGCTGGGGGAGGTGGATGCAGAGAGCATTCGTATGCGGGTTTCGGGTCTGGGGCAGGTGCCGCACGAATACGATGCTGCGGCTGGAGTGATCCGTTATCAGGTGCCGCAGCGATTGAGGAGCAAGGATTGTTTGGTTCAAGTGGTACTGCGCCACGAGGGGGGAAAGAAACCGGAGGTGATTGCGTGGAAGTTTCAGATCGATTTGAAGGCGGATTATTTGCCACAAAAAAAGTTGCAGCTGAAGGCAAAACCGGTAAAAGGCATGGTAGTACCGGAAGGCGGGAGGGGCACGACTGCGAATGGGGCTAAAACGGCGGCGGTGTCAAAATAAGGGCTGAGCGGGGATTTGGGCACTGGATTTGAGCCGCTGATTTGGATTTAAATTTATAATATTATGTTTTCACAACTTTCAGACAGTTTACAGGATACTTTTAAGAAGCTGCGCGGTCATGGCAAGCTGAGTGAGAAAAATATCACCGATGCGATGCGCGACGTGCGTCTGGCTTTGCTGGAGGCGGATGTGGAGTTTTCGGTGGCGAAGGAGTTCATCGCCAATGTGAAGGAAAAAGCTCTGGGTGAGAGTGTGCTGCGCAGTGTGACACCTGGTCAGCAGATGGTGAAGGTTTTCCAGGATGAGTTGGCTGCGCTGCTCGGTGGCGATGCCGCGCCTTTGAACTTGAATGCGCCGGCGAGGATTCTGATGGTGGGATTGAACGGGGCGGGTAAAACGACTACTTCGGCCAAGCTGGCTCTGCATCTGAAAAAGCAGGGACGGCGTCCTTTGCTGGTGGCTTGTGATTTAGCTCGTCCGGCTGCGATTGAGCAGTTGGCGACTTTGGGTCGTGAGATCGATGTGCCGGTATTTTGCCCCGAAGCGGGATCCAAGGATGTGCTCAAGACGGCCAAGGAGGCGCTGGCCTGGGCTGAGCAGCAGAACGGAACGGCGATTATTTTTGATACGGCGGGACGGCAGGAGGTGGAGGAAGATTTGGTCGCTGAGTTGAAAAAGCTGCGTGATTTCATCGATCCGGGCGAGGTGTTGTTTGTCGCCGATTCGGCCACGGGGCAGCAGGCGGTCAAAGTGGCGGGCAGTTTTGATCAAGCGGTGGGGATCACGGGTATTGTATTGACCAAACTGGACGGGGATGCTCGCGGCGGCGCGGCGTTGTCGATGCGTTCGGTGACCAAGCAGCCGATCAAATTTGTCGGGGAGGGGGAGAAGCTGGAACAGTTGGAGGTTTTTGTGCCGGACCGCATGGCGGGACGGATTCTGGGTATGGGGGATGTGGTGGGGCTGGTGGAAAAGGCGGCGGAGGTGATCGATGAGGACGAGGCCATGAAAATGGCCAAAAAGATCCAGAAGGGTGGTTTTGATTTTAATGATTTGCTGTCACAGATGAAAATGATGAGCAAAATGGGCGGCATGCAGAGCCTGATGGGCAAAATCCCCGGCATGAGTAAAAAAATGGGAAACATGCAGGTCGATGAACGGCGGATGAAGCAGATGGAGGCGATTATTTTGTCGATGACGGCTAAGGAGCGCACCCGACCGGAAATCATCAAGGGACGGCGCCGTCAGCGCATTGCCCGCGGTAGCGGCACCTCGGTGACTCAGGTCAACGGCTTGCTCAAGCAGGTGTCGATGATGCGTAAAATGATGAAAAGTAAGGGCAAAATGAAGGCGATGATGGCTCAAATGGGGGGGATGGGTGGCGGCAAAGGCATGCCGGGTGGATTTGGCATGTAAGTTCTACTTGATTTTCTCGCAGAGAAGCTTAAACGGTAGTCCGCAAATTTTGGATACGAGATAGGACTCATAGGTAAAGGACGTAAAGATGGCTGTAAAAATTAGATTGAAACGTGAAGGGACAAGGAACCGGGCACATTATCGTGTGGTGGTTGCGGATGGACGTGCGCCGAAAGAAGGCCGGATCCTCGAAGCTGTGGGAACTTACGATCCACTGGCAGCAGGTGATAATTTCAAGATCGACCTTGAGAAAGCGGATGCTTGGATTTCAAAAGGCGCCCAGCCTTCGGATACCGTGCGCAGCTTGTTGAAAAAAGCTCGCAAGGCTGCTGCAGCTGCAGAGTAAGCGGATCTTCGATCCGCTATTTCAGATGACGCGGACCCTTGTCTTTATTGGGAGGGGGAAAACGTGTTTTAGACCGTCCTTATACAGGGCGGTTTTTTATTGCCCGCATGCGCCGCGTCGGCATTTTTTCAGTTCATTGTATTTCGTGCTTCCCAAAAAAGCTTCGTCGTGATTGGATAGCAGGCCACCGCACCGGCATCGGCCAGGTGGAGCGTTTTGGAATCGTTGTGATATTGAAATATGGAAGCTACTTTAGGAATACAGGAATTTGTTGAATACGTTGTTCTCAAGCTGATCGAGCACCCGGAGGATGCTTCGGTGCTGCACGAGCAGAAGGGGGAACGGCATGAATTTCATATTCGACTCAATCAGACCGACATCGGTCGGGTGATTGGCCGTAATGGCCACACGATTGAAGCGATCCGCAATTTGGTTCGAGTGGCAGCTGAAAGAGCGGGGCTGAATGTGGCGGTCGAAGTGGATGAGGCGGAGTAGGGAGCCGCGGAGTAGGCGATAAAAAAGTTATTTTTTTATCGCCTGTAACAAAAAAACTTCCTAGCGTTATAGATAAATAGAGGGTTGCTCTGATTGTTCGGGGTTTCACTCAGTCTGTGTATTAAAAAATCAAAAACCTGTCTACGTATGAATATTCGGTATCTCGGTAAAATGGCCCAATTTGGGATGATGGTTGCACTTTCACTATGCCTCCTGCCCTCTTTGCAGGCGCGTGTGTGGACAAGCAAGGATGGTAAAAAACTGAACGCAGCTTTTGTGGCTTTGGATGGCGATAAAGTGGAGTTGAGATTAAACAATGGCAATACGGTCAAAGTTCCCTTGGATCGATTGATCAAGGCGGATTCGGAAGCAGCCAAGCGATTTAACGGAGTGGGAGACAATTCGCTGACCAAGGCCGCGGCCAAACGCATCGATGGCATGTTGGCCAAAAACCTGAAAAAAGCCGGAGTGAAAGGTTTTAACGAAGCTCTGCCGGATGACCTTTTTGTTCGTCGGGTTTATTTGGATATTATCGGACGTATCCCGACTCGTGAAGAGTTCATGAAGTTTGCGGAGAGCTCTCGTCCGGACAAACGCGAGGGATTGATTGACGAGTTGTTGACTCACCCAGGTTACAGCTCGCACATGTTCAATTATTTTGCCGACATGTTCCGTTTGACCGGTAAGATGGGAGAGGGTGGGGGGCGTCGCGCAGAGCCTTACATCAACTGGTGGCAGGAGCAGTTGGAGAACAATACGCCTTATGACCAGATCGTGACAAATATGATCACGGCAAAAGGGAATATTGGAAAAAATCCGGCTTCGGGCTTTTTGCTGCGTGATGCAGGCATGGAGTTTGATGCTTTTGCTAATTTCAGCCAGGTGTTTTTGGGAATTGATATCTCATGCGCCCAGTGCCACGACCACCCTTTTGCGGATTGGACACAGATGGACTTCTTCCGCATGGCGGCATTTTTTGGCAACACCCAACGCATCGCCGGTCGCGGCATGATGGGTGGCATGATGGGAAAAAAAGGTGGCAACAAAACCCAGGAGCTGGTGGCTTATGCTAAGAAGAACGGGGTGCCGACAGATAATCGTCAGTTAGCTTATAACTTTTACCGTTATCTGGATTTCATTGGTTGGGACGTCGAGGATAAAGAAAATTTGGAAACCCAGTTGCCGCATGATTTTCGGGGCAGTGGCGGAAAACCCGGAGCAGTGGTGAAACCGCGAACCTTGCTTGGTGGTGCAGCTAAAAAAGGCGGCAAAACCCGGCGTGAGGCTTTGGCCGACTGGATGACTTCAGCTGACAATCCTCGTTTTGCGATGGTGATCGCCAATCGCATGTGGGATCGCGCTTTTGGTAAACCTTTGATTGGACCGGTGACGGATTTTGAGAAAGATTCGATTTGTGGGCAACCTCAGGTATTGGCTTTTGTTACCAGCGAAATGAAACGGGTGAACTACGACCTGCGGGAGTTCATGCGCATTCTATATAATACCCGTGCGTATCAGGGATTGGCGACTGCCGAGGAGCCTGCCACGACCAAGGCGTATCTGTTTGCCGGACCGGTTTTGCGTCGGATGAAACCTGAGCAGGCTTGGGATTCGCTGATGCTACTCGCATCGGGTCCTAAAATTGACGAAGTGAAAGGTCGCGACGGGTCATTCTTGAGATCGGTTTTGACGATCGATTTCGAAAAAGAAAGCGTTGAAGATATTTTTGCGAAATACCAGGCTTACGATGCAAATTTCCGTCGTTTGGGAGACATCGTGGTATCGGAGCCAGGTGAATTGCAAGGTTCGGCTCCATCGGTTCCTAAGATGGGGCGGGTCGAAATGATCAGGGCATCGCAAATGGTGCAACCCGCACCCGCGGCTTCGCTGTTGGATACGTTTGGTCAATCGGATCGTCTGGTGACAGATGAACATTCGCTGGATGGATCGGTGCCCCAGGTGCTGGCCTTGATGAATGGGGGAGTGACCGAGCGTTTGACCGGTAGTTCGTCGAAAGTGGTGCAGGACTTGGAGGTGCTCGATGCGCCGGATGACAAGGTTCGCGGTATTTTCTTCACTATGTTGTCCCGTTACCCATCGGATGACGAGTTGAAGCTCGGCATGAAAATGATGGAGGACTTCGGAGATGAAGGGGTCAGTGATTTGGCATGGGCCTTGATGAACAGTCCTGAATTCCTGTTTGTTCAATAAGGTGACGGGGAATTAATAAACGATTAACATTTATATATAAAAATCATGAAAGATTTATTTAATTTGGCAGGTAAAAACGAACTGGGTCGCCGCGCTTTTATTGAAAGAGCTGCGCAACTCAGCTTGGGGGTAGGGGTGGCAGGTATGCTGCCGGCAGTGGCGAGTGCCGCTGCAGGCAAAACCGACACAGGCAAAGCAAAGAGCATGATCTACATCTACCTTTCTGGTGGAATGACGCATCTCGATACCTTTGATCCCAAGGATAACAGCACGGTGATGGGGCCTAGTGAGGCGATCTCAACTAATGTGGACGGTTTGCGTCTGGGTAATCATTTTACCGGACTGGCAAAACATGCGGACAAACTGGCGATCATCAACAGCATGACTTCGACCAATGGGGCGCATGAAGTGGCGCAGTACATGAACCGCACCGGTTATGCCAAGCGGGCGACTATTGTGCATCCGACACTGGGGCCCTTTGCTGAGGAATTATTGGGTAAACGCGGTAAGATTTTGCCTGACAGTGTGGTGGTGGGGCAGAGTACTTCCAATGCAGGTTATCTCGATCCGTCGAGAAGCCCGCTGCCGATTGCAGATCCTGCCGGCGGGGTGCCAAACTCGATTATTCAAACTGATGAATCCCGTTTCGAACGGCGGATGGAAATGGCGCAGGGCTTGGGCAAAAAATTTGCTGACAAATACAAATACGCCAGCGCCCAGTCTTATGTGGAATATTACAAGCAGGCCAATAAATTGCTGAAAAGCGACGATTTGGAAGCCTTTGATATTTCACAGGAAGCCAATGGTGAGAAATACGGATCAGGCCGTTTGGGGCAAGGTTGTTTGCTGGCCAAGCGTTTGGTAGAAAACGGTGTCCGGGTGATCGAAGTGGTTGCGGGCGGTTTTGATATGCACATTGGATTAGATAATGCGTTGCAGGGACGAATCCCGGCACTCGACAAGGCTTTGACGGCTCTGATCGAGGATCTTGAGGCGGCAGGTCTTTTGGACAGCACCTTGATCGCGGTGAACACTGATTTTGGTAGAACTCCAACCATCAACATGAATGCTGGGAGGGATCACTACCCCGCTGCTTATTCGACTATGCTGGCCGGTGGCGGCATTGTGGGAGGTCAAGTGTATGGCTCGACCGATAAGATGGGTAAAAAGGTTAAGAATGATCCTGTTGAACCAGCGGACTTCATTGCAACGATTGGGTATGCAATGGGCATCGATTTGGATGAGACAATTTATTCACCAACTCGTCGTCCCTTCACTTTTGCCAACAAAGGCAAGCCGGTGATGAAGCTGGTGAGTTAAAAATAACTCGATAAACTTTAAAGACCTCCCATTGGAATTCCAGTGGGAGGTTTTTTTGTGCGGATCTTTCAGTCCTTATTCGTCCATTTCGTAAATCAGGTCGATTTTTTCACGGTAGTCAGCGAGGCGGGCGCGAATGTTCTCGTCCTTTTTTACGGATGGGGGGAGTCGTTCCAGACTGCGAATGGCGTCTTGGTAGCTGTTGATGGCTACGGTGCGGTCTTCTGGCAATGTGAGATCTTTACTGGTGGCGAAGAGCGCCAGTGATTCTGCCAGTTGGGTTTTATATTCCGGGGTCTGGGGTGCGAGGTTTGAGCTGATGTTCTCCCGCAGGGGAACTTCCTGGCGGAAAAACTTCAAAGCAGCGGTTTTATCATTCATGCCCAGATAGATTTTTCCTAGAAAACGATTGGCGTCAGCTTTGGCAACCTGACTGTCGAGGGCATGATCTTCACCGAGCGCACTGAGTTGAGTAGCATAAGCGAAGACGGTCAGGATGGTGTCACGGGCGGTTCGGTCATCACCTTGTTCCAATTGCAGGGAGGCTTGCTTGGGTAGGATTTTGAGCAAGTTGCTTAGCAGAACGGCCTGGGAGGTTTTGGAAGCTTTGGTGAGAGCTTCGCTGTAGAGCTGGATGGCACGCTGGTAAGTTTCAAGAGCATCGCCGGGCTCGCCCTTGCGTTTTTGGAGGTCGGCGATGTGAGACAGGCATTGAGTCACTCTAGGGATGAGTTGAGGGTCTTCAATGGTGCTGTTCCTCAGGTTGCTGGTACGCAAATCGTAGGCTTGTTGGCACTGTTCGATGGCTTCATCGTATTTTTGTTGTTGGTCGAAAACCTTGGCGATGCCCATCAGGTCATTGGAGGTCAAATCAACCAGGCTGCTATCATCGGGATTTTCTTCCAGCAGTTTGGAGTGGATTTCGTAGGCGCTCTTGAGATGTTGCAGGGCAAAGTCCAACTCTCCTTTGCGCAGCGCGGCTTCGCCTTTCATTGCTGCGGTGTTGGCGGACAGGCGCAGCAGGGTTTGCCCGGTGCGCTGGTCGGTGGACAAATTTTCGAGGTAGGTATCGGCGTTGTGACCGATGTGTTCCAGCAGTTCGAGTTGTCCGCTGCGGGAAAGCTCGGAGTTCAAGTTGTTGATGATGAACAGTACTAGCTTTTCAGCTTGTTAACGATTGGTGTGACTTTCTTCGATCGCTTCTTTAGCGCGTTTGGCTTGCACAAAAGCAAAACCTGTGGCCCAGATGGCGGCAAAAAGAAGGGTAGCGAAAAGGAAACTCAGGCGCCGGGCTCGATTGACAACTCGTTGTTGGTCAATGTGTTTGATGAGGTTCCATACCTCGCGCATATCAGCGAAACGTTTTTTTGGATCGGTGCTGAGACAACGTTCGATCAACTCCCGGCGGTCAGGGTGGATGCGGATGCGCTCGGGCCAGACGATTTCCTCCTCGCTTTCGATCAAGTTGGCAAGGGTTTCCCCGTTGATACCGCTGCCATCGGCGATGGTATCATCCAGGTCAGCTTCGGCAATGGTCGCTTCCAGATCAAAGCTGGAAACATCTGAGGCTGAAATTTTTTCCAAACGCGGAAGGTGGCCGGTGATCAGTTTGTAGGCGACCACTCCGAAGCTGTAAACATCCCAGCGGAAACCTTTGCCATCGGCGGAGTCGCGTGGATCACGCAATTGCTCGGGACTGGCGTAAAGCGGAGTGCCGGCGGGATCAACATTTTCCACGGCTTCGTTGCGGCTTTGGCCGAAATCACACAATTTTATTTGGGTCGGATTTTCGTCAGTCAACAGAATGTTGCTGGGTTTGACGTCGCAGTGAATGATCTGATTGCGATGGAGATAAGCCAGAGCATCAGCGATTTCTCGAATCAGGCGCCAGGACTCGCGTGGGTCGGTATTGTTTTCCAGGCTTTCAAGCGTGCGGGTTTTCCACGAGCCGTCGGGCTGGGAGTCTGCGTGCAAACCCATGGCGTAGTAGGGAGAGTCAGATAGCAGATCGAAGTCGTGCAAGGTGACGATGCCGTGGTGTTCGGCTACCGATGAGAGTTTCTCCAGTTCCCGTGCCATGGTGGAGAGATCGACCGCGTCGGGGCGAAAAATCTTGAGGGCACGGTCACTGATGCCCCGGTAGGTAGCCCGGTAGACGGTACCAAAAGCCCCTTCACCCAAGGCGGGCAAGTGGATCTGGTAATCGCTGATGGTGAATTCTTTTTTCACTTGGACGATGAATAAGGCGTCTGGGTATTTGGCGCCGAGGCACTACTTTGCAAGACTGCTGATGGAGCCATCCCAGTTATCAGGTAGATTTTTGTTGCTGTATTTATCAGTTTTTCCATGCAACCAGCGGGCGGGTTGATCATCGCGAGGCAGGTTCTCCAGCAGTTGACGACATTCCCTCCACTTTCTTTCGACAAACAACTGCAGAGCTTGTTCATATATCTCTATATGAGTGTCGTCTGCGCCGCTGCCGCCCAGTTTTTTTGGCAGGACTAATTCGAAAATTGGGTAGGATTGCAGGAAACCCGCGGGTTTCATATAACATAGTTTACGAAATCGATGGGAAGTTTCCGGCATTTGCCAGATGGTTTCGCTCGATACCAGAACTGGGATGCTGAACTCTTTGGCGATGCTTTCCAGTCGAGCACCGAAATTGACCTGCCGCCCGAATACGCTGATGTGCATTTGTTGGGCGGGGCCGGTTTTTCCAACCGCAATACGGCCGGTACTGACGCCAATTCGAATAGGTGAATAGTGCTGCCGCCTTTTTTTACTGTATTCAACCCGAGAGGCGAAGTGTTTGGCGATGGCGTAAGCGGTGTTTACGGCATGAAGTGCGTGTTGCTCGCTGGCGGTGACGTGAGTGGGCCAGCCCCAGAGAGCCAGAACTCCATCGCCGGCGAAGTCGGTGATCACTCCGTCGTGGTCGAACACATTCTGGATAATCTCACCGACTACTGCTTGGTTGTCTTCGAGTTGGATCAGGATTTCTTCATCGGTGCGGGCCTTTTCCATGATGCGCGAGGAGCCGCGGCGATCGCAGAACAGTACCGTGCATTCGGTCATCGCTGGTTCGAGTTGCTCTTCGTTGCCGTCTCGTAGCAGCCGCCTGAGGGCAGGGGAAAAATATGAGGACATCTGATCTTGGACCCTTTGCTTGGCACGAGCAGATAGTAGACTGGCCACTAGCGAGGCGATGAGGCGTAAAAAAGGGATGAATGACTTGGCTGCAGTTGCCGAGGCTTGGCGGGTCTCAATATAAAGGTAAATGGGACGATTCTTCTTGTCTCGCAAAACAGCAGATCCTTCGTCCAGCACCGAAACGGGCAATATGGATACCCAATCTACCTGCGCTCCTAGGCTGCGATTGGCGAAGATGCTAGCTTCTTCTTCCGAGGTCCAGACGTGGATGTCTCCCGGTGACGGGTCGTTGATGCTTAGTTCGCTCAGCAGGGTGCTGCTGGGTTGAAAGTTGGCAGGAATGTTAGGGTCGGGATTGAGAAGTTCGTATTTTCCTGGTTCGAGAGCAAGAAAGGCAGCGGTGACGCCTTTTTGACCAGGCAGGGCATTTTGTAGGAAGGTGGCGGCACGGGTGAATAACTCGGTGGTGCCGGTCCATCCGCTGAGTACCTGTTCGGGTAATTCGCGTTGCAATAGTTTGAGCTGCAATCGCAAGCTGTATTCGTCCAGTGCTTCAACTTCATCGTAGTGGACGTTGCTGGTATGTTTGGACTTAAAGTTGTTTTCTTTTGAGGGGCTTTGCTGATCGTATTTCGCGAGGGCCTTATCCAAATCGCTTTCGGATTTCAGGCAATAAAACGAGGTGTGGCCATTTTTTCCGACGACGAAGGAGTCTCCAACTTTCAGCCGCAGGGGATCGGGTAAGGCTTGTCGTTGATCAAAAGGGACGTTGCTGTGAAATTCGTTAGGTGGGGTGCGTCCCGGCAGGGCGGGCAGTCGCTCAACCATGAGTTCTTCGCCTTGCAAGGTGGTGATGAAATGATTACGGCTGATCAATCGGTCATTCCAAGGGATGCGTACCAGAACGACATCTTCCTCATGGGCGGGCTGGGGGCTGCGACCGATTTTGAGTGGCGTCTCATCCATGCGGATGAGGACTCGTCGGTTGCGGTCCTCTTGAAATACAGCGGCCAATATCATGATAAGGAGATCTTGCTCAGATTCTCTATCTTTACGCAAAGCGCTAGGCTCGGCAATCGTTTCCTTTAAGTATTAATCACCGCAATTTCAGGTGAAGGGGGTGTAGGGTTATATCGGATCAGCTTGGTTGGAGAGCGGACGGTTGCTGTCGATGGCGTAAAAATGGGCTAGTCCTATAGCCAGCGCGTCGGCTTCATCGGGTTCAGGCGTTTCCGTGAGCTTGAGCAGAGCGCGGGTCATAAAGGCGACTTGTTGTTTGTCAGCAGCACCTCGACCGACAACGGCTTGTTTGACCCTACGCGGAGCGTACTCGAAAATCTCGAGGCCGTGCTCTCCGGCAGCAATCATCGACGCTCCCCGCGCGGCTCCGAGGGTGATGGCGGTTTTATAGCTTTGCACGAAGATGACTCCTTCGATGGCACACTGTTCGGGGTGGTATTTGCGAATCACATCGCTGATCTGTTCGCGAATGGCTACCAGGCAGCCGGATTGGCGAAGCTTGCGCGAGTTTTTGACCACGCCGTAAGTGAGAGCCTGGTAGGTGGGACTGCCTTGGCTCGTTATGCGTTCGATGACGGCATAACCGGTAATGCGCAGCGCGGGATCAATGGAAAGGACGCGCATAAAGTGAGCGAAGAGGAAAAAGCTCAACGGCGCCGTCTGGGAGCGGGTGGGCGGCGTTTGCGCACGGGTTTGGGGGGTTCTGCATCTAGAAGCGCGGTGTAAATGTAGTCAAAATTTTCGAGTTTGCGGCGTTCGATTTTTTTGTCGATGAAGACTTCTACCGCCTTGGCATTGTCCAGTTCATCACCGGAAAGTAGAGTAAACGCATCACCTTCCTTTTCAGCGCGGCCGGTGCGGCCGATACGATGAACGTAGTCTTCGGCGTTTTCGGGCACGCGGTAGTTGATCACGTGAGTGACCCCTGTGACATCGAGGCCACGCGCAGCGAGGTCGGTGGCGATGATAATATCAAAATCGCCGGAGCGGAAACCTGCCAGAGCTTTGGTCCGGTCATTTTGTTTGATGTCCGAATGCAGCACTGCGACTTTGGCTTCGGATTTGCTGCTGAGCATGAAATGCAAGGTGTCCGCTTCTTTTTTGGTCCGGGTGAAAATCATCAGGCTGTTGAAATCAGTGGATTTCACCAAGGCGAGCAGGAGTTCGTCGCGCTGATCCATGGCGACGGGGTAAAAGGCATGTTTGACGTTTTTAGCTGGAGAGCGGCGTTCGCCGATTTCGATTTCCACCGGATCTTTGAGTGCCCATTCGGCAAAGGTCTGGATGGCGGGTGGCATGGTGGCTGAGAAAAACAGCGTTTGCCTGTCCTGGTCACACATGTTGACGATTTTACGCACATCGGGCAGGAAGCCCATGTCGAGCATACGATCCACTTCGTCGAGTACCAGGTATTTGACATGGGACAGCGACATGTGGCCTTTTTCGATAAGATCGAGCAGGCGGCCGGGAGTAGCGAGAATGATGTCGGCTTTGCTTTCCAATCCGTCCAGTTGCTCACCGTATCCGACGCCGCCGTGCAACAAAACGCTGTTGAGAGGACGGTAAAAACTGAAGCGTTTTACTTCTTCGGCTACTTGGGCGGCCAGTTCACGGGTGGGCTCGAGCACCAACCACTGGGGATGAAGCCCCGGGGTCATTTTGGAAATGATCGGCAGGGAAAAGGCTGCGGTCTTGCCGGTACCCGTCTGTGAGGCGCCGATGATGTCTCGTCCCTCCAGTGCCACGGGAATGGATTGCGCCTGGATGGGCGTAGGTGTTTCGTAACCGGATTTTTCTACGGCACGAAGGACAGGTTTGGATAATCCGAGTTCCTCAAATTGAGACATGGCGGCAACAGGGCGGTGTTCTGCCCATCTTGCAAGGGATTTTCGGCTTTAAAACGAATTAATAACAAATGTGAGCTATTGCAAAAAGTGTCTAAACTGCAGATTACAGGGGCTTTTTTCTCGTTAATAGGTAGTCGAGGGAAATGCGACCTGCACCTGTAAATATCAAGGTGAATGACATCCCAGCATAGAGCAGTAGAGTCTGGGCGTTGAGGCTGCCGGAGATTTCTACCGTAACGACCAGCAGGAAAGTGATCAGGAGTGTAAGCAAAAAGGCGCTGATACGGGTGTAAACCGCAAAGATCACGGCGAAAGAAAGAACCACACAGAGCAGGGTCACGGTGGTGGCAAAAAATCCTGGCATGGCAAAACCCAACTCATTGAATTGCTCCACTAGGCTCCAGCTTTTTTTCTCCCAAACAAAGGCCCAGGCGCGAAAACTTTGATGCCAGCCTTGGAAGTAGAGCATTGGCCCCCCTACGCCCAGACGCAGGATCAATAGGCCGAGGTCATTTGAAATGGCCCAGGTAGGAGAAGAGGGGGAGTCGGAATGATATTCCATTTTGGCAATTCAACCACGATTGTTCTATTTCTGCAACGTGGAATTCTAGAGCGTGGATTTGAGATCAATTGTCGTTTTGACGGTTGGCGGGAAGGTTGTCCAGTTCGGAAAATCGGGCAGCACTGGCTGGGTCAATTTGTTGGGGACGGGCTTTTTCTGCGGCGATTCGGTCGATGGCTTCGGAGATTTTTAAAGTAAGCAGATTGAGTTCTTTTTTGCGGTCGTATTCACCCTGTTGGCACTCTTGGCGCAACTGTGCGGTCTCGTGGTGACAGAGGTCTTCCAACTGATCCAAACGGTCGGCAACTTTGTCTTTCAAAGTCATGGCACAGTCAAAGAGCATCTCTTCAAACAGCGCGAGTCGCTTTTCCACTTCATCGAGGCGCTCGGCAGGTTGTTCCGCAGATGGATTGCTGTGAGTGTTCGCAGCGAGATCATCCAGCTTTTCAGTAGCAGCGGCGGGGATCCGAAAATGAGTTTTATCAATCATGACAGGAGATCGGTTGTTTGTTTTAAAGTCCTTCAACAGTGAAGGGATGGCTAGTTTATATAATTTCTAGAATAAGGCAAGGTCTTTTTATAAAAATTATAATAATTATAGTCATAATGGAATTTATCTGTATTTCAGGGGGAAGGACTGTGTTTCTATTGTATTTCTCTGGAGTTATTACTGCGTATGAGTTGTGATAGCATGAGGCTTACGACGATATTTTTGAAAAATGAAACCGGAATTTACAGATGAAGAGAATTTTGTGATCGCCTATTATCGGGATAAAAAGGCGTCTTCGTCCACTCGTTCGGTGATGACAGATGGCGTGCGGGTGTTGGTGGCGATTGGCTTTGCCATTTATTCGTTGCTGGCGGAAGATGTTTTGTGGGGGCTCATCGCTTTTGGTATTCTGTTGTTCAGCGAATGCCGCAATATGATGACCACGGCTCGTTATATCCGGATCTACAGGAGTATTTTTGATAAATACGCCCTAGCGTTGGAGCAGGAGGACGGGGGTCGGGAAAACGGAGGGGATTGAGTTTGTTGGAGCTTCGATGAATACCTCCGTGTTTGCTTCGCTTCTAATATTCGGATCACTGGTTTGTGATGCGATCGGTCAGGATGAGCCTAAGACTACCAACTGGAAATTGTATGATTACATTGTCGAGATGCCTGGATTCATGGCGGACTGCCCAAGTATGGGCTCTGATGTGGGAGGTATTTTTTGGGAATGGTTTTCAGAAGATAGGGATGTCAGAGTGGCTCATTCGTTTATTACCCAGCCTGGTGAAATTCTAAAAACAGCAGGCTCTTTTATAAAAGTATAAAAGGGGTCAAGCCCCATACAAATTTGTTCTTGAATTGAAGAAGTAACGGTTGTGGGGCGGCTTAAAGGTCGATGGAGCGGGCTTCGTGGATGCCTTCGTGGGCTTCCAAGTCGGCAAGTAGTGCATCGCTTGGGGCGGAGTCGAGGTTGAGCACGCTCAGTGCGCGGCCGCCGACTTTATTGCGGCTGAGAGACATGCTGGCGATGTTGACTCCATGCTCTGCGAGTGTTTTGCCCACATGACCGACGACACCGGGGGAGTCGAGATTTTCCAACATCAGCAGGTGGCCCTCTGGCGTCGCTTCGACTGAGCGGTCGCGGATTTTGACGATGCGCGGCTGGTTGCCGAAAAAGGTTCCGGCTACGGCGGTGCTTTCTTTTTCGTTGCCGACTTCGACTTCGATCAGGTCGGTGAACTCACAAGGGGCTGGAATGCGGGATTCGGTAACGCGGATGCCACGATTTTCGGCAAAGCTGGGTGCGTTGAGCGTATTGACGGTGGTTTCGCCAGAACTCAGGGAAAGGAAGCCTTTCAGCGCCGAACGGGTGATGAGAGTGGTATCGACATCGCTGACTTTGCCGTTGTAATTGATGCGGAAAAAATCAGGTTGTTGCGGTGCGATGTGGGAGATGAGCTTGCCCAGCACTTCAGCCAAGTTCAAATAGGGTCCGATTTCCTCGATGGTTTTTTCGTCGATGTTCGGAGTATTGATCGAGTTGACCACGGTGCCGTTGAGCACGGCGTCACGCACGGTGTGGGCGATTTCGATACCGACATTTTCCTGGGCTTCTTGAGTGGAGGCTCCGAGGTGAGGGGTGAAGACGATTTTATCGCACTTGAGCAGAGCGCTGTCAGCTTCAGGTGGCTCGGTTTCGTAAACGTCGAGCGCAGCGCCGGCGATTTTGCCGCTTTCGATGCCAGCGAGCAGAGCGGCTTCATCAATCAGTCCACCACGCGCGCAATTGACGATACGCACACCGTCTTTCATCAGGGCAATGCGCTCGGCATTGATCATGTGAGTGGTTTCTGGAGTTTTGGGCATGTGCATGGTGATGAAGTCCGCTTGAGCGACGGCTGCTTCGATGCTTTCGCACAATTCTACCCGCATGATTTTTGCCTGACTGGCGGCGAGGTAGGGATCGTAGGCGACCACGCGCATACCGAAAGAGAGGGCGCGTTTGGCAAATTCTCCGCCGATGCGACCCATGCCGAGCACGGCGAGGGTTTTTTTGTAAAGTTCCACTCCTTCGTATTTTTTGCGATCCCATCTGCCGGCGACTACGCTGGCGTGAGCCTGGGGAATGGTGCGAGCCATGGAAGTCATCAGGCTAAAAGCGTGTTCGGCGGTCGAGATGGTATTGCCGGCAGGAGTGTTCATTACGATCACTCCGTGTTTGGTGGCGGTAGGGATGTCGATGTTATCTACTCCGACCCCGGCGCGGCCAACGGCTTTGAGTTGAGTGGCGGCTTCGATCACTCGTGCGGTGATTTTGGTGGCGCTGCGTACGATGATGCCAGAGTATTCTGATGCGATAGCGACGAGTTCGTCTTCACTGAGCCCAAATTTCACATCGACATCGATATCAGGGTCGTTTTTGAGATCATCGATTCCTTTTTCTGAAATAGAATCGGCAACGAGTATTTTGTGCTTAGCCATAAGGTCGCTATTTAGGGCGCATTTCGCCGCCGCGCAACTGCTTTCCGCTCAAAATAGGGGTGAGGGCTGCCTATTCAAGTGTGGGAAAATCCCACTGATCGCTTGACGGGACGGGCGGGGCAACAAACTATTAGCGGATACTTCAGCATTACATTTTTTAAAGTCATGAAAGCGCCAGCAAAGAAAAAGACCAGCCGTAAAAAAGTGATTACTCAAGCTCACCGCCAGTTTTCCGGACCAATGGTGGACGGGCCGGATCGGGCGGGCAGCCGTTCGATGCTGTATGCGGTAGGTTTCGAACGTAAAGATTTTGAAAAATCGCAGGTTGGTATCGCTTCGACGTGGAGCATGGTGACTCCCTGCAATATGCACATCAATAAATTGGCGGACGAGTCAGCTAAAGGTGTGGATGCTGCTGGCGGTAAAGCCGTGGTCTTTAATACCATCACGGTATCTGATGGTATTTCGATGGGAACAGAGGGCATGAAATACTCCCTGGTTTCTCGGGAAGTCATCGCTGATTCGATTGAAACGGTGGCAGGGGCTGAGGGCATGGACGGCATCGTGGCGATTGGTGGCTGTGATAAAAACATGCCTGGTTGCATGATTGCCTTGGCACGTTTGAACCGGCCTGCTGTTTTTGTTTATGGAGGCACGATCAAGGCGGGCTGCCTGAATGAAAAAGAAGTCGACATTGTCTCCGTCTATGAAGCGGTGGGGCAGGAATCGGCGGGTGTGATTTCGAATGATGATCTGGAAGCGGTGAGCGAAGTGGCGATACCCGGCGCGGGTTCCTGTGGCGGCATGTACACGGCGAATACGATGGCTTCGGCGATTGAAGCTTTGGGTATGAGTTTGCCTAATAGTTCTGCCCAGGCAGCGGTGTCCGATGATAAGTTGATGGATTGTTTTGATGCGGGTGCTGCTGTGGTGGCTTTGTTAAATAATAACATCCGCCCGCGTGACATCAGGACTAGGAAGGCTTTCGAAAATGCGATCACGGTGGTGATCGCTCTAGGCGGGTCGACTAATGCGGTTTTGCATTTGCTGGCGATGGCGTCTGCCATCGGTGTTAAGCTGTCGATAGATGATTTTACTCGTATTGGTAAAAAGGTGCCGGTATTGGCTGATTTGAAACCGAGTGGGCAATACATGATGGAGAGCTTGGTGGATATTGGAGGAACTTTGCCGTTGATGAAAATGCTGTTGAACAAAGGTTTGTTGCATGGTGATTGCATGACGGTGACCGGGCGCACTTTGAAGCAGAATCTCGCTAAGGTGAAAGCTTACCCGAAGGGGCAGAAAGTGATCCGTCCTTTCAGTAACCCGATCAAATCCGAAAGCCATTTGACGATTCTTTACGGCAACCTGGCTCCAACTGGAGCGGTGGCGAAGATCAGTGGCAAGGAAGGTGATTTTTTCAAAGGCACAGCACGCCCCTTTAATTCTGAAGAAGCGGCGATGAAGGCGATTTTGTCAGGGCGGATCAAAAAAGGCGATGTGATCGTTATTCGGATGGAAGGGCCTAAAGGCGGACCAGGGATGAGGGAGATGCTTGGGCCCACCGCTGCGATCATGGGACGTGGTTTGGGCAAGGATGTGGCCTTGCTCACAGACGGGCGCTTTTCCGGAGGTAGTCATGGTTTTGTGGTCGGGCATGTGACTCCCGAAGCTTTTCTTGGAGGTCCCTTGGCTATCGTAGAGAATGGGGATCAGATTTCCGTCGATACAGTGAAACGCAAAATGACGCTGCACGTGACTAAGAAAGAGATCGCTGCTCGTTTGAAAAAATGGAAACAGCCCAAGCCGCGTTATCGCCGGGGAGTACTGGCTAAGTATGCTAAGCTGGTTAATTGTGCTTCACTGGGCGCGGTGACGGATGAGGATTTGTAGCGGAGGGGAATTTAACCGCCGCCGATCTCGCAAATACGGGGAGATAACATGAAGACGCTGAGTTACGAAAAAACGAACAGTGGTGTTGATTGAGCCAATAGTTGACGGATCTACGTTGTAGATACATACTGTCACCATGAAGACTAAGATTAGTAAATGGGGGAATAGTCTGGCTTTGCGAATACCGAGCGTGTTGGTAAGTGAGGCAAATTTGATCGAGGGGCTTGAGATGGAGATCAATAATAGGGAAGGAGAAATTGTTTTGACTCCTAAAAAAAGTTTTCACTACAACTTGGACGTTTTGTTGTCGGAGGTAAACGAAGGCAATCTTCACGAAGGGATTGATACAGGAAGTTCCATTGGTAAGGAGAAGTGGTGAGGAAGCAATATGTGCCAGAGCGTGGTGATCTAGTGTGGTTGCAGTTCAACCCGCAAGCAGGGCACGAGCAAAGAGGAAAAAGGCCTGCTTTAGTGCTGTCTCCAAAGTCTTACAATTCTAAGGTAGGATTAGCTTTGTTTTGTCCGATCGCCTCAAAAATTAAGGGTTATCCGTTTGAGGTATTGATAGAAGGGAAGCAGGTTGCTGGTGTGGTTTTATCAGACCAGATAAAAAATCTTGATTGGGGAAAACGAGAAGTAGAATTTATTGAGAAGCTGGGTTCTGAAGCGGTTGCGCAGGTGGTGGCTAAGATCGAGTCGGTACTGGTATGATTTTGGAGCTTGCGGTTGGTGTTGGCCTGGCGATATTTGGTGGATATGATAACGACGATTAAATCTCCTGAGGCTGTTTTTTTGAGGCTGGTTGTTATATTCACGGTAGGGGTTTTTGCCATATCAGCTTTTGCTGCGGATGATAAAACCAAAACAAAAGAATATGCCTTTGGCCCTGACTCTGAACGTAAAGAGGGGGTTCCGAAAGGTAAGGTGGTTACCAAAACCTGGAAGAGTAAGGTTTTTCCCGACACGATTCGTGAGTATTCGGTTTATGTGCCGGTGCAGTATAAAGCGGACGGTAAGCAGAAAGCTGCGGTGATGGTTTTTCAGGATGGGCATGCTTATGTGGGTGAGAAGGGGCAAGTGAGGGTGCCGATTGTTTTTGATAACTTGATCGCGGCGGGAGACATGCCGGTGACGATTGGGATTTTCATTAATCCCGGTTGGTTCGCGGATAAGTTGGATGCTCCTCAGAAATGGCGTGCTCCGAAGGGGGTGAAGAGCAATCGTTCTTTTGAATATGATACGCTGAGTGCCGATTACGCAAAATTTCTTGAAACCGAACTTTTGCCCGAAGTGGGCAAGAGTTACCGACTCACCGATGACCCTGAACAACGTGCGATTTGTGGCATGAGCTCTGGTGGGATCTGTGCGTTTACGGTGGCTTGGCAGCGACCGGATTTATTTCGTAAGGTGCTCAGTCAGATTGGCAGTTTCACCAATATCCGTGGAGGGCATGTGTATCCGTCTTTGATCCGCAAGACTGAAAAAAAACCGCTGCGAATTTTCCTCCAGGACGGCTCCAATGATGTGGACAACCAGCACGGCAACTGGCCGTTGTCCAATCAGCAAATGGCTGCGGCGCTCAAGTTTGCGAATTACGATTCAAAATTTGTTTTTGGGGAGGGTGCCCACAATGGTAATCATGGAGGTGCCATTTTCCCTGAATCGCTGAGGTGGTTGTGGAGAGCGGAGAGGAAGTGATGTTTTACAACATCCACTCAAGTGGCAGCAGTCCGAGCAGGCGTGGGGTCAATCGTTGGAAGAAGGTGGTGTGTGGATCTTTGGTGTATATTTTGGTCTCGCCATTTTCGGTGTGCTGCCAACGTAATTTACCTTTCACCAGCTCAAGTCGGTAAACGGCTTTGTCGCTTCGTTTGTCAAAGATGGAAGCGAGTTTATTCGCGATCACTGGTGAATCCACGATGATGCCGACCTCGGTATTTTCAAAGGCCGAGCGGGGATCGAGGTTGTAGGAGCCGATAAAGGCTTGTTGGCGATCAAAGACAAAGGACTTGGCATGCAGACTGGTTTTAGAGGAACCTCCCAACCATTTCACATCCCGTCCCTGCGCTTTTTTGGTTGCGTAGTCGACTTCGAAAAGCTCAATGCCGGCAGCAAGCAGATCCTTGCGGTATTTGCGGTAACCAGCATGCACGGCGAACACATCGGTGGATGCGAGGGAATTCGTCAGGATGTGGATTTTGACCCCGCTCCGGGCTATGTCACTGAGATAGGTGGTGCCTTTTTTGGTTGGGACAAAATAAGGGGAAATAATAACGAGTTCCTTTTTTGTTTGGTCAAAATAGGGTTTCAGTTTGCTGGTGAGATGCAGTTGCGTAGCGGATCGCGAGCTGGCTATTTTTTCAGGTGCGTCGCCGATGATACGCGCCTGTGCCCATTCAAAATCAAGGGTGCCTTTTTCCATGTCGTCGCCCAGACGGGAACTCGCCAGCGCTTTTCGGTAGCGATCGGCTTCAGGAGTAGAAATCAAAGCTGCCAGTTTTTTTCTTGCTGCCGCAATTTCAGTCTCATTAGGGACTTTTTTATACAGGGTGGTGATTGGGTAGGCGAAGGCACTGTTCCAGTATTGGTCAAATGAGGTTTCCATTTCCTTCACTGTTGGACCGACTACAAGAGCGTCGAGATCCCCGTAGTCCAGTTGCTTATTCGCACCGAAATATTCATCCCCGACGTTGCGTCCACCGAGAATGCAGACGTGACCGTCTACGGTGAATGACTTGTTATGCATGCGCCGGGTAATCGTCGTCATATGGGTGAGCATCTGCAGAACTCGCGAGGATTTTCGGCTGAAGGGATTGAAGATGCGCAGCTCGATGTTCGGGTGTGAGTCGAGTATCGCTCCGTTTGCGTCTCGGTCGATCAGCACCATGTCGTCGACTAGCAGACGCACACGCACACCGCGGTCGGCAGCCTCGAGCAGTTGATTGGTGAATAGTCTGCCGGTGAGATCTTTGTTCCAGATGTAGTACTGGAGGTCGATGCTTTTTTGTGCTTTTTCCGTCAGCTCCATGCGAGCCAGAAAAGCATCCTGCCCACTGATCAATAAACGCACCCCTGACTCCCCGGGACGGGCATGTTTAGTTACTTGCCTCTTTGTCGATTGAGCCAGGGAGGTGTTGGCTGTTTCAGAGCTACTGAAAGCTTGGGATGCAGTTCTATGGGTGTTTGGGGGAGCCGTGGCACAGGATGCGAGGATGACAGCGAGCAGTGCCAGAAAGCTGTAATGAACAAGGGTAGAGCGCATTTGAATAGCTATGAGGAAAGAGGAAGTGGGCTGATTTTGCAATATTATAATGGGCTCGATGATTCGCTCAGGGCAATTGATCAACTGTATAAAAGGGCAGGTGTAGTTTTTTTGCGCTTTGAAATATATGCTCAAGAGCAGTGGGGTTGATGTAATGCCCTTTCCCTCCAGCGGCAATGCGGTGGGCGTAAAGAACGATGATTTGTTTTTTATTAGCGGCGCGAGCAAGAGCGTCATCGATCTGTTCGTAAGTGCGATCTTTTTTGTCCGGAGTGTAATCGATGCCTTTGCCATAGAGGCAGCCATGAACGGGGATTTTATCTGTCGTCACAAAAAAAGCATCTTTATCGCGGATACGTTTACCCACAGCGATACCTGCCCCGGTTCGGATATGGCGGAAAATTTTCAACAGGGCTTTGTCAGTGGCTTGGTTATTACTGCTCATCGGATAGGCAAAAGAGCTTGGCATGATTCCGGCAGCTTTGAAGGCTTCCAACTGAGGTTGGACTTCTTTTTCGACGTAGTCTTGGGCAGAATGTTCTGCGGAGTATTTGAGCGCACTGAGGTGGTGGATGCTGTGACAGCCAATGGCATGCCCGTGTTCTTTTAGTTTCAGTGCGGTATCGAGTGCTGACTGGTCGATGGCACCACTGATGTAAAAAGTGGCTTTGACTCCATATTTTTCAAACAGTGGAAGTGTCGCGATCCATTCGCTGAAATTACGATCATCAAAGGTCAGAACGATGCCGCCTTTGTTCGAGGGAAGCGGGGGCGTGGGTGCGGGTTCCGCAGTCAGCGGACTTAGCGAAATCCACATGACAAAAAATAGACTGGCTGGAAGTGCTTTCATAAGGGGGCTCATGATACATGATGAAAAACATTTAACCACCAGCGATGTGTAGCGGAGGTAGCTGGAGAAAATGATTCGGAAGCCTTTTCGCTCATACGGAATAAGTGAAGATCTAGGGTTTTTGAGTTTTAGCCGAAGTGTTCACCTTTTGTGCATAGCTTTTCAGATTGCCTCCGCCCACATTTTTGTAGGCGCGATAAACCGTTCCCATGTTGGTTCGTTTCCTTGGCGTTTTACGGATCTCGTCGATGAAGCGTTTCACAAATTTCGCATCTTTGTCTATCAATGCTTCTTGCATAGCACGCGTGGCGTAATAAACATGGGTGGCTTCGAAGGGCGAATCTTCTCTGTCGTCAGGAGTAGGCCATTTGAGCAAATCCACTTGATGGCGATCTGGCTCATTTTTGTCGGCAGGCCACATTTGGTTAAAGGCTCTTTGTCCTGCACCGTCTCCGAATTGTGCATCGGTGATTCTCATGGCGAGCCAATGGGAGAAACCAATGGCGAACCACTCGCGATCCTTACTGGCGATGATGTCGCGGAGCAAGCTCTCGCCGACCACCATGAAGGCCATGGTGAAAAAGAACTCTTCACGGTTATACTCACTCTTGGTGGATTGGAAAAGTTTGTCGAGGTCTGAGCGGCATTTTTTTGCGATGGCGACTGATTGAAGTTCGGCGGAAAGGGTGGCAGCTTTATCCCGAGGAACTGGGACGATGAGATAAGAAACCGTATCGCCGTCCTTCCCCATTTCTTCCTCTAGCAGGGTATGAAAAACTTTTTGCCTGCCGAGGCTCGAGGTGATGGAGATTTCACCTGTGGACTCATCCTTTTCGATTCCGGGGATGGAGAGACCCTTTTTTAATGCCTCTTTCATATCATCAATGAACCAGAGTCGCACTAGCAGTTCAGGCGGTGTGTCGTTGGCGATCAGTTCAAAGATGTTCACCCACTCAGCGGCAGAGCGTTTGCGTGGGTGCAGACCGTGCTCTATCAATATAGCATAATGCTTTTGGGTGAATTGAGAGGCGGAGATTGTGTCACGCGCGTCATCTCTGGCCGTGGCGTATTCGGCGAGGATCGCAGCAACTTTTTCAGCGGTTAGTTTTGCCGTTGCAGCCAGTTCGGGAGGGTGAATCACTTTGACTCGGCCGGAAACGGCGCGTGGCCAGTTCTGCTCGATATGACTAAGTGAAGGGTGATCCTTCGTTTTGGTCTGATCCGCAAGCGCGGTCACAAACTGATCGGCGAGCAGTTTGCAGTGCTTGCGAAAAATCTTCTTCCAACCTGGATCTCCAGTAGCGGCATCGAGGCGGGTAGCGAATGCTTGGGATTCAAGAGGGATTTTCTGGGAGCGGATCCATCCGTCGAGTGTGCTACCGCCGTTTTTTAGTGAAGTGAAAATGATCGCCAGGGCAACTTCGCGCACCGCTTGTTCGGCAGGGCCATCATTTTTAGTGGGCCACGGCGGGGTGTTTCGCATGCGTTCAGCAAGGGTTTCGATGGATTGCTCCCATTCCAGGGAAGCGACCAGTCTGATTCGTTCACCGAACATCCATTTTCTTCCACGTTTGGGATCATAGGTGTCGTTGTTGGCAGCGCAAAAGACGAGACTGAGTGCCTTGCGGAAATGATCGCCTTCATTGTCTGTCACCAGCATGCGCTGGAGTGCTTTCTCGAAAACTCGGCGAAATATAGCTTCATAAAGTTCAGCTGCAACACGCACCAGCGCACCTTTCTCAGGGTTGGCCAGCAATAGGTTCATCAAGTCGTTGTTTTGGCGAACAATTTCACCTCGGCTCGAACCGATACGATAAGTCATTACAAAATCGAGCTGCTGTGTGGCGACCGTTTGCGGATCGGGTAAGGTCTCCAGGTCGATTGGCTCCTGCAAGAACGATGGTCGGATCCGGATGCCGGCCCCATTTTTCTGAAGTTGCACGATGGTGTCCTGAAACACCCAGTGATTGCGTTGGTGCTGGGCTTTATGTTCTGCTTCAACTTTGTTCCAGAAATTGAGGGTGTCGAAACCGAGTTGCCACGTCTTCCACCCATCGACCGCCTTGAGGGCGAGTTGAGTGGCTTCGTCCCAATCCGTGCGGATGGCTTGGTCGGGTCCATTATGCAAACCGGTGAATTTGGCGATATGGCGCAGCGAATTATCAGTGGCCTTGGGACTGAGAATATAGGCGCGGAGAACAGCGGGATAGGACTTTTTATCGTCCCTGAGCATGGCTACTTGCCAGGCTTTGGCAAGTTTCAACAGTGGTTTCGCCAAATCCGCTTCGTCTGCGGGTAAGGTGACGGTAACTCCGTCGGCCGATTGTTTTACGCGCTCTTGTGAGTTGCCAAGTGATACGAAAATGGAGCAGCAGATCATCGCCCAAGTGATTGCGATGAATAATTTCGACATGGCTGAATATTATTATTTTAGATGACCCTCTGGGAAAGAGCCATATGAAATTCAGAATACCGATTTGGTGCTTGGGATTCAAGCCGCTTTTTTCTTGCTCGGCTTTTTCTTTCTCTTAGCTTTGCGGTATGAATCTTCGGGATCCTTGGCTGGCACTTTGTATAGAGTGCGCAAGCGTTTGAGTTCGGCTTCGAGTTTTTGCTGCACTTCGGCGGCTTCGGGTTTGCCGTAGATGCTTTCGAGTTCGTTGGGATCTTTCTCCAGGTCGAATAATTCCCATTCGTCGAGTTCGTAGTAGTGGATGAGTTTTTGCTTGCCACTGGTCACGCCGTAGTGACGGGCGACGGCGTGGGCACCGGGGAATTCGAAATAATGATAATAAAAACTTTTGCGCCAGTCCTCGGGAGTTTGTCCTTTGAAGATAGGCACGAGGGATTTGCCTTGCATATCATCCGGGACCGAGGCTCCGGCAATGTCGAGAAAGGTCTCGGCGAAATCGAGGTTGGAGACGATGTCGTTATTGATCGATCCAGGTTTGATGACGCCGGGCCAGCGAGCAAGTAGAGGGGTTTTGAGTGATTCTTCATACATCCAACGTTTGTCGAACCAACCGTGTTCACCGAGATACCAGCCTTGGTCAGAGGAGTAGATGACGATGGTGTTTTTTGCCAAACCGGATTCGTCGAGGTAGTCGAGCACTCGTCCGATACCGTCATCTACGGATTTCACACAGCGTAGGTAGTCTTTGACGTAGCGTTGGTATTTCCATTTGATCAAGTCGCGACCGCTGAGGTTTTGTTTGCGAAAAGCTTCGTTCTTAGGATCATAAGCGGCCTTCCAAGTGGCGAGCTGTTCGGGGGTGAGGCCTTTGGGGTCGTCAAATTTCAGGTCTTTGCTGGTGAGGTGGTGTTCGATGGTCATCTCCTGAGTCGAAGCGGGGGAGGCTCGGTGAGAATAGTCATCAAACAGGGTTTCTGGTTCAGCGATGGTTTTATCGTCGAGCCAGTTGAGGTATTTGGGACCGGGTTGCCAGTTGCGGTGGGGGGCTTTGTGCTGATACATCACCATGAAAGGTTTGTTTTTATCGACTTGTTTGAGCCAGGCCAAGGTTTTGTCGGTGAGGATGTCAGTGGTGTATCCGGTGTGAGCGACTTTTTTAGGTTCCCCTTTGATGCCTCCAGTTAACATGGGGGGATTATAATAAGGACCTTGACCGACCAGTACGTCGTAGTAGTCAAAACCCTGCGGGGTGCTGCCTAAATGCCACTTGCCGATCACGGCAGTTTGGTAGCCTTTTTTTCGTAAGATTTTAGGGAAGGTTTGCTGATCCCCATTGAAGCGGTTGTGGTTGGTCAAGAAACCGTTGAGGTGGCTGTATTTGCCGGTTTGGATGACCGCGCGGCTGGGGCCGCAAATAGCATTGGTCACGTAACAACGGTTGAAGCGCATGCCCTCCTTGGCGATGCGGTCCATGTTCGGTGTGCTGATCCGTAAAGGGTCGTAGGCGCTGAGCGCTTGTTCGCAGTGATCATCGGTGAAAATGAAGACGATGTTGGGTGGGTCGTCGGCTGCGCAGAGTTTGACCATGCCTGGGGAGAACAGTAGCGTCGCAACGATAGCGGATAGGAAGAAAGTCAGCTTTTTCATAGATGCTCAGTGTCCTTCAGATCGTGCGCCGGGCAAAGCTAATTTTTGGCGTATTTGCGTGAGGAGGAAAATAATAATTATGAATTATGAATTTGGAATTGCCCGAATAGAGTTCAGTCGATAGACTCGGGGCATGAACGAACAAGAGTATCAGCAAAATCAGGTCAGGGAGCGTCGCCCGGCAAAAATGTCGAGCTGGCCTAAAACCGTGGGCATCATCACCTTGATATTTGGTATTTTGGGAGTGTTGAAGGGCTTGAGCACGATTGCTTCGAGTTTTTTTGGTGAAATGATGGCGAAGGTTTCCAATTTGCCGCCGGAGTTTTATGATAAGTGGAAGCCTTTTATGTTGGGCAGTGGAGTAGTTGATATTCTGCTGGGTTTGTTATTGTTCGCCGGTAGTCTGGTGCTGATTTTCCGCAAACGTTTTGCGATGTTTGTGTTAATGGGCTGGGCTTTGATGAAAATCGTGTTTGGCTTGGTGGGTGGCGTTTTCAACTTTATCATGCAGAGGGAGCAGATGCCCTTGGTGATAGAGCAGCAAAGGAAAGCAATGGAAAAAGCGGGCGGGGCGTCAGGGGCCGCGGGAGCGGATCAAGTGGCCGACATGGTAGGTAATGCAACCGAAATCATTTCCACGGTGGCGCTGTTTGTGGGATTAGCGTGGCTGATGGTATTGCCTTTGTTCATTCTGATTTGGTTCATCCGGCCGAAGATCCGCAGGGAAATGGCGGACTGGAAAAATGAAGGGTGATGGGCAGGGCAGGGAGTTGGGTACACTAAAAAGGACAAACCGTTGCCGGTTTGCCCTTTGTTAATTTGATTTTTTTGGTGAGTCGTGACGACCCACCAAAGATGGGGCTACCAATTGCCGCCGCCGCCGCCGCCGCCACCGCGGGGACGTTCTTCCCTTGGGCGTGCTTCGTTGACTTTGAGATTGCGTCCTAGGCTATCGTTACCGTCCAAAGACTCGATAGCTTTTTCGCCGTCAGCTTGATTGGTCATTTCCACAAAGCCGAAGCCTTTGGATCTGCCTGTTTCTCTGTCTTGGATGATGTTAACTTTCACCACTGGGCCATGTTCAGCAAAAAGCTGTTCAAGGTCATTCTCGTTCATGTCATAAGACAGATTTCCTACGTAGATATTCATATACTTTCCTAATTTGTGCGTTGTTTAAATCACACTACCAAATACCCAGCCACACAAAATATGCCGATAGTGTTTCGACGCTTAATGGAGTATCCAAATGCGGCGAACTGTGGTTTTATCGGCTTTTTGCCCAATGGTCAACCTTTTATATGTTCTTTATTCTCTATGGCGAACGGGGGATTAGAGCAGATTCCTAGTGAGGGATCAGGTCGCGGAGGGGAAAATGTCAGCTGGAGTTGGCTTTATTTGATGGCTTTAAGGGATTTTTTTAGCTGCATCATGGCTTGTTTTTGGCGTTGCCACACGTAGCGGTTTGCTTTGGCGGCGGTTTTTTTCGCGGCGGCGGGGTTTTGGGCAATGTCGAGCACGGCGGGCACGATTTTTTTGACTTGGGTCTCGTCGTCCAGGTCAAAAAGCCATTGTTCCAAGCCGATGTCCTGCCACATGTAACCTTTGCTGGTCTGCTCGGCCCAACGGCAGACGATGGCGGGAATGTTGTGTCCGATGCACATGATGGGTGAGTGCATTTCGTTGCCAAACAGGCCGACGCTGTTGGTGTAAACGCTGATAGCCTCGCCTGTAAGCCAGTAATCGGGGCGCCAGACGGTTTTGTTTTTTACATCCTCGGGCAGTTGGTCGTAGAGCATTTCCTTGCCGATTTTCATCTGGGTTTGATCTTCGGGGCAGATCAGGACTTTCATCGGGGTCTGGCGGGTTATTTCGATGATGGCTTGGCGCAGTTGGGCATGGTCATGCTCTTTCATTGCTTCGTTACGCTGGTGTTTGACCGGATCGATGGGGCGTTTTTTTGAGGGGATCGTCCAGTAGGGAGTGTAGCGTAGGCGTGGGATGCAGCAGAGGAACTTGCCTTTTTCCAGCTGGTTGTTTTTGAGGAAAGCCTCGGCTTTGTCGTCGTCGCGTAGATCGCAGGCAAAAGCTCCGTCGGGGCCAAAATCCATCACCGGGCTGGTGCAGCCTTGTTGTTTGGCAAACTGCAGTGAGTGGGAATCGCGGAAATAGACAAACTGAGCCTGGCTGAGAACCTTAATGGTTTTAGCCAGTTTGGTTTCGCCGGTGTTTTTGGTGCTCGCAGATCCTTTGGGAGATACCGTGATGCCAAAAACACCGTAGGGTTTGTTGTTGGTGCGTTCGCTCCACTTGATCACGTCGCGTTCGGCGACCAGCGAGGGGCCGGAGCCGTGCAGCAGGAAGTCACATTCCTTGAAGGCGCGCTGCAGGGCGGGGGTATCTTTGGCGATTTCCAGTTTGGGAAAACGAGCGCGTAACATTTCTTCGACGCCGTTGTTCACGTGGCTCGGCCACAGGGTGACTTTGACTTCAGGCAGGTGTTCTTCGAGCAGGTGCAGGACTCCGGGGGTGTGGGCGATATCGCCGATATTCACGGTTTGCCATGAAGAGCGCAGCAGGATGTGTTTGGGCTGGTCGGAGGCGGCGTGTAATGAGCTGGTGGTCAAGGCGGCGAGGCCGATTTGAGCCAGTGCATTGCGGCGAGTGATCGTGGTAGCTGTGTGTGGCATGATTTTTAAATTAAGCTGGAAAGGCGGGGGCAAAATGAAAGTTTAAGTATCGCTCTGTGCTTTGCTGGCCCATTCTGGAGTCACTTGGGGATCAATTTGAAAAACCGAAGTGCCGAGGGTGTAGAACAGGATGGTGATCACGACGACGCCGATGAGGTTGAGAATGATACCGGCTTTGACCATGTCGATGATGCGGATACGGCCGGAGCCAAAAACGATGGCGTTGGGCGGGGTGGCGACCGGCATCATGAAAGCGCAGGAGGCGGACAGGGTGGCGGGAATCATTAGTAGCAGCGGGTTGGTTTTGATGGCGACTCCGATGGCGGCGAGGATGGGCAGCAGGGTTTGGGTGGTGGCGACGTTGGAGGTGAGTTCGGTGAGGAAGGTGAGGGTGGCGCAAATGGTGGCGATCAATCCGAGGGGAGGAATGGATCCGGCATAAGCTTCGACTTTCTGACCGATGAAAGTGGAGAGCCCGGCGGCTTGGAAACCTGCAGCGAGGGCGAAACCTCCGCCTAACAGTAAGATGATGCCCCAGGGAAGTTTGGTGAATACGCTGGCGTCGAGAATGCGTGGGCAAGCGCCGGCTTGTTTGCTACGGGAAGGAATGAGGAACAGGCCGAGTGCCATGACGAGCACGACGGTGCTGTCATCGATGAAGGGGGCGACGGAGGGAACCAGATTGGACCACCCTTTTATTTGGAAGCTTTCGCCGATGGAAATATCTTTACGGAAAACCCACAGCAGGGCGGTGAGGGTGAAAGCGATCAATACCGCGCTTTCGGCGAAGCTGATACGACCGAGTGAGCGCACTTCGTCACGAATGACGTCGGGAGACAGGCTGAGTTCGGGCGGTGAGGGGAAAAGGAAACGGGTGAGGGTGATCCAGGAAAAAAACAGCATCACTAGGCAGAGGGGTAAGCCCAGTAACATCCATTGACCGAAGGAGATTGCTTCGGCATTGGGGAACTCGCTGGCAAAGACGCTGACGAAAGCCAGGTTGGTCGGGGTGCCAACGAGGGTGGCCATGCCGCCGATGCTGGCGCTGTAGGCGATGCCGAGCAATAGCGCCACGGCGAGGTTGCGGCAGCGTTCTTTGCCGAAGGTGGCTTCGGTTTGGGAGATGATGGCGAGTCCGATGGCCAGCATCATGATGGAAGTGGCGGTATTGGAGATCCACATTGATAAGAAGGCGGTTGCCAACATGAAGCTGAGCACCAATCGGTTGGGGCCACCGCCGATGGCGCGGATGATGCTCAGGGCGATGCGTTTGTGCAGGTTCCATTTTTCCATCGCCAGGGCGATCATGAAACCGCCGATGAAGAGGAAGATGGTGCTGCTGATGTAGGAAGAAGCGGCGTCTTTGCTTTTCATGATGCCCAGCAGCGGGAAGGCGGCGAGTGGGACCAGCGCGGTGGCGGCGAGCGGGATGGCTTCGGTCATCCACCAGATGGCCATCAATACTCCGACCGCGGCCATGCGGGAGACGGCGGGATTTCTCGGATCGAAGTCGGTGAAAAAAAGGATGGCGGAAAAAGCGGCGATTCCCAGCCAGAAACCGACGCGACTGATGGGGCCGCATTGTTTGACGTTTTCTTCCGAGGTATCGTTTTGCTTGTCCATAGAGAAAAGGGGGTTTAAAATAGTTCGCTGAGCAGCCTAGCGCTTTCTTTTTGTGCCTGTTGTTTGCTTTCGCAGACAATGGTCTTCCAGTGGGATCGAAGAAATTTGGGGTGTTGTAGGCTGTCGTGAGCGTATTTTCCGGTGGCTTGATTCAGATCGAGAGTGGCGATGATGATCTCTTCGTTCGAGTTGCCGGCTTGTGCCAGTGTTTTTCCATTGGCTGCGACGATTTTGGAGTCTCCTGCCGACCACAGTTGATCGCCTTGGGAGCCGACAGAATTGGAGAATAGGTAGTGGGCGGCGTTTTCGAAAGCTCGTACGGCGATGCCGTCTTTGCCTTTATGTTTTTTTCGACTGACAGATTGGGAATCGAGGCCGGCGTTAGGATGGAAAATGACTTGAGCTCCGGCCATGACGGGGATGCGAACGAGCTCGGGGTAACGGCGTTCGTGGCAGATGATGGCGGTGACATTTATGCCGTCGAGTTGGAAATGAGCCAAGGCATTGCCTGGACTGAAGTGAGCAGTGTCGGCGGGGGTGAGTTGGTTTTTGGCGTAGGCGTGCAGCGGCTTGCCAGTGCGGTCAAAAGCGATCAGGGCATTGTAGAGTTTGCCTTGGCAAAACAAGGGGCTGCCGATGAGCAGAT
>JAJRVS010000058.1 GCA_024277195.1 Verrucomicrobiota bacterium | reverse complement strand
TTCGCCGCCCGGCGCTTATGGCGCAGGTTTGTTGCCTTTGATCGATTCCGGGGATTGGAAAGATAAAGAAGATCTGACGGCGGTTTTTTGTCGTTGGGGTAATCACGCTTATGATGCTTCCGGGCAGTCGAGCGAGCAGGAAGACTTTCTGCGCCAGCGGTTGAAAAAAATCGAGGTGGTGCATCAGAATCAGGATAATCGTGAGCATGACATTCTCGATTCGGATGACTATTTTCAGTTTCACGGGGGATTGCATGCGGCGATCGAATCTCTGCGTGGAGAGGCACCTAAAACCTATCATGGGGACAGTAGCCTGCCGGATCAGCCCAAGGTGCGCACTTTGCGAGAGGAATTTGTTCGAGTGGTTCGCAGCCGGGTGTTGAACCCCAAATGGATCGAGGCGATGCGTCGTCATGGTTACAAGGGGGCATTTGAAATGGCAGCAACTGTGGATTATCTTTTTGGTTATGATGCGACTACCGATGTGGCTGATGCTCAGCACTACGAGGAAATAGCGCAGCGGTTGTTGCTCGATAGTGAGCAACAGAAATTTTTTCGCCGTCACAATCCGCGGGCATTGCAGGAGTCAATCGAGCGTTTATTGGAAGCGGCGGATCGCGAACTTTGGTCGCAGCCGGATACAAATACGCTTCACAGTTTGCGTGATGTGCATTACTCTTTGGAATCGAGTTTGGAATAGGAGGTGAAGAAAGGGAATTTAACCACGAATAACACGAATATCACGGATAGGAAAAGAATGTGGATTTGGCAGTGTTTGTATTCGTTAGTTGAAATTTGTTTTGTAGTAAGAAATTTATCATGAGTGAACTTTATCCTTTCAGTGCCATCGTGGGTATGGATCTGGCAAAAACATCTTTGCTGCTTCATGCGGTGAATCCTCGTTTGGGGGGGGTGTTGTTGAGCGGTCACCGGGGTTGTGCCAAGACTACCCTAGCCCGGGCTTTTGCCGCTTTGTTGCCGGAGTGTGCGGCTTGTGAGTTGCCCTTGGGAGCTTCGGAAGATCGTTTGTTGGGCAGTGTGGATGTGGCGGCTGTGTTGGAGCGCAATGAATGGGCGCATCAGGCAGGTTTGCTGGAGCAGGCTGATGGGGGAATGCTCTATGTCGATGAGGTGAACCTTCTGCCCGATGCGTTGGCGGACCAGCTTTTGGATGCCTCGGCGACGGGCAGTTATCAGCTTGAACGTGAGGGCATGAGCCGACGGATTGAGAGTCGTTTTATTTTGTTGGGAAGCATGAATCCCGAGGAGGGCACACTGCGCCCTCAGTTGGCTGATCGTTTTGCGCATACGATAGAGATCACCACGGATTCGGGGGTGGACAATCGAGCGAGTATTATTGAGCGGCGTTTGAGTTTTGAGTCGAATCCGGATTTATTTCAGGAGGAATATGTCGCGGATGAGCAGGCTTTGCGGCAGAGCATCGAACAGGCACGGTTAATAATTAGCGAGGTGAAATTGTCAAAAGAACTGACGGTGCAGATCGCGCAAAGTGCGGAATCGAGATCAATGGAAGGCATGAGGGGGGGGCTGGCAGTGGCGAAAACGGCGCTGGCGGCGGCTGCGTGGGAGGGACGCAGGGTGGTGAGCGGCGAGGATGTGGATTTGGCTTGGCTTCTGTGCACAGGGCAACAGCAAAACATGCAGACGGACAGCTCGCAAAAACCTGATTCTCATGAGAGTGAGGGAAAAAGTGAAGCCTCTCCACGGTCGTTTGTTTCGTTGCAACCGCGAGGCGCGCAGCAGGATGCGATTAGCCAGACGGCAGCAGGTGAGGTGATGGAAGAGTTATTAAAACCTTTGCTGAGTCGTGACCCGGTGAGCGCTCTGAATAATAAAGCGGTGCCCTCAAGTGGTCCGGCTTTGATTCACTGGAAGGATACGGTTCTGGGTTGGGTTCGGGATGCGCGGCGTGAGCGTTTGCGCCGATTTGATCGACGGCAAAAGCGGAATTTGTGGGTATTTCTCGATGCCAGCCGTTCTTCCGGAGCCGAGAATTTTCTTGAGCGGGCTTTGGCTCTTTTACGCCAGACTTTGGGTTCAGCGGGCTTGCATGGGGTGAGGGTGCATGTGTTGCAGCTCTCTCATGGGCAGTTGCAATGGTTGGGCAAGGATCTGATGCCGGCTAGCGCGAGCAAGTTGTTGAGTCAGCCGTTTGTCTCGGCGGGGTCGAGCATTTTGGGCGAAGCTTTTATGGAGCTGTTGCAGGATGCACGGCGACGGGGGGCTGGTCCGGGGGATTCGCTTGTTGTGTTGGGTGATGGTATTGCCACGATTGCGGAAGGCGAATCCCAACAAACTGTGCAAGAGGTTATGAAGCGTCACTTGTCACGAGTGGCGAGAATGGGAGCGCAACTGGCTTGGTGTGCGCCGCAGGTGAAACGCGGGTTTCTGCATCCGGTTGATACGCTTGTTATTCGCCCTATTTGTGGAGCCGCTTCGATCTGATGCAAGCTGAACACGGTGGCGATTTGGCAGTTTTTTGCCAGCAATACGGATTTCGACAGAACGAGGTGTTGGATTTCTCATCGAACCTTAACTGGTTTCTTGATGAGATAGATGATGCTACGTGGTTGCGCTTGAAAGCCGCGGCAGGAGTTTATGGGCAAGCTGGTGCTGGTGCTGATGGGGTGGTGACTAAAATAGCTGATTTATACGCCTATGATAAAAATCAGGTTTTAGCGACGGCGGGTTCGATTGAAGCAATCTATTTGACGGCACAATTATTCCGTCAGCGACGGATTTTGATTGGAGAACCGGGTTTTGTTGATTATCGGCGAGCGTTTCGGAAATCTGAAACGAGAGCCTGGGATCTGGCAATAGAAAATGAAGCTGCGTTGCAATGGGCGGAGGTGGTGATTTTTGGCAGTCCGAATAATCCGAACGGTCAGCGGTACCCTCTAGCTGAATGGCGACGACGCTGGCCGGGCAAAATTTGGTTGGTGGACGAAACCTTTGTCGATTTTTCTAAACAGCCACCTTCCGCTGCTCAGGATCAGGTGATCATTTACCGTTCTTTCACCAAGTCGTGGAGCATACCTGGGCTACGGTTGGGATTTTTGCTGTGTTCCAATCAAAGCTGGATGGAAGAGCTGCGTTGGTTGCAGGCTCCTTGGAGCGTCAGTGCGTTGGCCCAGGCCTGGGCAGGTGAACGGCTGAATCAAACAGAAAAAGAGCGAGTGGATCGAGCGATCGAACATCAGATTCGTGAGAGGGATCGATTGATGGAGAGCTTGAGGGGGTTTTCGGGATTGCGCGTGCATGACAGTGATGCTAACTTTTTTTTAATCGAGTTGTTGCAGGGCAGTGCCGCTGAACTGTGGCAAAGTCTGGCGAAAAAATCTTTGTTGACCCGCAAAGTTGATGATTTTGGAAATTTAACAAAAGACAGGTTTTTGCGCCTAACGGTGAGATCGTTTGAAGATAATGAGAATTTGATAAAAGGTCTGCGGGATTATTTTGATCAATGATGAAAGCGCTGAGCATTCTGGGAACGTCATCGAACAGTGGTAAAAGCTGGTTGGCGACGGCGTTTTGCCAATTGTTGCAGCGCAAGGGACTGAAAGTGGCTCCTTTTAAAGCTCAGAATATGTCGAATAACTCTTATGCCACTCTGAGCGGTGCGGAAATTGGGCGCGCTCAGGCGGTTCAGGCAGAGGCTTGCGGGTTGTTGCCGACTTGGCAGATGAATCCGGTTTTGCTGAAACCTTCGGGCAACAGTCAATCGCAGGTTTTGCTGCGCGGGCAGGTGGTGACGCATCTGAGTGCGAGGGATTATTTTTCCCGTATCGAAGAATACTGGCAAGCGGTGGAATTGACTTTGTCCGAGTGGGGGGGGCAATGGGATGCATTGGTATTGGAGGGAGCGGGCAGTCCGGTAGAGCTCAATTTGATGTCGCGAGACATTGCCAATTTGCGTCCGATTCGTCACCTCGACGGGCGCTGGATTTTGTGTGCGGACATTGAGCGGGGTGGGGTTTTTGCGCAAATCGTAGGCACTTGGAAATTGCTTCCCAAGGATATTCAGCAGCGCTGTCTGGGTATCGTGGTGAACAAGTTTCGTGGGGATTTGAGTTTGTTTGCGGATGCGGAGAAATACTTGCAGTCACATATTGAGGCTCCCTTACTGGGAACTTTGCCGTATCGAAATGATCTGCAACCAGAGCCGGAGGACAGTTTGTCGCTCAAGCGGGAAAGCGGAGATCCCGCGGGAGAGGTGATTGCCTGGATTCGTTTGCCTTATTTATCAAATTCCAGTGATGCCGAGCCGTGGGCGGGCGATAAGGGGGTGAGGGTGAAGTGGGTGGATGCTCCGTCTGATCTAGGTGATGCTCTGGCGATTGTGCTGCCAGGATCAAAGGACACACTGAGCGATCTGCAGTGGTTGAGGGACAGCGGTTGGGCGGATTTGATTACAAGCTGCTCGCTGCCAGTGGTTGGGATTTGTGGAGGTTATCAAATGTTGGGGCGGACTTTGGAGGATGCTGAGGGGCTGGCGGGACAAGCGGGGCGGGTGGAGGGCTTGGGCTGCATTCCGATGGATACGATTTTTGACGAAGAAAAATTGGTGCAACAGGTGGAGGTGAAATTGCCGGGTGGTGGTGATAGGTGGACAGGTTATGAGATTCACATGGGGCGCAGCGAACAGGGTGATGGGGTGCCGAACTGGTTGATTGCAGATGGGCGGGGGGAAGGGGCGCAGTGGGGAAGGTTCCGAGGCACCTATGTTCATGGGGTGTTTGATCACCCGTCCACCCGAGCGGAGTTTTGTGAAGCGGCGGGGATCACAGCTTATGTTGCGGCTGAGCTCAGTTGGCAGGAAAGTAAGTCTTTGTTGTATGCTGGAATGGCGGATTGTCTGGAGCAACATCTTAATCTGGATCCGGTATTTGAATATTTGGGAATTCATGATTGAAGCCTTTGTCACCAGCCCTTTGCAATTGGCAGTGGCTTTTGCGCTTGATTTGATTTTGGGTGATCCTCGTTTTTTTTCGCATCCAGCTAAGTGGACGGGAGCTTTGGTGGTTCCGATGGAAAGAGCTTTGGTGAAAATATTCGGTAGGACGGTTTTTGCTGGAGTGATTTTCTGGCTGTTGATTTGTCTGGGGCAGGGAGTGATTTTGCTAACCTTGGCTTGGGTTTTGCCGCAGACGCTGTGGTGGGTTTTGGGAACCTGGCTGATCTATCAGAGTTTTGCTGCGATGGATATGCATCGCCATGTGCGGGCTATTTTACTTCCTTTGTTGCAAGGAGATTTGGCGCAGGCGCGTTTGCGTCTGGCTCGGATCGTGGGACGTGATACGGCCAGCTTATCTGAGACAGAAATCTGCCGGGCCACAGTTGAAAGTGTCGGTGAAAGCGCCTGCGATGCGGTCATCGCTCCGCTGTTTTGGGCTGCGGTGGCGGGGCCTTTTGGAGCGTTGCTGTATCGGGCGAGCAATACGCTCGATTCCATGGTGGGGCATCGCGGGCAGCGGTATGGAGACTTTGGTAAGTTTTCTGCACGGGTTGATGACGTGCTCAACTGGATTCCTGCGCGTTTGATAGCGCTGCTGTCACAGCCATATCGTTGGCCGACGATTGCCGGTGAAGCTCGGGGGCACCGCAGCCCCAATGCTGGCTGGGGAGAATCGGCGGTGGCTTGGGCCAGTGGGGCTCGTTTGGGCGGCGCGAATTTTTACGAGGGAGAGCAGTTGCAGGGACCGGTTTTTAATCCGCATGGTCGCCAAGCGGATCAGCGGGCGATTCGAATCTCATTGTATTGGTGGTGGCGCATGGTTATTACTGGCGTGTTGCTGATGATTGCGCTCTGTTATCTGCGATGAGTGAAGAAAGTAAAAAAAGGCCGCGGTTGAAAGGCGGCAAATTTCAAATTTATACTGGCGAGGGCAAAGGTAAGAGCACCGCTTCTTTTGGCCTGATGCTGCGTGCCTTGGGCGCGGGGTATCGGGTGTTTTATTTGCGCATGTTGAAACCTCGCTGGAAGACGGGCGAGCTCAATTTGATGCCGACTTTGCATGCGAATCTGAGCTTTCGCAATGTCGAGCAAGATTGGATTTTATCACGCAGCAAACATATTCCCGAGCACGTAGAGAAGATGCAGCAGGCTTTAGTGGGTGAGATGGATCAGTTGGAAGAAGAGCTGGTGAGTGAGAGGCATGATTTGATTATTGTCGATGAAATCAACTATGTGATTTCTCGTGATCTGATCCCGCTGCAGCGAGCACTGGATTTGGTGAGCAAACGTCCAGAGAATGTGGAGTTGGTTTTCACGGGTCGTTACGCCGATGAGAAATTGATTGAGGTAGCGGATTTGGTCACTGAAATGAAAAAAGTGAAACATTATTTTGATGATGAGATGCCTGCGCGGCGTGGTATTGAGTTTTAATTGATCATGAGTGGTTTGATTTTAGGAGGGCTGCACAGCAGTAGTGGTAAGACGGTGGTGACGAGTATGTTGCTGGCGGCTTTTGCTAAGCAGGGCAGGCGGGTGCAACCGTTCAAGGCGGGGCCGGATTTTATTGACCCTGCGTTTCACTCGCTATTCTGTGATCGCCCTAGCCGCAATTTGGATTTCTGGCTGATGGGAGGTGAGCAGGCGGTGAAGGATGAGGTGCTGCTCTATACGAGGGTTCGTCCAGGCATTCTCGAAGGGGTGATGGGGATCTTTGATGGCTGGTCGCCGCTGTCGGATAGCGAAAGCACGATGCATTTGGCGAGGCTGTTGAACTGGCCGATCGTATTGGTGTTGCCCTGTGCCAAAGCAGGCAGATCGTTGGCGGCGGCTTTGCGGGGATTTATCGAGG
>JAJRVS010000057.1 GCA_024277195.1 Verrucomicrobiota bacterium | reverse complement strand
GTGAGAGGATTCGTCAGCTGCAGAACATCGCATTGAAAAAATTGCGTCGTGCCTTGCAGAAAAAAGAGGACCCTGGTCCACGCCCTGTGGGTGGCGCGTCTCCACGCAAAACAGAGAAATCTGCTGTGTTGGATGCGCTGTTGGCGATGGAAGACGAGAGTGAGGATGTGGTGCTCGCCAATTCTTAAGTGAGTTGGTGAGTTACACTTCTGAGCCGGCTTGTTGCAAAGTCCAGACCTGCATGGCGCGGGAGGGTAATACCGATTGTCCGTGAAGGGCGGAATTGCGTCCGACACCATGGGGGTCGGCGGTATCGATTTCGAGTTCCCAATGTCCTGTGTGTAAGGCGTTGGAGGGCGTGGGCAGACGAAATGTCAAGGGTTCGGCCTGGGCGTTGAGTAAGAGCAAAATGGGCGTGGTCTTTGGTCCGTCCATAAAGGTGGTTAGAGCTCCTGCGGTTTGTGCGTGCCAGTCATCATTGTCCATGTCGCTGCCATCGGGGCGGTACCAGGCGATGTCCGGCGTGCCGGTACTGGGCGAGGCTTTGCCAGAGAAAAAATGGGTGCGGCGCAGGGTGGGGTATTTTTTTCTGAAGGCAATCAGGTTTTTTACGAAGTCGAGGAAGTCGGATTCTTTCTCGGCCAAAGTCCAATCGATCCAACTGAGGGCATTGTCTTGGCAGTAGCTGTTGTTATTGCCGTTTTGACTGCGGCCCAGTTCGTCTCCGGCCAGTAAAAAAGGAACTCCGCGGGAGAGCAATAAGGTGGTGAGGAAATTACGCCGTTGGCGTTCGCGCAAAGCAAGAATGTGAGGGTCATCGGTTTCGCCCTCCACTCCATGATTCCAAGTCATGTCATGGTCGCTACCATCACGATTATCTTCCAGGTTATCTTCGTTGTGTTTGTGATTGTAACTGACCAGATCCCGTAAGGTGAAACCATCGTGGGAAGTGATGAAGTTGATGCTGGCTTGAGGTGCGCGGTGGCCTGAACCGTAGAGATCCTGACTGCCGGCCAGGCGCGATGAAAATTCGGGAAGCAAGCCGTGGTCACCTTTCCAAAAGCGTCTGACGGTATCCCGGTAGCGTCCATTGAGTTCAGACCAAGGGTGGGGGAAATTGCCGACTTGATAGCCCCCACGGCCGAGATCCCAAGGCTCGGCGATCATTTTGACCTGGGATAATACAGGGTCTTGCAGCACGGCTTTGAAAAAAGCGCAATTAGTATTATAGTTAGAGGGCTCCCGCCCCAGAGTGACAGCAAGATCAAAACGAAAGCCATCGACGTGCATTTCGCTGACCCAGTAGCGCAAACTGTCCATGATCAATTGCAATACCCGAGGGTGCGGTGAGTTGACGGTATTGCCACATCCGGTGAAATCTTGATAAGCACTGGGGTTTTTGGATTGGGTGCGGTAATAAACCAGATTGTCAATGCCGCGAAAGCAGCACGACGGCCCGTCGATGCCGGCTTCACCAGTGTGATTATAGACCACGTCGAGAATGACCTCGATTCCAGCTTGATGCAGGGCTTTGACCATGCCCTTGAATTCGGCGACGGCGTCAGGACCTGCTGCGTAACGGGGGTCGGGGGCAAAAAATCCAATGGTATTGTATCCCCAGTAATTAACCAGGCCACGTTCGACGAGAAAACCATCGTCGAGATGGTAGTGTACCGGCATTAGCTGAACGGTAGTGACTCCGAGCTCATGCAGATAGCGGATGGAGGCTTCATTGGCGAGTCCGGCGTAGGTGCCGCGCAGTGCCTCGGGGATGTCAGGATGAAGCTGGGTGAAACCTTTGACGTGCAATTCGTAAATCAAGGACTCGGCCAGTGGAATGCGTGGAGACTGGACACCTTGCCAATCGAAATCATTGTTTTTGACCAGCGAGCGGGGCACAAAATCCGCACTGTCAGCGCGGTCGGGCTTGGCGTGGCCTTGGGCGAGAGCAGGCAGGTCGGTGGCCAGCATGGAAGAGTGAAAGACCGCTGGTTCAGAAAAGTCCCGGGCGTAGGGGTCAAAGAGAAGTTTGTTGGCATTGAAAAAATGCCCTTCACTGGGATTCCAGGCTCCGTGAACACGGAAGGCATAAGCTTGGCGGGGACTGCAGCCTTGCACCTCAACGTGCCAGACATCACCGCTGCGGTTGGTCAGTCGGATACGTGCGATTTCGCGACTGGGGTCTTCGGTGTCGAACAGGCAGAGATCGATCGCCGTGGCGTGGTGGGAATAAATGGCAAAATTAACAATATCCGTCCCGCCATGCTGGCATTGGGATCCTAGAGGTAGGGGAGAACCTGGTGAAATTTGGAAAGACACGGGTGAGTTTGGTATTGGTGGTGTAGTTATAACTTTATTTGGTAATTGTAGGCAAATAGCTGCTTATAACCAACCAAACACAGGGTTATATTTTTCGCATTGTGTGGGCAGATAGCAAGTGAAGTCAAAAGATTGGGGGATTCGTCGGGTCGTGACGCTACTTTTTTGCCAAAACACGTATTTCCATTCGAATTCCTGCCGTTCGCGTGTTTCTTAGGCGTACTTAACAAAATTTATGCTCGGCCAACAGTACTTTGATCTACGCAGCAACCTACGGGACACCGTCGGGGCTTTGGCGCAATTGGCTGAGGAGACGGATCTCAGTGCGGCTAGCGTGACAAAGGTTCGCAATGTTTTGGCTACTTTGAAGGATTCTTTTCGATTAGTGGTGCTGGGTGAGGCCGGCACGGGCAAGTCCACCCTGGTGAATGCGGTTTTCGGAGAAGATCTGTGTCCGGTGGATGATGCCCATCCTCTGTCGAAACGCATTGAGCAGTATCAATACGGTAAGGAGAAACACGACTTCGAGGTCAGCGATTCATTGCTTGAGTGTTATCGTCCGCTTGAGGTATTGAATGATTTCACTTTGGTGGATGTGCCGGGTGACGGCTCGATCAAACGTCATCAGCAGCAAGTGATCGAAGAAATCCTACCAGCGGCGGATTTTATTCTGGTGGTATTTCCGGTAACTGATCCTTGGAGCCCGACGACTTGGAAAATGCTGGAACGTATTTATGAAAAATGGCAGGACAAGATAGTGCTCATTTTGCAGCAGTGCGACCGTCGTTCGGAGGAAGAGATCGACGCCATTCTGGAGCATTTGCGTCGAACTTCGATCAACCGTTGCCAAACCCAGTTTCCGACTTTTGCGCTTGCTGGTAAAAAAGCCTTGCTGGCTAAAACGTCTGGCCTCGACAAAGATCGCCTGCTTAAACAAAGCCGGATTGCTGAATTGGAGACCTACCTCTCCCAAGTGATTAATCGTTCGGGTCACCGACTGGAAAAAATGGATGAAGCCTGTGTCCTGGCCAAGTCTGTGCTCAAGGAGGTGCGCGACAAACTGCATACCCCGGCGGAGATCATTCGCGCGGATGATGAGCTGTTTGCTACTCTGGAAGTTCGCGCCGAAAAGCAGCAGTCGCGAACGGAGGGGAAATTCGAGCCGGTTTTTTCAGCTTTTGACAATGCTTTCATGAGTGCGCGGCTTAAAACCGACCACTTGCTCGATAGCCGTATGGGGATCATTTCTTCACTGCAGTCGGCGGGGGATTTGCCTGCCAAAATAGAAGAGATCATCACGGATACGACACTGGAGCACGTCAAACGTACCTGTGAGGAAGCAGCTTTGGTTGCTGAGGACGATGTGCGTAAGTTGTGGGATGAGCTCTCCCATGACATGCAGAAAAAATTCAGACTCAAACTCAGTGTGGGTAAAACCGGTGAGCCGGATTGGAGCGCCAGTCGTAAGCGTTTGGTCGAACAGGTGGGAAATGCGACCAGTGGAGAATTGAAAAACCCTTATCTTTGCGACGGGTTGAAAAAATTCTTCCGGCGGCGTCGGCGTCGTATGTGGGGTTTTCTGTTAGTCAGTTTGTTTGCCTTGATCGGGGGTGGCTGGTTGTTGTGGAAAGGTTGGACGCCGTTTCATATGATAGCTTTTGGCGCGTCGGCGATCGCATTGTTTGCCTCGGTATTTGCGGGTTTTAAAGGCACGGCAAAAATCCGCGCATTTTTTTCCGAGGAACTGGATGCGCAGCGCACCCGATTGCATGATGCTCTGCGTTTGGCATTTAATCAGGGCGTGGATCAGTGTTACACTGATTTTGTGCGCTTGTTCGATCCTTTGAGAGAAGTTTGCACCCAACAGCGGAAAAAATATGCCCCTTTGCTGGAAGCGGTGGATGAATTGGAGGGGTCATTTGCTGATTTGGAGGATGAGTTGTGGAAACGGGATCGGAAAATGCCTGCAACAAAATAGTGACACTTTGAGAAATACTGTTCAGACTTTCGCAATCAGCAGTGCATCAATCGTATGACTAAAACCGCCAGAACATTTTTATCCCGTTTGTTGAGCACGGTGGTGTTGTGGGCGGTGGTGGTGGGCGCGTTTGTTTTGGGCAGTCATGCGGTGTTTTTTGCTTTGATCTCCTTGGTGGTGGTGTTGGGTTTACTGGAGTATTTCCAATTGCTCAAGCGGGCAACGGGTTCGCGGCGTTTTACTGTTCAGACGGTGCTGGTGAGCGTCGCTTATCTGGCTTATTTGTATCAGTACAGAGATGGTGCTTCCCCCGCGGTGCTGGGGGCTATGGATGGTCTGGCACTGGCGGCTTTGGTGATTTTATTGGTCGCAACGCGTTTGGGTTCGGCCTTGGAAGGGAGGAAAAGCTTGGATGAATTGATGCGGGCTTTGTTTGGTTTTGTTTATGTGACGCTGTTATTTTCTTTTGCCGCAAAAATCCTTTGTTTGCCTTTGCTTGGAGCGGAGGGGCAGCCGGTGTCTGCTTGGTATGTGTTGTTTCTGGTCATCGTCACCAAGTTCACCGATACCGGCGCTTACGTGGTGGGGTCGATGATCGGTCGGCACAAATGCATCCCGCATATCAGTCCGGGTAAAACCTGGGAGGGATTACTCGGAGGGGTGTTGTTCGCGTTTATCGGAGCATTTGCTTGCCGCGCTTTGTTTGCGGGTCATCTGCCTTTGTTGGAATCGACGCTGTGGTTGGTGGGCATCACTTTTTCGATCTCGGTGGCATCGATCATTGGTGATCTGTCGGAGTCGATCCTCAAGCGCACGTTGGAGATCAAGGATTCGGGGCAGATCATGCCGGGCATTGGCGGGGTGCTGGATTTGATCGACAGTTTGTTGTTCACTGCTCCGGTGTTGTATTTTTATCTGATTTTGCTGCTTGGCTGAGCCTTCTGTTGAAAAATGCGTGGAGAAAAAAAACCAGTCGAACAAAAAGCGTTGGTCATATTGGGCTCGACGGGTTCGATTGGTGAAAGTGCTTTGAAAGTCGCTCGTGATTTGCCGGATGAGATGCGGTTGATCGGTTTGGCAGCCAACCGCAGTGCTGAGAGCTTGGCTCGTCAGGTTCGCGAGACCGGAGTGCAACATGCTTGCCTTTATGACGAAGCTGCTTGTGAGCAGCTGCAGTCGCTGAGTGACGACTCACTCTCGATCACTTGTGGTGAAGAAGGGCTGATTGAACTGGCGACCTTGCCCGAGGCGGACATGGTGCTGATCGCGATTGTGGGTACGGCTGGCTTACGCCCAGCCTTGGCGGCGATCGAAGCGGGCAAGGACATAGCGGTGGCCAGCAAGGAGATCCTGGTGATGGCTGGTGAGGCGGTGATGAAGGCGGCGAGGAAACACGGGGTCAATGTGTTGCCGGTGGATTCCGAGCACAATGCGATTTTTCAATGTTTGGAAAATCGGGATGTCGACGAGGTGTCGCGTTTGATTTTGACGGCCTCCGGTGGGCCATTTCGCCAGCTGCCAGCCAATGAGTTGGTCGATGTTACTTTGCAACGTGCGCTCAAACACCCGACTTGGGAGATGGGGCAGAAGATCACGATTGATTCTGCGACCTTGTTCAACAAAGGGCTGGAGATGATCGAGGCACGCTGGTTGTTTGATGTTGAGATGGATCGGGTGGAGGTGATTGTGCATCCGCAGAGTATTGTGCATTCGATGGTGGAGTTTATCGACGGTTCGATTTTAGCCCAGCTTAGCACCACGGACATGTGTTTTCCAATTCAGTATGCGGTGACCTGGCCGAGACGGGTAGCCAACAGTTTGCAGCCTTTGGATTTTACTGCTTTGGCCAAGTTGGAATTTGAGTCGCCGCGGTTTGATGATTTTCCAGCATTGAATCTGGCAAGCTGGGCAGGCAAGGATGGCGGCACTTTACCAGCGGTTCTCAATGCGGCCAATGAAGTGGCGGTGGCGAGATTTTTAGCTGAAAGCATCAGCTTTCCCAAGATCTGGCAAACAGTGGAAAAGACGATGAATGCCCATCAAAATGTGAGAGAGCCTTCTTTGGATGAAATATTGCTGGCTGACCAATGGGCGCGGGACTATGCAGAATCTTATTTAACAAAAAGTTAACATGAGTGGTAAAAATAAAACTTATTGGGTGGGTTTGGATCTTGGGGGTACCAAGATGTTGGCCAAGGTTTATGACGGAAATTTCAAGCAACTGGGATCGGCCAAGCGCAAGACCGAGGGGCATCGTGGTTTGAAAGATGTGGTGGAACGCATGGGGAAGACGATTCGCGATGCGATGGGCGAGGCGGGTCTGTCGGATAAAGATCTCAGTGGCATTGGCATCGGTTGTCCCGGGCCGGTGGATCCGGAAGCGGGGGTTTTGTTGGCGGCGCCTAATCTGGGTTGGCAGGACGTGCCGGTGCGTTTGATCTTTGAAAAAGAATTCGGCTGTCCGGTAGTCGCTTGCAACGATGTGGATTCGGGGGTGTTTGGAGAGTATAAATTTGGCGCGGCGGCGGGCGCGAGAAGTGCGGTGGGTATTTTTCCTGGAACGGGCATTGGTGGAGGAGCGGTCATTCACGGCCGATTACTGGAGGGAGCGAATATCACCTGTATGGAAATCGGCCACACTCCTTTTGGCGAAGCGGGACTGACCTTGGAAGAAGTGTGCAGCCGATTGGCGATTGCGTCTGAATCGGCGGCAGCGGCTTACCGCGGGCAGGCTCCTTATATTTTGGATAAATGTGGCACCGACATGGCTAAAATCACCAGTGGCAAAATCGCTGCTGCGATTGAAAGCGGTGACAAAGCGATAGAAAAAATCGTCAAACAAGCGGCTTGCCGTTTGGGCAGTGGGGTGGCGACAGTGGTGCAGCTGATGGCGCCAGAAGTGATTGTATTGGGTGGCGGTTTGGTTGAAGCGATGCCCAAGCTTTTTCTTAAAACCCTGGAGAAATCGGTTGATGAAAAAGTGCTGGCTCCCTTTCGTGGCAAATATCGAATTGTGGAAGCCAAGCTCGGTGATGATGCGGGGGTGCAGGGTGCTGCCGCCTGGGCGGCAAAATCGATAGATGGTTGATTCAGTAAAAGAGAAAAAACGTTTCTTGTTTGTTTGTTCGCAAAACAAACTTCGTAGCCTTACAGGGGAAGAGGTTTTTTGCGAGCACCTGGATGTCGAAAGTGATTCTGCAGGTTTGAATCATGACGCCGAAGTTCCGCTTTGCCCTGAGCAAATCGAATGGGCGGATGTGATTTTTGTGATGGAAAAAATTCATCGCAGTAAGATGAATCGCAAGTTTGGTTCATACCTCGCTGGGAAAAAGGTGGTGGTTCTTGGCATTCCTGATAACTATGCTTACATGGATCCGGAATTGGTGCAGCTGATCCAATCACGTTGTGCCGGGTATCTGCCGTAGGCTTGCCGCTCAATCAGCAAAATGAACGAGGTTCAGATCAAGGGGCAGTTGCTGGTTTCGACTTAGATTTTTGCGTTTCGATTTTATCAGCAGTGAGGCTTTGCCGTCGAGGGCGTCATCTAATTGGTTCAAGTTGTGGCTGCCTTGCAGGTGAAAATTATCAAGGACAAAAGGCAGGCCGTCAGAACCGAGGCTCGAAGAGCCGGACATCACGTGAAAATGAAGATGGGGAGCGGATGTATTTCCGGTATTTCCAAGAGTTCCCAGCTGGTCGCCGGCTTTGACGGAGTCTCCCACCCCAACGGCGAGCGATCTTGGTTTGAGGTGGGCATAGAAGGTGAAGATGCCATGGCCATGATCTATTACTACGTAGTTACCATCGACATTAGTCAGGTTGATGCTGTTGGGGTCAGGCAGGGTGCCGGGGATCTGATCAGGCAAATTGCCTTCGACTTGAATGACCACACCAGCTGCAGCTGCGAGTATGTTTTGTCCGTAACCCACCCAGTTTTCCAGCACCTTGTGATCGCCGTTCACCAAGCGACCTTCGTCATCCGCCATCATCCAATCAATGGCAAAACGCTGGGAATTGACCAGTGTTCCATTTACGGTTTGCAGGGCTCCACGGTGGGCTCCTGGGTGGGGCCCGGTGCCGTTCACAACCAGCCAAGCACCACCTTGTAGAGGCGGACTCATAACGGGGGCTGTTTGCTTGGTCAGTGACAGTTCGGCGATGGTGTAATCAATGGCTGCGGGTTTTTGGGCAGCGGGACTGTTGGCGGCAAGACCTTGAATGCGGTGCTTTACAGTTGCAGGGATTGCGGATTTTTCATCGAAAGTAAGGGACACAAGAAGTAATTTTGAAAAACCGGGCGCGAGTTTATTGTCTGTCGTTGATCTGGCGCCAAGTGTGCGTAAGGATTTGATGAGCTCGTCTTTTTTGAAAGTGGCGAGGATTCTACTGGGGGCCGAAACGTCTATCACGGTGATTTGTTCGACAGTAGCGTCTACGGCTTTGCAGTTGGTGAGCAACAATTCATAGAGCACATACCAGCGGTCATCACTGCCGATGCAGGCAGTGGTATGGGTGCCTATGATGGAGGCGGTGATAGCCGTGAACTGATCTCCCTTTGTCGCGATGGGAGCTGCGGCTGCTTTTTCATTGGAGCTAGTAAAGCTGGTAGCTATTGCGGTGATTAACAAGGTCTTGAGGAGAAGTTTCACAATGTGGGTGTATTTGTCGAGAATAGAGAAGTTACGAAATAAGCGGGCTTTTGTAAAAATAAAAAACCCCCGCCCGGCTTGCGCCGGACGAGGGTTCTAACCATTAGTGAGAAAACTCTGTCTGCAACTTACATGTGCAGATTGTAAGCGGGTGAACCGTGCTCGGCCACGTCGAGTCCTTCGTGCTCTTCTTCTGCACTGACTCGCACACCCATGATCATTTTGAGGATGAAGAAAGTTCCGCCTGCTGCGATGAAGGCAAAAGCGCTGATGGCTGCGGTTCCTTTAATTTGTGTTACGACAGAATAATCAGCGGAGAAAATGCCCACTGCTATCGTTCCCCACACACCACCGATGCCGTGTACGGAAATGGCACCCACGGGATCATCGATTTTGAGTTTGTCGATGATGAGAATCGCGGCGAAGACTAGTAATCCAGAGATCGCTCCGATGATGATCGAGTCGAATTCGGAAACTACATCTGCCCCTGCAGTGATTCCTACAAGGCCGGCCAGGATGCCGTTAAGTGCCATCGAAAGGTCAGGTTTTTTCAAGACAATCATTGAGATAAAAATGGCTGCGATAGCGCCGCCACAAGCACCCAGAGAAGTGGTCACAAAAACAAAGGATACCAATTTTGGATCTGCGCTCAGAACGGATCCGCCGTTGAAACCGAACCAACCGAGCCACAGCAGAAATACTCCAATGGTGGCCAGTGGCATGCTGTGACCAATGATGGGTTTGATACCGTTTTTGGTGTATTTACCTTTTCGAGGTCCGAGGATCAATACACAGGCCAGAGCGGCAAAACCACCAAAGGCATGCACCACAGAAGAACCAGCGAAGTCATAGAAGCCCATGTCATCAAGCCAGCCACCGCCCCATTTCCAGTAACCGGTGATAGGGTAGAAAAAGCCCACCAGAATAACTGAGAAGATCATGAAAGTGGAAAGCTTGACGCGTTCGGCAACCGCACCGGAAACGATGGTTGCAGCCGTAGCTGCGAACATGGCTTGGAAGATGAAGTCACCCCATAAAGTGTAGCCGGCGTTGTAAGCTGATGTAGTCTGTTTAACGTTGTCGAGATCGCCACCGAACCAACTGCCCATGGCAAACCAACCGTTGCCGTCAGTGGGATACATTGAGTTGAAACCCCAGAAAGCGTAGAGCAAGATGCCACTGGTGATGATCCAGACGTTTTTGAACAGGATGTTGACCGTGTTTTTAGACTGGGTCAGACCACTTTCCAAAGTGGCAAATCCCAAGTGCATGATGAACACCAAGGCGGCTGCGATACAGATCCATAGATTGTTAACCGTGAACATCTCTTCTGAGATTGTGGCAGCTTCTTCAGTAGGCTCAGTAACAGCAGCCGCTGCTTCAGGAGCTTTGGCGGGCTCGGCGGCATCTTGTGCGATTGAATTTCCGACCGACATCATTAAGAGGGCCGCCATGGTGACCCAGAGCCACGTTCGTGCAGTGATTATCATTGTTTGTTTTGTTTTGTGTTTTTGAGATAGTTGATTCAAAGCCCGTAGGCACTTATGCGCCGACTGAAACGATGAGTTCAATTCAGGAACAGCAGACCGCGTGCCAAGTTCCCAGAAATAGCAAAAAACCTGGGTTTGTTGGATAAATCAATCCCGAGTGGGAGGGGCGAATGTAGAACAAATTTCCATATTTGTTCACACCGCGTGTAGGCCGTACGACGTCAGTAAGGGAGCCTGTTATAAGGAGAGGCAAGCTCTGTTTTTGCAGGACGGGGTGCCAGTCAGCCTTCCAGGGGTTGTAAGTCAAAATATTAAGCTACTGACTGCTATGCATTTCGCCCTTTGCAGGGCTGGAAGAATTGGGTTTTTTACCCAGCGCTACGCACTGGGCTATGTCATTGAACACCGTTGGTGCAAAAGAGATGAAAGCAAACTGTCCTGAAAGGACAATATGTGATAGCCCAGTGCGAAGCGCTGGGGTTAGATTGGTTTTATTACCAGCCCTAAAAGGGCGGAATGATGTTGATGGGTGATAAGGTAGCTTTCAATAACCAATGGCTAACTTTTTTGTCCTGCACCCTCCCCCAGCCTTCTAGCTGATAACCCTTTTTAAGCTTGTGAGGAGTCTTTTTCTTTAGCGCAGCAGGAGTCACCGGTTTTTCCGACGCCCAGTTTTGACAGGATGTCTTCCATCAGGCACCAACGGGTGAAAGAAGACTGCAACAGATTGGCGCCGACAAAAGCAGTGAACCACAACCAGTTTTGGCTGTGGTAATGCGCCAAAGCCAGTGAGATAAGGATGAAAGATCCTGCGATCGCTCTTAGAATATGTTCTCGTTTCATAATAAAGATAAAGTATATTTATATAGATACACAGCTATTTAATCGATTCAAGAGATTTAAGGGTATTTGCGGAAATCTGACACAAAAATGAAAAATCCCGCCGTCAGCGTGAATTTTCATAAGTTTGATTGCTGCTTCAGATGGTAGCAGTCGGGATCAGATACCAGTAAGCTTTGTTGAAAGCCATTTTTTGATAATGCATCAGCGCATTGGGAGCTTTTAATACCGGCGGAGCCGAGTAGTCAAAGTCAATGATACTGGCTTTGCTGTAACCGGTTTCGAGGAAACACATCACGTGACCTTCGTAAACACAGTCTTCACCGAGTTCTTCCCCCCGAAGGTCGGCGATGATGTGTTTGGCGATCACCGGGCCTTCAAAGTGAGCCGTGCTGCCGGCCTTGCTGATAGGGATATCGGTGGTATCACCGAGCGCCCAGATGTTTTTGCTGTCACCGGCTCGCAGGCTTTGTTTGTTGGTTTTGACCCAGCCTTTGGCATCGGCGATCTCGTGGCCTTGCAAAAAAGGTGCGCCACGATGGGGCGGGATCATGATCAATAGATCGTAATCGAGTTCTGTTCCTTCCAAACTGATGGCTTTCTTTTCATCAGCTTTAACTTCTTCCAGATTGAAGAAAGTTTCGATGTTGATGTTGCGTTCCTGTAAGATCGGTTCGGCGACCTCGGCCACACTCGGTATGTTGAATACGGCGTTCAGCGGGAAAGTATAAGTGATATCCGTTTTGTCACGGATGCCCTTTTCATTGATAAATTCTTCAAACAAAAAAGTGAATTCCAAAGGAGCCACCGGGCATTTGTACGGCAGTCCACCAACGCCAATCACCACTTTGCCACCACGGAACTCCTGTAGGATCTGATAGAGTTCAAAAGAATCCTTTTCGGTGTAAAAGTGATTGCCTCCCTCGCTGAGCCCGGGGATGTCCTCCGGACAAGGAATGGAGCCGGTTGCGATGACAAGGTAGTCATAAGAAACCGTATCCCCGTTTTCAAGGATCACCTGGTGATTACCATCATCGAGTTTTTCCACTTTGCCGATCAACAAGTTGATCTGCTTTTTCAGCAAGTCGCGGACTGGGCGTGTCAGTGAACGGGCATCTTCACGCGCAAAAGGTACGTAGAGCCAGCCAGGTTGATAATGATGCTGCTCAGAAGCACTGATGACAGTGATCTTTGCCTCATCAGAATCGAGTTTTTTTGCCAATAGATTGGCAACGATACAACCGCCGGTGCCACCTCCGATAATGATAATGTTTTTCATTTAGTGGGATTTTTTGATGATGAAACGAACAGCCCCTTCGAAATCTTCTTGTCCCAGAAGCTCGTGTTTGGCTTTGGCAACCCAGGCCGGCAGATCCTTTTGGCTTCCGGCATCGCTGGAGATGACGGCAAGCACATCGCCGACTTCGGCGTCGCGCACCATCCGGATCAGTTCCATCAACGGGCCGGGGCAAAAGCTGCCCCGGGCGTCACTTTCTTTAGTGATTTCTACATTTTCCATGATTTATCCTTGGTAGTATTAAAGTTTGATTAGATGAACATCGTTTGTCCGCCTTCGGCATCCTGGACAAAAGTTCCCACACCGGTGACTTCTTCCACGATGGGCTCGAGGTGTTCCATTTCAAGGCCAAACAAATCCATTGTCATTCCGCAAGCTTTGATCGTCAGATCACCCACTTCTGCCGCATCGTTGAGCATGTTCATCCAGTTGGGCACATTTTTCTCTTTCATCGCTGCCATGGCAGGTTCGGCCATTTCTTCGAAATCCTTGCTGAACCTGGTATTGGTCTGCCAATCCCCTTTACGAAAGGCCATTAATCCATAAAAAGTCAGGAAAACGGTGACTTTTTTTCCCATGGCAGAGGCACCCACTGCGATGATGCTGGCCGCCATCAGTTTATCCACGGTTCCGGAAAACAACACAATTGACATTTTTTCTTCACTCATAATAATATTTGGTTTATTGCTGTATGGCCATATAACACATATAACTTATTTTGTCATATATATTCTAAAATTTCATTGTAGGGGGAGCTTGAGTCATTGATTGCCGAATATAACTCGTGTGCTTTCGCAGATTCCGAAAGAAGTTTCGTCGAGAGAGAGCTCGTCGGTGTCGATCTCAAAATCAGCACTGGCGGCGTATAGATCACTGCGATCTTGCAACATATCCTTAATCGTTTGCAGGGGGTTTGCGGTTTGTAAAAGTGGTCGTTCCTGATTTCTGGATATGCGTTCGAGGATATCGCTGGCAGAGGCCCTCAGCCAAATGACATAACCACAATCAGCGAGCAGCTTACGGTTTTCTTCACGTAGAATGATACCGCCGCCGGTGGAAATGACCTGTTGGCTGCGCTGTTGGCAATCGCGCAGGCTTTGGGTTTCGAGATCGCGAAAATAATCCTCTCCTTCGTCAGCAAAGATTTCAGTGATGGCTTTTCCTGATGATTCGACAATCAGCTCGTCAGTATCGACAAAAGCAAAACCCAGACTTTGGGCTACACGCTTGCCGATTGATGTCTTGCCGGTGCCCATGAAGCCGATGAGAATGACATTGCATCGACGTGTTTGATTGTCGGCGCATTTGCTGGATGGAGAATCAGGCATGAAAGTAAAAATAAAGCGTGTCGGTTTGACATTGACCTTAACCACTACGATGCGAATTTGAACCAGAAAACCGCCGTAATTACAAGCGCAGGCTTTGAATATTAAATATATTTTAAAAAAAAGGCATTCATGAACACAGAAATCGTCAGAACCGATACCGATGAAGCGACTGAACTCGCGGTGAAACAGGCAGTGTCAGAGTTGCGCGCAGGCGAAGTGGTGGCTCTGCCAACGGAGACGGTTTATGGCCTGGCGGCAGATGCGCTGAATGCCGAAGCCGTGGCAAAAATATTCGAAGCCAAAGAAAGGCCGACCTTTGATCCGCTGATCGTTCACATCTCTGGCCAGAAGGCCTTGCGTGAAGTAGCGGATGTGCCGGAGGAAATACGCAAAACCATACGCACCCTGACCGAATTGTTCTGGCCGGGGCCCTTGACCTTGATTTTGCCAAAAAAAGAAATAGTGCCCGACATCGTAAGTGCGGGTTTGCCGACCATCGGCGTGAGATGTAGCAAACATGATATTTTTGCCAAAATCGTAGAAAACCTGGGTCGACCCCTGGCAGCTCCAAGTGCCAATCGTTTTGGCCGTATCAGTCCCACTTCGGCCGAAGCCGTGATCAGCGAACTCGATGGCCGCATTCCCTTGGTGGTCGATGGTGGAGCCTGTGCCAGAGGTCTGGAATCCACGATTGTGCAGGTGGTAGCGCCGCCCCATGGTAAGGGCAAAGCCATTTTTCGGATTTTGCGCAAAGGACCGATCAGCACAGATGAGTTGAAGCGTTATGGTAAAATAGAAATAGTCAGTAACGATGCGGTGTCGGAGAACGCGCCAGAGGCACCGGGTATGTTGGCTAGTCACTACGCGCCGAAAACACCGTTGCGTTTGTTGAGCAAACCGCAGGATTTCAAGCGAGATCCGGAAAAGCGCTATGGCCTGTTGAGTTATCGGGGAAAGAAAAAAGATGGCTATACCAATTTGTATCATTGGGAGAGAATCGAAGTCTTGAGCCCAGGATCTGGAAAAACCGTTGAAGCGGCGTTGCGCTTTTTTTACTTGTTGCGCAAATTGGATGAGTCCGGCATGGATGAGATTATCGCCGAACCGGTTTCTACTTTTGGGGCGGGGGCTGCGATCATGGAGCGCTTGCAACGGGCATCGATCAAGGATTAGTGGTGGGGGAGGAGGTGATAGCTTTTTTGTTAGGGCTTAGATAATGATGGCGGTGAAAGAAAGAGCGGGATGCATTCGTAGAGATAACAGCTAGGTAGAGATTATGGGAATGATGCGATCATTAGCAACCGTGGGTGGATTCACCTTGATGAGTCGGGTGCTGGGTTTTGTTCGTGACATGGTGATCTCGCGTTATCTTGGGGTGGGGATACAAATGGACTCATGGGTGGTGGCCTTTCGTTTTCCTAATTTATTCCGCCGCATTTTCGGGGAGGGCGCATTCAACGCGGCCTTCGTGCCGTTGTATAGTCGAAAACTGGAGGAGGAGGGTGCGGATTCGGCGGATACTTTTGCTGCGCGAACGGTGACTTTGATGGCTGTGATCCTGATTGTGATTGCCGTATTGGCTTTCATATTCATGGAGCCGCTTACTCGTCATGTGGCGGCGCGTGGCTTCACTGGGGAGAAGTTGGCGTTGACCGTTTATCTGTCCAGGATCACCACCGTGTATTTGATTTTTGTCTGTCTGATGGCTGCTTTTAGCGGCATGCTGAATAGTCGACGTGTTTTTGGTCCGCCGGCTTTTGCCTACGTGATACTTAATATTGTATTTCTGACAGGGCTGTTTGTGGTAGTGCCAAAAATAGGTCACCCTGAGGTGGTATTGTCCTGGTCGGTGGTGATCGCCGGGGTGTTGCAGTTGGGTTGGGTGCTGCTTGCCTGCCGCAAACGAGGCATTCGCATTCGCCCTGCTGTACCTAAGCTAGATGGTGATACCAAAAAACTGGGGATTTTAATGTTACCGGGTTTGGCCAGTGCAGGTATTCAACAAATCAATTTATTGGTAGGGCAGTCGGTGGCTTCCTACCAAGACAGCGGCCCTTCGTATCTTTATTTTTCAGACCGGGTTAATCAACTTCCTTTAGGTTTGATTGGGGTCGCTTTTGGTATTGTCTTATTACCGGAGATCACCAGAAACCTTAGGGCGGGGAAAGAAAAACTAGCCGAAACTTCGCTGGCGCATGGAATAGAAATGTCTCTTTTGTTAAGTCTGCC
>JAJRVS010000056.1 GCA_024277195.1 Verrucomicrobiota bacterium | reverse complement strand
AGGAGCTGGCGACGGTGGGGTGGTCGGAGGAGGACTATTTGGGGCGGTTGGGGGTGCTGCGGAAGGAGTGGAGCACGCAGCAGGTGCTGGGGCAGGTGGCGATGTATCGGGAGAATGGCTGCGATCAAGAAATCAGCAAGATTGCGCTGGGGGTGAAGGAGAGGTTGTTTGATCTGTCGATGTTCATGAAGGAGCTGAAGATGAAAATGACTTTGGCCTATAATAAGATGAATGATCGTGAAGGGGCCTTGTGGAATGGGCGTTTTAAGAGTGTGCTGTTGGAGAGCGGGGATGCGGTGAGGACGGTGGCGGCGTATATCGATTTGAATCCGATTCGGGCGGGGATGGTGAAGGCTCCGGAGGATTACCGTTGGTGTTCGTATGCGGCGGCGGTGGCGGGAGTGAAGGGGGCGCGTCAGGCGTTGACTTTTGCGGTGATGGGGAGCCAAAGGGTGGCGTGGCGGAAGGTGGAGGCGGAATATCGGTGTTTGTTGTATGGGACGGGGGAAGAACGGCTGGGAGGCGATACTGTGGATGGCGTGGATCGGCGTAAGGGAGGATTTACTCAGGAGGAGACTGGGGAGGTGCTTCAGGCGGGGGGCAAGTTGCCGTTGGCGGCGGCTTTGCGTTGTCGGGTGCGGTATTTTACTGATGGGGCGGTGTTGGGGAGTCAGGGGTTTGTGGATGAGTTTTTTGCGGGGCGACGGGAATGTTTTGGGCAGCGCCGGAAGGATGGGGGCAGGAAGATGCGTGGGGCGCAGTGGGGGGAGTTGCGGGTGTTGCGGGATTTGCGGGAGGATGTGATTCGCTTTGAATGAAGGGCGGAAGTTCGTTGAAAACTCTTTCCCTGCAATTAGGGGTAGGGTTATTATGCGTGTTGCTATGCGTGTTGCTCATATTTTATTGTCAGGCATCTTTTTGTTATCAAGTTGGGTGATGGCTGAGGACGAATTTGATACGCTGATTCCTTGCCCCCGCGAAATAAAGGCGGTGGGAGGGGCTGTGGTTATTGAAGGCTTTCAAATTATCACGGGACCTTCGCTTCAGGCGAAGATTGGGGCCGAGGAGATCAATCAACGGATTCGTTCGCTGGGAGGGCAAGCGTTGCAGGTGGCCGAGCTCGGGGATGTGTTGCCGGAGGGGAATTTGATCATTGTTGTCACCAGTGGAGCGGCGGCTGCTTTGAAAAGTATGCCGGGAAAACAAGTGACGGTTCAGAAACTTGGACCACAAGGTTACGTGGTTCGCACGGAGAAGGGGGCGGATGGTTCGACGCGGCTGTGGTTGGTGGGTAGCGATGCGCAAGGCACGCTTTATGCGGCGATCAGTGTGCGGCAACTGATTACAGGGGCGGGGAATAGAGGGATTAAGGTGAGACCGGTGGAGATCACGGATTGGCCGGATTTTAAAAAACGACAAGTGGGGTATCCGATGAGTGAGCCTCGGCGAGGTTTGTGGTATACTCTCAAACAATTGGATGGGCAGGGGAAAACGGCTGAGGCCAAGGAGGTCGCCAAGCGGTGGGTGGCGCGCAAGAAAAAACATTATGACTGGATGCTGCGGGCGAAGATCAACTGGGCTTGGAGTCACTCTTTTTTGAAGGCGGGTCAGTTTGGTGAAAATACCAGGATCACTCGTGCGGCTTTAAAAGAGATTCATGATTACGGGGTGCAGCGCGGGATCCGCACGATGGTATCGGGCACAACTTCGGTTGGTAGTTTTCCCGCTGACAAAGATAATCCGGATTTCAAAGGTGTTGCTTATCATAGCAGTCATCACCGTTACTTTTGTTGGTCACGGTTGAAATACCATGAGGAAAAAGCTAGGCGTACGGCGCGTATGGTTGCTGATTCGGGGTATAAGGGGTATTATTTGCATGCCGCAGACGGTGGTGGCTGGCGCAATCCGGGTTTGTGGAATGATCGCTGTGATTTGTGTAAAAAAACCTATGGGAATGATCACGCCAAAGCGGACGCGGTGGTTTTTGGCATATACTACCGAGAAATCCGCAAACTGGTGCCGGACTGTGAGTTTGTCACGGTGGTGTATCCTTATTCACCTGAACAGCTCGATCCTGATTTGGTGTATAAAGATGCCAGTGCTGAAATGGGGCCTGGTCCGGAGGCGAAAAAAGAGGCAGAAGAGCGCACCCGAAAGCTGGCGGATTTTGTGAAGCGTTTGGATCAGCTGTTGCCTGAGGATATCTTTGTCACTATTCGGGAATCCGAGCGTGTGCCGTTTGATCGCATGAGGGCGACCTGGGGCAAACGCTGCTTTCACACTTATTTTGAATATGCTTTTTGGAAGGGCTGGCAACCGTACTTCACAACGAGTCCGCTGTGGACCCGCTCAATGTATTATCCTGCCTATGATGACATATTTTTTGGAAACATGAGTGGTTTGGGGTGGCGTGAGTTCACCGAGTTGCTGGGGGCTGAGTGCGCATGGAATGTTAATCGTCCGGGGGCGAAGGATTTTTCTGAATCGGGATGGAAGGATTTGGGGACTCGTTTGGCGCCACCTGCCGAGCGTAAGGTTTTTGCCTCGCGAGCGGCGAGGTATTGGTTTGGTCCCAAAATGGGGGATTTAATTGCACCGGCTTTTGGTGAAAATATCAGCCACGCTTTCATTGCTTTTCCAGGCAAAATTCTCGAGCGCGCTGATTTTGATAATCCTCTGGCTCTGATGCAGGGACAGGTTCAGGCTACCCGGCGCGCTGCGCTTTCATTGGACAAAGCAAGAGTTTTGCAAGAAGGGCAATCAATTTTGGCATGTGAGGATCTTGGTTTTTT
>JAJRVS010000055.1 GCA_024277195.1 Verrucomicrobiota bacterium | reverse complement strand
CAGTTCGGCTGACATGGTGCGCAACATCGTATTTGCCCATCTCGACGCGGATTTGCCGTTGATCTTCTGGTGGCAGGGGGAGTTGTCGGAGGTGTTTGAAGAGCGTTTATTCAGTCGCATCGGGCGCTTGATCGTGGACAGTCGGGACTGGGTCGATCCGGCCGTGCAGTTTTTGCGTCTGGCGACTGCCGCCAAGGAAGCCGAGGCGACCTACATATTGCACGATATCGCCTACACACAGAGCAATCAGTTGCGTGAAGCTGTGGCACTTTGTTTTGCTGATCCTGCTGCACTGGGACAGGTTACGGCTTTGGAGAAAGTGGAAATCACTTATAGCGCAGGGCAGCGGATGACGGTGGTGTGGTTGATGGCGTGGTTGGCCAATCGATTGCGGGCAGAGTTGAATCCCGCTTTGAGTGATCGGGAGAGTTATGTGTTCGAGTCAGGCATGGCGCGGCAACAGGTTTTGAAGATTGGTCTGACAGAGATTGGTGAGGCTGGGATGGCGGATACTGATCTACCTGACGCCACAGCTGCACCTGCGCCCGCGATTTTGCAAGTGAGCTTGTTGGCAGCAGCGGGCGGCGCACGTTTTGATATCGTGCGTTCGGATGATGGTCAAGGTAGCGGTTTTTGGCATTTGAGACGTTCGATTCCTAACTGCTCGGAGACTACAGAATTGTGGCCGATTCGCAGTTCTGGGAAGGTCGGGCTGGTTGGGGAAATTCTCATGCGCGCTGGACAGAACCGGATGATGATCGAGTTGCTGCCGCAGGTGAGAGCCTTGTTGAGGGTGTGAGATTTACTGTAAGGAAAAATAGATTCACACAATTCCCAAACCTAGAGATTTGACTACCTTTCTGAATTTAGCTACGCGAGCAGAGGGGACTGCCACTTGAGCTGCTCCGATTCTGAAGCATGAGTGTTTAAGCTCATTTTGTTCGCATATCATATTGGCGGTGTTAGTATCGCGGCACTCAAATATCTGAGCCTCTCCGAGACGCTTTAAGGCTCTGCCGTTGCTTTCGCTGGTTTTAAAAAATCTCGCTACACTTTCTGGTAAAAGTTGGTCAGAGTGTTGGCTGAGAAATTTTACAAAATCAACGATGTTTTGCCCGCGCTCAACGGCCTCACAGGCACGCTTGGGCTCTAGATGCCAAGTGTTTTTAGTAACAGGTTTGCCCCATGTTTCCAATAGGAACTTTTGCGCAGGTTGTGGATCGCCGGAGATAATGTGAATATTCAGATTAGGCAATACTTCAAGCTTGAGCGATGAGATCGGTTGAGTGGCAGTGAAGTCATTGCTCATTCCTAGGCAATAAGCCCCGAGCTTGGTGATTCTAAAAGCGCGTAGTCCATCGTAACGGGAAAGCCATTGAATATCATCCCCACCCCATTGCTTACGGTAATCGTCTAAGGCGTGCTCGGGGTGGACGTAAGCAATATCGATCAACCCGAGTGGGGCGGCATATTCAAATAAGAAAGAAAAGATGTAACGTAGCTGTAAAATATTCCATCCGCCATAACCGTCGTAGCCAAAGCTCCCATATTGGTGTTCGCAGAGGTAGAGCTCCCATGGGTCATGCGAAACCTCAAATTCGAAGCCCTGTGCTTGCATATAATTGGAAAACGTTTCAAGCTCAATCCATTGATTCACTGGGCAGTCTAACAAAGCATCTGCGATAGCTTCTCGGCGCGGAGGTTTGGCGGTCATGTTTTTCTTGCTGTTTTGACCTTTGATGATGCTGACTCGGTTGAACTCATCGAAGACGCTATTGGTGAGCCATTTGTTCCATAGGTGTTGGATCACTTCGTGAGGAGGGCGGGAGAGTGCTTTGATTCCGGGTGGAGCCAATTTAGAGCTGGGGCTGACATATTTCCCAACTTTGAGCAAACGGGACCAAGCAACGGGCTTGATGGGTCCGATTTCCTGTTGCCAGCTTTTTTTATCTGGAGGGTAAGCAAGTTCGGGAGAAAAATAGTCCCCGCCCGTTAGGCAGGCGGTGATTTTTGCTCGCGCAGAAGCTGTGGGCATTCCCGTTTTAGCAGTGATGCGAAAGTTGCCTTGTTCGCAAAGGCGAAGCATTGCCATTACTTCAGATAGGGCTTCGTGCTCTGTTAGGCGTAGGTATAATCCGTCTTCCTGCTTGGGCTCAGTGAGCGTTTCCACGGTCAACTCTTTTAGAACAGGCACGAATGCTTTTAAGCGTTCGGCTAAATCTGCGGGAATGATGTATTCTTCAGGGTAGCCGAAACGGAATAGCAGTAAGTTTAGCTTAGTGGCGTATTTTGGATCCCAAGAACTGCAATGCGAGTACGATGACTTGGATTTTGGAGGATCGCAAAAAGAGGGTAAGTTTCCATATTTTGCTTGGAAGCGACTTTGATTAAACTTCAGATCAGAAGCGTGGCAAGTTTCCGCCACAGCACTTTGCGCTAAGGGAGGCAAGGATGACCAGATGGATTTTAAGTTTTCACCTGCGTAAGAACGCATGAGGGCGTCGATCATCCCAGATTTATTTGGCTTCTGCGGCTTTACCGACAGCAATTTTAACCGGAAAGCCAAGTGGTCATTTTTTATGTCCCAAAGAATGTCATGTAAGGTCATCGTCATTAAAATTAAGCTAGTGGGATAATTGCAGTTAGGGTTTCGTCGATAGGATTGAATTTAGAGCGTATGGATGAGCGTTCATTCCAACCACATCCGGACGATGGAAAACTTCTGAGCCTGAGGATTTTTTTGGCTAAAAAGCAGCAAGCGCTGAACGGCGTTTAGATTCAGTTCTCTGTTTTCGGGGGCTTGGCGGATAGTATTGAGTTGGAAGATGAGATGATTTTCGCCGGGCTTGATTGGGCGCTGGGCGTTAAAACGGGACTTGTGTTGGCGGCAATCACCATCATCGTCGATGCGAATGCCGAGTTGGAAAGTGGAACCGGGATTGATGAGTGTGAGGTGCAGGCTGTGGTAGGTTTGCCAGTTTTGCGGGCCGGGAAGGTAGTTGATGCCGGGGAAATCACTGTTGGCGGGCAGGGTGACTTCGAGGCTGGCTGGTTGGTGTTTGCTCAAGGAGGCTTGGGCGTCATTTTGAGTTTTCCACAGATAGGTAGCTCCGGCGGTGTGGAAATCACTCAGCACGGGGAATTGTTTTTGGGCGTTGAGCCGGGCAGAGAGGTGTTGCACATAGGGCCAAGTGAGCGCGGAAGCGATAACGCAGGTTGCTAAGAGGTGGAGCTTTTTTTGCCATGAAAAACCAGAGCAGGTATTGGTTTTCCACAGCCACAAGCCTGATATGGCGGCAGCGATGCCGAGACCGTTGGCCATCAGGTCGTGTGCGGACGCCATGCGACCGGGGGTGAAACTTTGCAGCCATTCGGTACCGAGGGCCAGGGTGGCGGCGATGACGGCAGACGCGGTGATACGGAAAGTCGTAGGGCGATTGGGCGAAAGGATGGAGAAAAGCAGCAAGGTCAGCAGCAAAAAGGCGGGGAAGTGGGCAGCGTCTCCTCGAGTTTCGCTATCAGCAGTAGAGAGATGGGTCAGATCGTGGGGCACCAGCAATAGTCCGATGATGATCAGAATAAACAGGGTGGCGGTGATTTTTATCCAAGGCATCGGTGAGCGCGGGCGGGGAGAATAGTTGACGATAGTCTGTAAAAAAAGGGGGTGCAATGGTTCACATCGAGGGGGTGTGGGCTCTTTGCGTGCTTTTTGATTAGCCTAGGGCGTGGAAATGGGCAAAAATCAGCTTTAGAGAGAGGGTTTTGGCATTGACCGTTTGCTGCCGCCCTCTATATTGGCCGCTCTTTAGGAGAAATTTCTAGATCTAGGCAAAAAATTTAAATTAAATCATATTATGGCACTCTCAGTAGGCGACAAAGCACCGGATTTTACTCTCACGACTCTTGGCGAAAGCGGCCCGGAGCTGTTCACTCTTAGCAAAAACACAGGCGAATCTAATATCGTGCTGCTTTTTGTGCCGATGGCTTTCACCGGCGTCTGCACCGAGGAATTCTGCGCAGTGTCAGCGAACATGGACGAATACGACGGTTTGAACGCTCAGGTGATCGGGATCAGCGGGGACAATCCTTTTGCTCAGCAGGCGTGGGCGGAAAAAGAAGGTTTTGGATTGAAAATGCTCAGTGACTACGAGCACCAAGTGACTGCCGCGTATGGGGTGGCTTACGAGGCGTTTTTGCCGGACAAAAACCTGACCATGGGCGGAGTGCCTAAGCGTTCGGCTTTCATCATCGACCGCGAAGGGGTGATCCAATACGCCGAGAGCAGCGATAATCCCGGCCAGTTGCCAGACTTTGATGCGATCAAAGCTAAACTCGGTGAACTCGCTTGAGTGAATTTTATTTCTAAATCCGAGCCGCGGCAGTGAGTAACTACGCGGCTTGGTTGTATTAACTATTACCAGCTACACAGAACCATGAGCCAAGCATTTGATATCGTCCGCACTTTTACTACTGGAAACGGCAGTGAAGGCCAGTTTCAGTCCCTTCCCGCACTACAGGAGCAGGGTTTTGAAAAACTGTCACGCTTACCGGTTAGTATCCGCATTGTTCTGGAATCGTTGCTGCGTAATTTTGATGGCAAAAAAGTTACTGAAGCCGATATACGCAATTTGGCGAACTACAACGCGGCTGATCCGGGTGAGTTTGAGATCCCCTTCACTGTGGCTCGTATTGTGTTGCAGGACTTCACTGGGGTTCCGCTGTTGGTGGATCTCGCGGCGATGCGCTCGGCAGTTGATCGCATGGGCAAGGATGCGGGTATGATTGAGCCTTTGGTGCCGGTTGACCTGGTGGTCGATCACTCGGTGCAGGTGGATTTTGCTGGAACAGCGGATGCGCTGAGCAAGAATCTCGATCTGGAATTCATGCGCAATCGTGAGCGCTACGAGTTTTTGAAATGGGGGCAGCAGGCCTTTGATACTTTTTCAGTGGTGCCTCCGGGCATTGGCATCGTGCATCAGGTAAATTTGGAATACCTGGCCTCGGGAGTGTTGTCGAAAGACGGTATGTATTATCCCGATACACTGGTAGGAACCGATTCGCATACCACTATGATCAATGGTCTTGGGGTAGTGGCTTGGGGCGTAGGAGGGATTGAAGCGGAAGCGGGCATGCTCGGACAACCGGTGACTTTTCTGGTGCCGGAAGTGGTGGGGGTTCACATGACGGGAGCGCTGCGTGAAGGCGTGACGGCGACCGATTTGGCGTTGCACGTGACCCAGATGCTGCGTGAGCATGGCGTGGTGGGCAAGTTTGTGGAATTTTTTGGTGCAGGCGCACGCGCTTTGCCGCTGCCGGATCGGGCGACGGTGGCCAACATGGCACCTGAATATGGTGCGACGATGGGCTTCTTTCCGATTGATGAAGAATCGTCCGCTTATTTGACGGGAACCGGACGTTGTGAAGAAGCGGTAGCGACTTTCGAGGCTTATTATAAAGCACAGAATTTGTGGGGCATTCCTGAAAAGGGTGAAATCGACTACACTGATCAGCTTGAATTGGATCTGGCAGATGTGGTGCCGGCGGTATCGGGGCCCAAACGTCCACAAGACCGTATCGAACTGCCTGACTTGGCGGATAGGTTCACCGAGTTGATGGGGATTTCGAAAAACGACGGGGGTTTTGAAAAGGAGAAAAACACCGATGACAATGAAGTCACAGTGGACAGTAAGGGGGGAGTGAAGGACCGCATCAAGGATGGATCAGTGGTCATCGCAGCGATCACATCCTGCACCAATACATCCAATCCTAGTGTGATGCTGGCGGCCGGACTGCTCGCGCAGAAGGCGAATGCCAAAGGCCTGACGATCAACCCTGCAGTGAAAACTTCACTCGGGCCCGGATCGCGGGTGGTGACGGATTACCTCACTAAAACGGATTTGCAGAAAGAGCTCGACCAGCTTGGTTTTGAAACCGTGGGTTATGGTTGCACAACATGTATTGGCAACTCAGGGCCACTTGATCCCGGTATCGAGAGTGTGATCCAGGACAAGGAGTTGGTGGTGGCGTCGGTGCTGTCGGGCAATCGCAACTTCGAAGCGCGGATTCATCAAAATATCCGTTCAAACTTTCTCATGAGCCCGCCGTTGGTGGTGGCTTACGCAATTGCTGGCACGGTTGATATTGATCTGACCACTCAGCCTTTGGGGAAAGATACTGATGGCAATGATGTGTTCCTGAAAGACATCTGGCCATCACTGGAAGAAGTTAAGGACGCCATTGCCCGCTCGTTATCACCGGAGGCTTTCCGTCAGATGTACACCGATTTTGAAGCGCTCAATCCCAAGTGGAATGAGATTCCTGCATCGACCGGTAGCGTTTACACTTGGAACGAAGATTCTACTTACGTTCAGGATCCGCCTTTCTTCGAAAACTTTTCTATGGAGTTAGCGGATATCGTTGAGATCAACGACGCTCGACCACTGGGTATCTTCGGCGACTCGGTGACCACTGATCATATTTCTCCGGCGGGAGCGATCAAACCCGACGGCCCGGCTGGACGTTATTTGAGCGCCAATGGAGTGGAACAAGCTTTGTTTAATTCCTTTGGGTCTCGTCGAGGTAACGACCGGGTGATGACTCGCGGAACTTTTGCTAATGTGCGGATCAAAAACTTGATGTGCCCTGGCACCGAAGGTGGCGTGACACAGTATTACGCGGAAGGTTCGAGTGCGGGGGAGCAAATGGACATCTTTGATGCGGCGGAAAAATACAAGCAGGAAGGAAAGCCGTTGGTAGTGATCGGTGGTGAGGATTACGGCATGGGATCATCTCGTGATTGGGCTGCCAAGGGAACTAACTTGTTGGGCGTGAAAGCCGTGGTGACCAAGAGCTTCGAGCGCATTCATCGTTCGAATTTGGTAGGCATGGGCGTGCTGCCGTTGAACTTTAAAAACAAGGAGGACTACGATCAAGTGGCCGATTTGTCTGATGCAAGCTTTAGCATTTTGGGGATTGATAACGATACCCAACCACTCAGCGAGTGTGTGTTGAAAGTGACCAAATCCAACGGGGATTCTTTTGAATTGCCTTTGCTGGTGCGCATCGACACACCGGTGGAGATTGATTATTATCGTGCCGGAGGTATTTTACCATACGTTCTTCAGCAGATTTTGCGGGAGAATGCATAGAGCTTGGAAGTGCCTACCTTTTGAGTAAATAACTGAGTTATTGATTATGAAAGAATACCCTCTGAATTACCGCCCAGGTTCAGTTCCTGCTCCGGTTGCTGAGATTCCTTTTTTTAAAACTTTAGCGTCGGAGATTGTTGAGGAAATGTTGTCGAGCACGACGATGCTTGACTGTGAATCCGGCGATGTAGTGATCAAGGAAGGTGCCGAGGATCAGGATTTGTTGTTTTTGTTGAAGGGGCGGGTGCGGGTGCAAAAGGATGGATCGGTTATCGGTGCAGCTTCCGGCGGAGGTGTGGTATTGGGGGAGATTGCTTTGTTGCAAGGATCGCAGCGGACCGCTACCATCGTTGCTGAGACCCAAGTTTATTGTATCAGGGTGAAGCAGCAGTTCCTCGACGGGCTCAGTGCGGAGGCTCGGAATGCTTATTACGCGGCGATGTATCGCTTCCTGGCAGAGTTGTTGGCGCAGCGCTTGGATGCTGCGTCGGAGAAGCTCGTCAGCGCGGAGAAAATGATCGCAGAAATGCGCAAGGGGTGACGGACCGTCACGCCAGGATCTCTATCATTCCGTCAGCATTCAAGCGAACGGGATAGCTTTTGATCGCTTCGGTTGCCGGGCCGGACAGAGCGGCTCCGTTTTTGAGATCAAATTCGGCGTAGTGCCAAGGGCACATCAGGCAGCCGTTTTTGATTGGTCCATCGACGATGGGGATGCGGGCGTGACTGCAGCAATCATCCAAGGCGTACCAATCGCCTTGTTGATGGAACACGGCGATGGCATTCTCGCCCAGTTCCGATGGCAAAGGAAAAGATCGAGATTGACCTTCTTCGATGTCATCGGCACGGCCGAGAGTGAACCACTCGCCTTGTT
>JAJRVS010000054.1 GCA_024277195.1 Verrucomicrobiota bacterium | reverse complement strand
GTAGCGGGCTACACGACTGAGCGAGAACGCTGATTTGACGGCAAAGATCCCGGTTTCTACCAGTTGGCGCGGAGCGCGTCTTTCAAAAGCCTATAGACATCCATTACGATGATATAACTGTGAAAATGGTATTAGCTCCTCCGCCAATTCACTTCAACTCCCACTTCTCCCCAAAAAAACCCGCTTTTATCACCTTGCCCGGGTAGCGTGAACCCGCGGGAGTCTTCACATCAATCACCGCCCAGTCCGGCAATTTTGCCACCTGACGGGCATTGTTCAAATAGTCGTATTCACGGTAAGTGAACCCGCTGTTGAGCACCACATACTTTTTGGGATTAAGCGGATTGGGGAAAATCATCACCATCGCATGATCTTTCGCGTTAAAACTATTCTTCCCAACTTTAATACTATCCTTCTCCCAGCCAATCGGCAGCTTGTCGATGATTTTTTTCAACACCGCATTACTGGCAGGGTCTCCCCATAAGATCAGATTATTATTAGCGATCATCGCCTCATCCACCTCCCCGTCATTCACCACCCGCGCATCTCCACGGAACTGCTGCCGCCAATGAGTCACCGCATGGTCCATCTCACTCTCGACCCATTCCCCCACCTTGGCATTCATCGCCGTGCCGCTGGGCTTCACCATCACAAACGAATCCATGAAAGCATCATCAATCGGCCCCTGCAGGTCGTGACGTTTTTTCAAAACCTCCTCCTTGTTATTCTCTCCAACCTGCCACTTGCCTTTGGCATTTTTGAAAAAATGCACCTTCCAAGAACGATCCGAACGCACCGGTGGCACCTGCAAGCCCTGGCCATTAATCTCAACCACCGGCACCTTCACTTGATCAAGCGGGCACTCACCCGGGGCAAAGTTCAAAGTAAACGCCTGTGTCCCTTTCACCTTCACAAAAACCCCGTTTGGCCATTCCCACTCAGCATCCACCTGCGCCCGTTTCCAATGTTCGTCCATCGCATCAATCGTGACCCAGTTCATGCGATTGTATTTGAGCGTCCAAGTCGTCAAGCGCACCGTACTCGGCACCCTCACCCGTCCCTTGTCCACGATGCTCGTCAAACGCGTTTCGATTTCCGCCAAAGTATCCGGATGAAACTTGTGCGCCATGCCCGGCCCAATGAGGTGCACCAAATCCAAGCCAACCTGATCCATTGCCTTCTCCATCATATCAGCCGCTTGTTTTTGTTTATCAATTTCACCACTATAAGCAATCGTCGGGCAGTTGGCTAAATTGATCGCCCAATCGGTGCAATCATACCAATGCCACAAAGTCTTCTCCCAAGGCGTCGGGGTGAGGATTTCTTTTTGAAAAGTTTTCAGAAAATCCGGAGTCTCGGAAAAACCCGCTCCAGGTTGGGCCGCCGCCCACTGGTCGGCATAATGCACCGCAAACTGCCAACACGCCGCTCCTCCCATCGAAAACCCCCTGACCACGATCCTGTCATCATCGATACGGTAATATTTACGGGCATGATCCAAAGCCTCGAACAAATCCACCTCACCGGCGAACTTGTTTGCATTAGAATAACGACCATAAGGATGCAACACAATGCCGTTGGGCGGATTGATCCTGCCCTTCGAACGCGAGCGTTGACTGATGAATGAAAGCTCGCTCAACTTTTCCCCTCGACCGTGAAACCAAAAATCAAGCCGCGAGGGAACAGTTGCTTCGAACGAATAAGACTGAGGAATTTCCAAACCATAAGGCTGCGCCGATCCATCAATTTTCGAACGGTACCCCCGCACCACCAAACCCTTCTGTTTCAACCAGGACGCCTGACGTTTATTCAACTCGTCCGCCCGCTTCGCCCCCGTTTGCAACTGCTGCTTAGCCACCGCAAACTCCGCCTTGCGGTGAAACTCCTGATAATCCAACACATAACGAACCGCTTTATGATAAATTTCCACATCCGGCAACAAATCCAACCACTCAGGCTCCTTAGCCAAAGCCTTCTTCAAGCCCTCGATCTTCTGCCCCAGATCCGCCAGGCCCTTACGCAATTCCTGCTCCTTATCCTCAGGCACCTCAATTCCCAGCCCCGGAATCCGTCTCACCTTGTCCGCCTTATTATCCGCCAGCCCATCCGCCCGCAAAATACCAGGCATCATCAAAGCAAACACCCCCGTCAGAAAAAAAACTTTAGCTATCATCGCCAACACTCTAGAGTTAAGACCCCACAATTCCAAATTCATAATTCCCCATTCTTTATTTTTCACTCTTGATTAACAACCCCCATGCCTTACCAATTCCAACGCTGTGAAATCATTCCCCAGGCCAACCACCAGACGGCTTTTCAAATCGACGGGCAAGAAAAAATCCGCTGGCACCACGACCACAGCTACCCACGTCCTTTTTTCTATCCCTTACCCGGGCCCTCCGGCTCGTCCCTCACCCGCATCGGGCACCCCGGCGCGTCCAACCACGAACACCACCGCTCGGTCTGGTTTGCCCACCACGACGTCGACGGCCATGACTTCTGGTCCGACAACCGCGGCACCCGAATCATCGAAAAAATGTGGCTGGCCTACAACGACGGCCCTGACGAATGCATCATGGCCACCCTGCTCGAATGGCAAGACGCCAAAGGTGACTTGCTGATGGAACAAGAACTGGTCGCCTCGCTCATCCCCGGCAACCAGGGAGAACTGTTATTCGAATTACAATCCACTTTCAAACCAAAGAAAAAAGCACTCAAACTCGGCAAGACCAACTTTGGTTTCCTCGCCGTGCGAGTGGCCAAAAGCATTTCCTCATATTTTGGCGGCGGCCAAATCACCAATAGCGAAGGGCAAAGCGGCGAGCCTGCCATCTTCGGTCAAGCCGCCGAATGGATGGACTACTCCGGCCCGGTGCCCGTCATGCAAAAAGGCAAACGCAACGCCGTCACCGAAGGCCTCACCTTTTTTGATCATCCGGACAACCCGCGTTTCCCCAGTCACTGGCATGTGCGCGAAGACGGCTGGATGGGAGCCTCCCTCTGCATGCACGAAGCACTGGAGATCAAACAAACCGCCCCCCTCAAACTACGCTACCTACTGCACACCCACGCCGGCCCCGTCGATACCGGGCGAGCCCATCAACAAGCCAAAAATTTCGCCCAACGCCCGGGTTTCACGATCGCCAAAGGCCAAGCCAAACACCACCAGTTTGAAGTAAAACGAAATCAGTAGATAAGCGCTTCTATTATCCTTTTTTTTCCACTCGGCGAATCACATACTTGCGAGGTTTCGGCTGCGCCGCTTCATAGATCCGTTTTTCATAATCCAATGAGGACTGCAAAAATTCCTCAATCCTCGGTTTCAACTTTTCATACTCCACCTGAAAGGCCGCGGAATCATCCGCATGGCGATTACGCAAACCTTTGATCCGGCTCCACAGATTACGCAGCGGACGTATCACCTGGTCATTTTTCTCACGATTCAATAAAGCCACCTGCAAGGCCTGCTGATACTGAGGAGTCTTTTTGTTCCCCTGCAACTCAATCTTCGCTCCCAGCAACACATGACTGACAGGCTTGCCAATCGATTCGCCATCGATAAAAACCTCGTAATTACCCGGCTTCAACCCCGATACCTTCAGCCGCTCATTACTGATCCGATGCCCAGCTTTGGTCATTTTGTAACCCACCGCAGGACCAGGTGTCTTCCACTTTTTCATCTCCACACCAAAAGCCTCATCGGGCAAAACCCACGGCAAAGAACGGGCTTTGAAAGTGAACTCAACTCCTTCACCCTCACTCAAGGCTTGGATCCCCTCAAGCTTACCACCAACCCCGCGCCCCTTCCATACAGATCCCTGTTTATTCTCTCCTTGATAGGTAAGCGAAATCGCACTCACACTTCTGCGATCCGGATTCAACTGCGATAAAAACGAATAAGCCATCACCACCTGCCCACCCGCATCGGGATGGATGGTATCACTCACCAAAGTGAAGTCCGCATCTTTACGCCGACCCAATAAAGTCAGATCGTTCAAAGGAGACCAGAAGTCAGCAAACGCATATCGGTTTTGTGTCGCCTGCTCACGCAGCCAGCCTCCGTAAAAAGCCATGATCGAATTATACTGCGGTGAAAACTCCCTCTTACCAAAAGGAAAGGTCGGATCATCCTTGCGCAAGGTCAGTTGATGGTGATCAAACATCGTCGGCGATAACAACATCGGTGCGGCTTTTAATCCCGCTACCTTTCCCAACACCGCAATCATGTCTTTTTTATACACTGCAAAAACATCCTGACTAAAATCCACATACTCCCCGTCATTCATGCCCAACAAAATACTGACGTATTTGGGTTTAAACGCCGCCACGTCATCCTCAAAACGAGCCAAGGCATGAGTAGCCCGATCACCACTCACTCCCGCATTATGAAAATGAATGCGCCGATCGGGATAACGAGTGTAGAAAAAATCCTCGATATACTGCGTATAAAGGCACTGGTGAGTGATCGAATCCCCAAGAAAAACAAAAGTATCTCCATCCTCCAACTTCAGCGTCGGGATCGCCGCAGCCTGCTTTTTCTCTGTTTTTTTTGCCGCGTTCGGAGTCTGAGCCAACAGTCCGCCTGACAACATCAGACCCAATGATAAAAGTAATCCCAAAGGCAATTTCATATAAGTGGAGGGTTTATTATATTTTTATAAAACAGAAACCACACGATTCCGAATTTCCCCGCTCTTGTCAAGCCCTGGTAAAATACGGAAACGTGCTATTCGACAGCTGTGTATTTCTGGTTAAAGTAATACTTCAATCTAAACCTCACTGAAAAATCATGATTAAAACCTCAAACTTGAACAAACTCTTTCTGATCGCCGGCATCAGCATCGCTTCCGCGTTCGCTGCTCCTTCTATCTCATTGGCTGAAGACGGCTGGACCAGCATCTTCGATGGCAAAACACTCAAAGGCTGGACACAAAAAAGCAGCGGTTTTGCCACTTACCGCGTCGAAAACGGTGCCATCGTTGGCAAAACAGCAGAAGGTAGCTCCAACTCCTTTCTTTGCTCCGACAAAAACTACGGCGATTTTGAACTCGAGTTCGATGTCAAAGTGAGTGATCAGCTCAACTCTGGTTGCCAGATTCGCTCGAAAGTTAAAGACCAGACCGACAAAAAGAAAGGACGTGTTTACGGCCCACAAGTGGAAATCGAAGCCAGCGCAGGACAGGCCGGTTGGATCTATGGCGAAGCGACTGGACTCGGTTGGCTCTCGGAAGCTCCTAAATCCAAAGACGCCGCAGTGAACGCTCACTCCTTCATGAAAAACGGTGAATGGAACCACTACCGTATTGTCGCCAAGGGCAACAACATCCAGACTTGGATCAACGGCAACAAAGTCGCCGACTTGACCCACGACGAAGTTTACAAAACCCATCCAAGCGGTTTCATCGGCTTGCAGGTACACGGCATCAAAAAAGGCACCGGCCCTTTTGAAGTAAGCTGGAAAGACCTCAAAATCAAAGAGCTCAAATAAGAGGCAATTTCCAGCAAAAAATAACAAGCCTGGTCGCCACCCGCGACGAGGCTTTTTTGTGTCCAAATTTCAACGCGGTTCCTCCAACAGCAAATAAAGCAGATTGTCTGCAAACTCAGGATTTTTAGTTAACCCCAAATGACTCTCAAACAAAAACGTCACGTTATCCCAATCAATCGGTGTGATCAAATTACGAGTGAATTCATGCCCCTTTCGCTCATCCATCAAGGCACTGTATCGAGCCACCGTACCATCACCCGCTTCTTTTTTGGAAACCTTAAGTCCAGAAGAAGACGCCAACAACTCACTATCCGTCGCCACCGAATCTCCCGCAAATAAAGTTAAGCGAGTCCCGCTCGGCAACACTGCGGGTCGATCCAAGGCTGCGTGAAACCTCTTTGCATTCACCAGAGATTTTTCAATATGATCCGTCGCCACCACGCGCCGCTGTTGCTCACTTTTGATCGCTGGCAACAAGCGCTTAAGATTAGCCGCTTGACCATCTGCCAACATCCCCCATTGATACTTTTCCCAAGTCTCAAGACTCATCAAATCCACCACCTCACCAGTGCTAGCATCGTTCACCACACCGTGCCTCGCCCGCGGTAGCAATTCATAAATCGCCGGCATAGTGCCCAACAAAGCCGCATCGTAATCAGCCAGCAAAGGCCAAGTCATGCCCTCGTTCAAATTCAACAAAGACTCAACCGAACCCGCATTCGGAGTCGCCACCAAAACCAACTTCTCAATCTCTTTAGCCCCCGCCCAATTCAAGTTCGGCAAACTCCCATCCGCGGGAAGAGCCTGCCCACCATAGCGCAAATAATACCTCGCCACCAAACCTCCCATCGAATGCGCCACCACATCAAAACGAACCGGCTTCGATGATGGACCAAAACGCTTCTCACGTTCCTGTGTCACATAACTGCGTTTCTCTTCGATGAACTCGCTCAACAACCGCGCATTTTCTGCGCAGCTACGCCGCCAATCATAGTCAAACTGAAAACAGGTGTAATGATCGTTGCCATAATCAATCGCCCCGCTTTCTCCCAAAGCTGAATCCCGGTAGCCTCCAGCACCCAAAGTCGCCAACAGTTGAGCGTAGGCTTTAGGCTGCACCGATGCCAACCACAAGGACACCTTTAAGCGATCTAGGGCACCATCCGAGCGAGTGCTGTCTTTGAGATCTGCCAGAGCCGCCCCTAAGCGCATCGGCAAAGCCAAACTGCGAGCATCCGCAGGCTTTTTAGGATGCGCCGCTTCACGCGAAAACGCCCCCCACACCATTTTGCCCGTAGCATCGTCCACCAACTTTGATCCCAAAATCCCTGGAATCACGATGATAGGATTACGATCCGGACCGTGATCCTGAGCTGCTTGATTATAGAGCACCGCAATGTTCGCCCGTTGCGGATTCAACATCTTGCAACCCGAAAAAAACACCAACACACACGCCCAGAAAAACCATACTCTCATCATGATGTAAATAACTAAACCTTCCCCTCTGTCTGATTCCTATCAAAGACGTCAAACAAATACAATAACTTACACCTAACTCCTACTTTCCCATCAGTGCTAATCAGTGGTTTGATTCTTCAATTTCAAAAAATGTTGTGAATACTAACTCCAGCGATCTATACTTTATCGCCCCTCCCTCAATCCTCCCACTGAAAAAACCTGCGCCCAATCCAGCCCAACCACAGCAAAGCTGCCACCGACCAACAAAGCGCCGCATAATTCAAATGCGATACCCGGATGACCGGAACAAACTCAGCCGTCACCCGGGTCGCCATCGCCAACAGCACCGATCCGATCACCACCCTCATCACTATCATTTTTTTTGCAAACAAATCAGAATTCCCGCTGTGTCCTAAAGTCACCCGGGTAGCGACCATCAGAGCAATCAAACCAAAACCACTGATAAAAATCATATGATCCACACCTACCCGATACGCTGGCAAAAAAGCAGCCAAAGGGAAAGCAGCCAGCAACAGCAACAAACCCGCCCGCAAACCAAAAGCCAAGGCTCCTTTACTTTTTGCTTTGCGAAAAATCAATACATCTCCCCACACATACCAAGCCACCGCAGCGCAGCGCAACAGCCCAGCAGCTAATACCCAAGTCATCACCTCCATCCAGAAACTCACCAACACCATCAAGCCCACCACTAAGGCCCCCACCGCTTTTTTGCTCCAACCCACGGGCGGCGTGCGCGATTCATCAAACATCTGCAAAGTTTTCAATCCCACAAACCGAGGAAACAAAAAACCACCGATACCCAAAATCGGCAGCAAAATGAAACCCTGGTAAAACAACAAGCCCGCCAGCTGATGCCTCGCGCCAGTCATCACCATTCCTGCTTCGCCTTCGCCTTCCAACAAAAACAAAAACAAGCCGAGCAAAGCGGCCAGCCAACCCAAAGCCACCATCACAAAACCCGGCGGCGGCACATCCTGACGATCTTTCACTAAGCGTTTCATCATCACCAGAAAAAAGAACAATAAAGCCGCCAACATCCCCCCGTCACCCAACTGAATAAAACCCGCAATATACCCCCCCACCGCGGTCAAATAAAAGACCAATATCACACACCACTCCCAACCACGCAGATGAGGAGCACTGATCATCCGCGGCAGTGCCGTGCCCAGAAAACCCAACGAAAAAGCCCCCACAAACCCGCCCATCATCAAACGCGCATGAGCCACGCCCGGATAAAAAGTCAACCACCCTCCATAGAGCAAAGGCCACAGTAAAACCCCTGCCACACTCACCAATATTCCCAAAGGAAACAACAAGCGAAAGGGCTCTTCCGCCACCAAGCCCAACCACGCTCTCCACCCCTTCGCCGCCGTTCCGGCCTCACCTTGCTGATTTCCTTCTTGTTGCGCCATAGTCTCAATAAAGGATACGTCAGCCAAAGAACAACAGTTTCCTCTCGCCCACCCTTAATGTAAAACAGCTTTTCAAGCTGTCCCATTCTTATCTCACACTTACCCACGGCGGGTGAGGACACCCTACGCAACCAACAAGCTTAATTTCAAGTTTCCACATCGTGGCATGGATTGGCAATCCGTGTATTCCCTCTTACCCCCAGCGGGTGAGGACACCCGCCCTACGCCCCCCCTAGCCAAATTTCCAAAGCTTTTCCTGTGACTTCACAAAAACCCGCTTTATCATCGAGCCATGCCTGAATCCAATTTGCCACGCATCGCGATCACCATGGGAGACCCCGCCGGGGTCGGCCCCGAAATATGCCTGCGCCTTTTGAATGACAAAAACATCAGCGAACAATGCCTGCCCATCGTCTTTGGCGATGCCCAAATTCTCAAACGTGCCGCCGACCATTGCCAACTACCTTTCTGCGACAACATCCACACCAATCTCAAGACCATGCAAAACGCTGGTATTTATGATCTCAAAGCGATCAACAACAAAGACTTCGAACCCACCCAAATTAGCGCCCACACCGGACGCGCCGCCTACACCTATCTCAACGCCGCCATCGACGCAGCACAGAACGGCCAAGTCGCCGCCATCGCCACCGCCCCACTCAACAAGCTGGCATTGAACCAAGCTGGCATCCAGTTCCCCGGCCACACCGAAATCCTCGCTGACCGCTGTGGCACCGACGACTACTGCATGATGCTGACCTCCGATAACCTGACCTGCAGTTTTGTCACCGCCCACGTCGGTTACGCCGAAGTGCCAGCCCTCCTCACCCAACAGCGCATCCTCGACAATATCAAACTCACTCACCACACCATGCAACGGCTGCGCGGACGAGCCCCCAAACTCGTCATCTGCGGACTCAATCCCCACGCCGGTGAACAAGGACTATTTGGCAACCAGGAGGAAGAACGCGCCATCATCCCTGCCACTCAAGCCGCTCGCGAACTCGGTATCGACATCGAAGGTCCCTTCCCGCCCGACACCGTTTTCCTCAAATGGCGGCGAGAACAGACCGACGCCTTCATCTGTATGTATCACGATCAAGGCCACATCCCTTTCAAAGCCCTGGCTTTCGAAGAAGGAGTCAACATCACCCTCGGACTACCCATCATCCGCACCTCCGTCGATCACGGCACCGCCCTCGACATCGCCTGGCAAAGCAAAGCCGACGTCACCAGCCTTTGTGAAGCGGTGAGGTTAGCTGCGCGTTTGGCAGGCAGTTAAAAAAACGACTTACTTCATGCCCTTTTCCCGAGTGATAACCACTCGGAAACCTATCACTTCAGCTTGACGGTCTTTATGAAATCCACTCCTTCT
>JAJRVS010000053.1 GCA_024277195.1 Verrucomicrobiota bacterium | reverse complement strand
TTAAGCGCGTCGGGTAGGAAAACCCGACCTCCTGTGGAGCGGGTGTAAGACAAAATGGTTAAGTTGCTGACCTCGCTATGCATTTCGCCCTTTGCAGGGCTGGGAAAATTGGGTTTTTTACCCAGTGCTTCGCACTGGGCTATCTCATTGAGCGCCGTTGGTGCAAAAGAGATGAAAGCATACTGTCCTGTAAGGACAAAATGTGATAGCCCGGTGCGAAGCGCTGGGGTTAAATCGTTTTTATTGCCAGCCCTAAAAGGGCGAAATGATGTTGAGGGGTGATAAGCTAGCTTTCAATAGCCAATGGCTAACTTTTTTGTCCTACACCCCTGTGAGTGCAACTTTTTTCGACTGCTTATCAGGGGAATTTAAACGTTTTTCTGGAAACAAAAAAGGCCGGATGTTTTGAGCATCCGGCCTTGGAATTTTATGTGTTGGGATTTAGGACAGGCACACGGCGTCGAAGGCTTCTTCGAGCACGTCAAGGCCTTCGATCAGTTGTTCTTCACTGATGCACAACGGAGGGCAAAGCTTGACCGTTCCGCCACCCTGACCCACCGGGCCAAACATCATCAAACCGTGTTCGACGGCGTGCTTGATGATTTCAAAGGTGGTTTCGTGGTCAGGTTCGAGGCTGCCCTTTTCTGGCACCATTTGCACCGCTGCTACCAATCCGGTGGCTTCGGCACGTCCGACATTGTCGGGGTATTTTTCCTCGAAGTGCGCCATGCGTTGTTTGAAGATGCTTTCCAACTTGGCGGCGTTATCGATCAAGCCGTCTTCGATCAGAAGCTTGATGTTGGCCAGTGCCACTGCGCAGCACACCGGGTTGCCGGTATGGGTGGAGGTCATCGATCCGGGAGCAAAGACGTTCATCCAATCAGAGTGGCCGATCACCGCTGACAGAGGCATGCCTGAGCTGATGCCTTTGCCGCATACGATCATATCGGCTTTAACTCCGTAATGTTGGAATCCCCACATTTTTCCGCAGCGACCGAAACCGGATTGCACTTCGTCAAAAATGAGCAGGATGTTGTTTTCGTCACAGAAAGCACGCAGCTTCTGCATATATTCGTCCGGCAACAAAATGGCGGTGCCGCCTTGGTAGGTTTCGAGGCAGATCGCGGCGATGTTTTTAGCTTCGACTTTCTGATCTTCAAGTGCTTTGAGGAAGCCGTCAAAAGAAGTGTCCTTGCCGCGGAAACCGTCGGGAATAGGTGCGTTTACCATGCAAGGGTCGGGATTAGAGATCCAGTCCTTAAGTCCGGGAATTCCTCCAGCCATTTGCGACCCCAAAGTGCGACCGTGGAAATCGCCTTCGAAAGTGACAATGTAATCTTTTTCGGAACCACCACTTTGGTGGGCGTAGGCACGGGCGATTTTGATCGCACATTCAATGGCTTCCGAGCCAGTGGTCAAGAGAAACACCTTATCCATGTATTCAGGGGCGCACTCTTCGACCAAGTATTCACAAAGTGCTGCGCGTTCCTTATTAGGAAAACAATACGAGTGGTGTAAGCGGTCTGCGACTTCGCGCATCGCAGCTTTGGCTTCATCACGGGCGTGACCAGCATTGGCTACCAATACGCCGGACGAAAAGTCGAGCCACTTGTTGCCGTATTCATCAAATACGTGAACTCCCTCGGCACGGTCCCATACCACCAGCGGTTGACCGCTCATAGACAGAGGTTCGTATTTTCGCAGAATTTCGATCGTGCTTTGTGAAGCACGTACCGGTATTTCTGTTTTGATCTCACGGTTTGGCGTTGAAATCGGCTCGGCCAGTTCAACGGGTTCGAATTCAAATGATTTTCCCATGCCCGAAGATGCAGGGGAAGTTCCATTTCTCAATTAGAATTTTCGAAAATATAAACATAGGGCGTTTATCGGAGAAAGTGGCAAAGAACTGATAGTAGACAAATTTCAGTTGAGAGTCTGGCGATTGAAACGATTGTAAATTTTACTATGGCAAGCTCTGCGTCGTCCCAGTCCGGTACCGGATTTAAAGTTTTACTCTCCCTGGCATGCGTGGTGGTGATTGTGGCAGGTCTGCGAGCTGCTTCGGAGATGCTGATCCCTATTATTCTGGGTTTGTTTTTGGCGGTGCTAAGTTTGCCGATATTGAATTGGCTCGACCGACGGGGGGTGCCACGGCCGATTGCGGTGATTCTGACCATCTTGTTTGACGTGATGATTCTGTTGGGATTGGTTTTTGTCGCCAGTGGGGTGATCCCCGAGTTTCAGGGCAAGCGTCTGGAGTATGCGGAGTTGTTGCGTGACCGGGTGGGCAGTTTCAGTGACTGGGCGGATGCTCAATTGATGTCGCTCAGTGGTTTTGCTGATAAGTTTGGAGAAAAGGGCGCTGAAGATCAGCCTCAAATATGGACTTTTAATGAGCTGTTCAATCGTTATTGGGATTCCAAGTTGATCATTGACTTTATCGGTCAAACCGAAGTGGTGGGAAGATTGACCGCGCTGCTGTCGCGATCATTTTTTGTATTGGTGATCATGACTTTTATTCTGGCTGAATCGGGGCGTTATCCAGGCAAGCTGAGACAGGTCTTACGAGCCAAGGGTCCAGATTTACGCCGTTTCCGTAATTCTTCAATGGAGATTCAGAAATATCTGGGCATCAAAACCGCGGTCAGTATGGTGACTGGTTTTTTAGCGTGGTTGGTATGCACTCTGTTTGAAGTCGATTTTCCAGTTTTGTGGGGCTTGGTGGCTTTTACTTTTAATTACATACCTGCGATTGGGTCTATTCTGGCAGGATTGCCACCGGTGATGCTGGCCTTGATCTTGCACGGAGTGTGGCCAGCGGTGGGCGTGATGGTTTGTTATTTGGCAATCAACGTGGCCTTGGGAAATTTCCTCGAACCGATGGTATTGGGGAATCGTTTTGGGATCTCTACCGTGATGGTGATTTTGTCGGTTTTGTTTTGGGGTTATGTGTGGGGGCCGGTGGGGATGTTTTTAGCCGTGCCGTTAACCATGATGGTGAAAGTCATGTTGGACAACAGCAACGACTTCCGTTGGTTGTCAGTGATGATGGGTAAAGGGCCGCGCAAACGTGGGGTGATTGACCAATTGGTGAAGGCCGCTGGTGAGGATAAGGAGAAGGGCGATGACGGTGGCGAGAACAGTAAAAAAGCGCTGAGTTCGTAGCCCTCAGTAATTTACTTTTTGCCTTCCAGGCAGATGATCTTGCCGTCGGTGGTGGCGATGTAGATTTTACCCCGAGCTGCGGCCATGCCGTCCCAAACTGGGAGCGAGGGCAGTTTGATTTGGGCGAGTTTTTTCCCGTCGTCTGCTGATACTGTCCACAACAGGGCGCCATCCTTGCCTTTGAGCGCGGCATCTTGTTTGGCTAGAATCTTGGTGACCGTCGGATCGTTGTTGGCCAGTTTTTTAAAGCTTTCCACTTCATCGATCAGATCCGGTGGCCCAGCCACAAAGAGATGGCGGTCGGCTAACAGCATGGCGCGGGCGAGCAGGGGGATATCGCTGTTCCAATAATGTTTGACCAAAAAGGGGCTGGCCTTTTTTATTTTACCGGACTTGCCTGTGAGTGAAATAGCTTTGCCAAATTTCCCATTGTCGCTGAATTTCACCCCGCTGCCCTGGCCATGATTTTTCATTCCGGACAAGTCGTTTGCCTTGCTTTCATCAAAAGAGCAATTTAATACCAGTTGGGCATTTTCCAGAGCAGGCTGATCAGGCTTGGCTGAGTAGAGCTGTTGGATTTCTTCCTCACTGATTGAGCCGTAGTGGACTTTGACCTGATCGATCAAGCCTTGAAAAGGGAAGGGGCTTTTGTAATTGCCAACCGGGCTGCCGTCATCCGCGCCAATTTCCAAACCTTGTGCAGGATCTTTGCGAATGAAGTCAGGAGCTTTGCCTGAGGCGGCCAGCTTGCCATTGACGTAGAGCTGCAATTCTTTTTCAGTGTTTATCAAGCCCAGCAGATGAGTCCACTCTTTGTTGATTTTCCGCTCGGCTGTGGCCGAGCTTAATTGACTTTTGTTGCGGTATAGAAAAGATGGTTTGGAGTCATTCAAAACTAAAGCATAACCATCAGCGGGGCCTCCGCGGGCAACAACCACACCGCCGTTTTTCTTCCCAGGTTTGATCCAGGCCTCTACGACCAGCGCTTTTCCAGTAGGGTTGAGAGATGGAGTTATTTTAAAACGGACCATGGAACCTTTGGCAGGTCCTTTACCACGGCGTTTGTCTTTGTTATCAACTGCAGAGGGTGGCTGCTCCGGAGCCTCGCGGCTGGCGGCAAAAAGTTGATGCTCCATGGTGGTGGTCCATTTGAGGTATTCTGGCTTTCTTCCAAAACCGTAAACATCACGTTTATCAAATACCAGAATCCGACCGGAGGGGGTGTTTTTGCCAGCTTGGTAATAACCGTTGTGCCCGCCGGCAAAACTGCGTCCAAAAACCCAATAAGCGCGATGGAACCAGGAGTCGTCGAGGAAACTCATCGGCGCGAAGAGATGCTCGCCTCCACGTTGATCACGTCCTTGCTCGGCGGCATCACCGGAGTGAGGACCGAGCTCGAGTCGTTTCCCGTTCAAGTCAAACTGTTGGGAACGCATGTAAACATAACCTCCATCATAAGAAAGTATATCCGGCAACCCCACCGGCATTTGCAGGACTTTGACTTGATCCTGGATGTTTTCACCGGTTTCAGGATTGATTTCATCAATGACGGTTTCCGACAGTTTTTCTCCTGTTTTGGCGTTGAGGCGATAAAAGCGCAGACCTCCATCGAGGAAGTTGGAGCGCCCGGCAACGAAGTAGGCAATGTCGTCCTGAATCAGGATGTTGCCATGCACTGGCCAGACCGACTCCAATTGCTCGAAAGCCATGTGGCGTTCGCTCGAAGGCGCCGCTTGAAAACGCCAAGCCAGTTGGCCGTCGGAAGCACGCAGACAGTAAACGTAACCGTCGGCAGAGCCAAATACGACACTGCCTTGGTACAGGGCGGGAGGTGAGTCGATGCGCCCTCCGGCAGTGTAGGACCAGATTTTATCACCGTTGGTGGCGTCGATGGCATGCACCGTGTGTTGTTCCTTTTGGGCGACAAATAAGCGATTTTCACTGATCACCACTGCGCTCAACTCGCCACCGATTTCCTTGTTCCAGGCGATCTTAACTTCGGCGGGGATTTTGCCAGGGGTGAATCCACTGCGGGATGGATCGTGGCGGAAAGTCGGCCAATCATCTTTTGTAGAGGTTTCGTCTGTCCCGGTGATTTTGCCGTAGGCCGGGCCTTTTTCCAGCCGGTGTTGTTGTTCGGATTCGGTATTGGGTTTGGGGCCGTTAGCAGACAAGGCGTTAAAACCATAAAGTTTGGCTTCGGGGTAACAGGCACAGTTGTGTGGAGGCGCATAAGTAAACCCATTGGCAGGCATCACCCCGTAGAGGCAGCCGCCACGAACCCAGTGATTGATATCCCAGTGTTCGGTTTCGGGATCGACAAACTCGATACCGGTTCGTGAGGGCATCAGAAAACGATCAGTGGCCTTGGCCATGTAACAGCGGTGATGAAACCAATAGGTATCGACATCGGGAGGGAACTCTTTTTTTATTTCGCCGGTGAAAATGTCGCGGCCAGTGAAGATGCCGGAATCCGATGTGCTGGTGGTCGGGGCTGACCAAACGAGGTCACCAACCACGAGCAAATCTTCCGGGGAGAGGTATCCTCCGCGGGCGTGAGGGGCCGTCCAAAGTTCTTTGCCTGAGGCCGCTTCGTAGACATGCATCTTGCGATCACCTCCGGCAAATAGAACAAGGTTACGTTGCAGCACCATTTTCGGGCCGAAGTTAAAAGTCACGTTTTCACGTCGGTCAGCTGCTTTACTGGTCCAGAGCTGATCGCCCGTATCCTGGGACAAACAAACCACTTTTTTGCCATCGTGATAGATCACACGTTTGTCATCGGCAGAGAGGGTGAGTGGGGAAATGCGCGACGATTGGTTCCACAGTTTTTTTCCAGTTTTGGTATCAAAGGCCATCAGTAACCGGGGGATTTCGTTCCACTTATAGCGGGCGGCGATGCGAGCCTGGTCTCCGGTATTCAGTTCGGGTAGGAAGTCTTTCAGCTCACCGGGTTTTTTCATTGCCATCAAAAAGATTTTGCCATTGGCAACGATCAATTCCTCTGCCCCTTCACTGCCTTCAAAAGTACGAATGGTTTCGCCGGTGGTGGCATCCATCATGGTGACGGGATCGTCGATGCCGAGAGTGCAGAACACATGATCACCGACGGCGACCAGGCGACGGGCCAGTTGGGTGGGGCCGCTTTTCAGTGGCCAGAGGTGGTTGTGCCAGGTTTTGACCGGGCGTTTCCACAGGATGCTTCCGTTGAAAGCATCGCGGGCGACGAGCTTCCACTCCGAGGGCAGCTCGATGGCAATACGGGATCCTTCGTCCATGATGTAAAACAGGCGGCCTTTGGAGGATACCAGAGCGCTCATGCTGGCCATGCGGTCATGATGGCGTGACCAACGAGGGCTGCCGACCCATTGCAGGTGACGCGGAGGGCCGACCACGGTGTCGTGAGCCACAGCATTACCATCGGCACCGTGCATGTAGTGCGTCCAGTCGTCGATCTCTTTTGGCCAGGCTTTCACGGTTTTTTTCCACTGGTCACCGGATTTGATCAGGGCGACGCCATTGGGTCGTAAGATGCGCAGGATCTCCTCCATGCTGATGCCGAGCTTTTCAGGATCGCTTTCCGAGATCACCAGATTGGCTAAATTATCGATGTATGGAAGGTGTTGGGGATTTTTAAGCCATTCAACCGAGATTTTGCCGTAATCACCTTGCTTCAGCAGGTATTCCCTGGCCTGGCTCAACTGCGCTTGGTCTTTTATCAGGCCATGAACGCTGTAATTTCCAGCTTTGCTCAGCGCACTGGTCAATTGTCCATCGGTCGCACCAAGCTGGATAATAAAACCTCCTTTGACTCCCGCTTGCTGCAGAATATCTGTTGCTGCTTTGGCAGCAGCTGAATCTGCGGCCTGAATCGATGGGGAAGCGATGAGCTGTGTGAAAAAGCAAATGACAGTTGCCAGGTAGAGCAGTCGGGAGGCGGGATTTGGCGATTTTTTCATTACAGTTGGTGGTGGATGTAAAAAGCTAATACAAAGGATAGCGGAAAGCATGCAATGTTGCAGGGACGCAATCACGTAAGATACTGAGCTGTTATTTTCCCGGGCAAATAAACTGACCGCAGGTTTGTTGGCCTGGGATAAATCGATGCCTTCCGACAATGGAAAACTATTGGCGCGCGAAAAGTCCCAGCGGGTTACTGGGCTATGGAGATGCAGCAGGGCTGAACCAGCCATCGGTGACGATTTTCTTGATGATAAGATGCTCTTCACCGTGGGGAAGTTTTACTTTTTCCAGCGCTACGATACCACTGATGGGGCGTTGCCCCCAAGGCAGACTTTGTTCCAGTTGAGCGGCCAGAGGGTCGTCTTTTTTGATGAAAACAAACTCGCCCTCTTGAGGGAAGGGAGGAGCGGAAATTCCGAAACAGAGGTAGTCGTTGAGGTCGGTGAACTTGTCTTTATCCGGACCCCAATAACTCGCGCGCTTTAGCATGATTCTCAGGGAGTGGGGGCCCCGGTCTTCACCTTTGATGAAGTATTTAAAGTGTTGATCGTTGAACTCTGCAAAAATTTCCCAATCCACTTTGAGTTGTCCTTTTTCGCTTCTTAGAATGATGGGGAAACCATCCGGCAGCTCCTTGGTTACCAGAAAAAACACATAGAACAAGGTGTTGTCCGTGTGAGAGCGCTCCATGTTGATGAACTCAAGATTGTAGTCCGAAATAGCGATCTGCGGATCTTGTTGATAGTATTCCTCAATGGTTTTTTTCAGCGCTTCACTGTTGTAAGTATAAGGTAGGCGAGCTTGCCATGAGGGGGCTTTTAGAAAGGCCTCGGCAATTTGACGTGGTTCGGTAAGTAATTTCCCTGCTTCGGCGGTTGGAGGGGAGCTGGCAGATGCCGCATGTTCCTGGGACTTGGAGGCAGTTGGTTTTTCTACTATCGCGTTGGGCAGATCCACAGGCACCGCACGTGCCATGAGAGGCGTTGCTTTGAGGGCACCGGGTTCTGTTTTTGTTGCCGGAGTAATTTTAGGGTCGGTTGCAGGCAATGAGGCATCGGTGGTGAAGGCAGGAAGCTCAGGTAACGACAAATCCATCTTCAAAGGATCGACGTTCTGATTGTCTTTGATAACAATAGCCGCTTTGGGAGAGGATGCGGCAGTAGTATCCGTAGGTGTGGATGTATTTTTCCCCATCCCTGGAAGCTGGCTTACTTCACTGGGTCTGACGCTCTCAGTGATGGGGGTATCCGTTAAGGCAGCAGGTTCCACTGGTGTGTTTTTGGCCCCTTCCATAGACTCGCTTTGGTCTGCTATCACGACCTTTTTATCATTTGACTGTGCTGTTATGACTGGCGCAGCAATGTCTACCGTGGGCATTGCAGGCGTATCAATCGAGTCATTGACGGTGTTTTCGTTTTCGATGACCGGTTCAAGATCAGCTTGAGTAATCGTGTCTGCCTGGGGAGGAATCGAGGGCGTTTCGGTGGTTTGATTGTTATCAGCTTGATCGCTCTCGGATGTTTGTATGTCCGGAGGGGTGAGCACCGCTGAGACAAAGGAGCTAGCTGGGGTAAAGCCTGGCAGTTTGTGCAAAATGCCAATGCCGCCGAGATAATAATCACCGATCAGAGCACCTATGCCGGCAAAGATAATGAGCGCAACAACGATCAAAGTTTTGATCAAGCGCGCAAAACCAGCTTTGGGGCTTGGTTGATAGTCTGCTTTGGTTTCAGTGTTTTTTGCCAGCGCTTTTTTGGGAATAGGTGGCAGTTGAAATTCCGCTTCGCTTTTGCTTTCTTCTACATGGGTGCTCAGTAGGGTTGGCGGAGAAGTTTCCGAGTCGAGCTGTGATGGAGTCGGAGTATCCGTAGGCAGCAGTTGAGGGCCTGAATAAGGAGAATGGGAAGTGTTTGCGATTTCGGCTGGTTCTTCTGGAGGCAGCTCATTTTCAGTCGAGCTGGGAGAAGGCGGTGGCTGAACGGGGCTGGAGCCTGGAAATACCGGTGCATCATGGATCGCACGATCCAGAACAGGAGAAGCCTGGCCTGGAAGAAAAAATGGCTGGAAGGTTTGAGGGGGGCGAGAGGAGGTTTCGGGTTGCTCGGGTTGCTCGGGTTGCTCGGGTTGCTCGGGTTGCTCGGGTTGCTCGGGTTGCTCGGGTTGCTCGGGTTGCTCGGACTGCTCGGACTGCTCGGACTGCTCG
>JAJRVS010000052.1 GCA_024277195.1 Verrucomicrobiota bacterium | reverse complement strand
TGGTGTTCGTATGCGGCGGCGGTGGCGGGGGTGAAGGGGGCGCGTCAGGCGCTGACTTTTGCGGTGATGGGGAGGCAAAGGGTGACTTGGCGGACGGTGGAGGCGGAGTATCGGTGTTTGTTGTATGGGACGGGGGAAGAGCGAATGGGGGGGCAAACCGTGGACGGAGTGGATCGGCGTAAGGGCGGGTTCAGGCAGGAGGAGATTGAGGAGGTGCTGCGGACGGGGGGGAAGTTGCCTTTGGCGGCGGCTTTGCGCTGTCGGGTGAGATATTTTACTGATGGAGCGGTGTTGGGGAGCCAGGGATTTGTGGATGAGTTTTTTGCGGGGCGACGGGAGTGTTTTGGAGAGCGCCGCAAGGATGGGGGGAGGAAGATGCGCGGGGCGCAATGGGGGGAACTACGGGTGTTGCGGGACTTGGGGACGGGGATTGAGCGAGCTTGTCGTGACCCTAAAAGCTTCAGCGCATGAGCTCGTGTGCGAGCACGCTGAGGGCGTAAATGGCGGCGGTTTCGCTGCGCAGGACGATGGGGCCGAGAGACAGGGGGCGGAAACCGGCGGTCACGGCGGTGGAGAGTTCGGCGGGGGTGAAGTCACCCTCGGGGCCGATCAGGATGGTGGCTGCTTGGGGAGTGCTCTTAGCGCCGGCTTCTTCTGCTGAGAGGATGTTTTTCAAGGATTGGGCGTCAGGGTGTAGGGCGGCGATGAGTCGCAGTTCGGCGGCTTGGGGAGGGGTTTTGCCTTGTGCGGAGAGGAAACTTTCTACGGATCGGATCGGGGCGATTTGAGGCAGCCAGTTTTGACCACATTGCTTACAGGCTTCGAGCGCGACTTTTTGCCACTTGGTGCGTTTTTTTTCGGCTTCGGCTGCATCGAGTTTGACCACCGTACGTTCTGATAACAAGGGAGTAACTTGCGAGGCTCCGAGCTCGGTCGCTTTCTGGACGATGAGATCCATGTTTTTGCCCTTGGGAATGGCTTGTCCCAGAGTGAGGTGAGCTGGTGGGCGAGGGGTTTTGTTGAGCGCGATCAGCTGGAGTGTTATGTGGCGTCTGCCTGATTCGAGGGAGGCGATTTCGGTGATAGCTTCGGTGCCCTGGCCATTGAACACGGTGATGCGCTCGCCGACTTTACAACGCAAAACTTCAGCGCAGTGTTTGGCTTCACTCTCACAGAGTGCCAGTGATTCAGGGTTCCAGATTTCGGCGGGAATGTAGAATCGGTGCTGGGACATTTGATGAAGGATGATTGTTTATTTGAAAAACTTTTTGGCTTTTTCGAAGAAGGTCTCATGGATGGGAGAATTTTCTTCTCCGATGCTTTCAGCGAAGTCTTGTAGTTTGTCTTTTTGTTCTTTATTCAATCGAGTGGGGACTTCGATCTGGGTATTGACCAAAAGGTCGCCTTTGTTGTTGGATCCGAGTATGGGCATGCCCTTGGCACGCAGCCTGAAAACGGTGCCGGTTTGTGTGCCTGCAGGAATTTTTATCGAAGCTTTCCCTTCCAAAGTGGGCACCACCAGTTCACCGCCGAGTGTGGCGTGGGCAAATGAGATGGGCATTTCACAATAGAGGTCGTCTTCTTCGCGCTCAAAGATTTCATGTTCGCGCAAATGAATAACCACATAGAGGTCGCCGGAGGGGCCTTTGCAGATGCCCGCCTCGCCATTGCCTGATGAGCGTAGGCGGGAAGACTGGCTGATTCCTGCTGGAATTTTGAGTTTGATGCGGCTGGTTTTTTTGACCCGTCCTTCGCCGTTACATGAGTTACAGGGATCGGCGATGGTTTCACCAGCACCGTTACAAGAAGGGCAAGGTTGTTGGACTTGGAAAAAACCACGGGAAGCGACGACCTGGCCAACTCCTCCGCAAGTTCCGCAGGAACGCACTTCACCACTCTTGGTCGAACCCGAACCTTCGCAGCGATCACAGCGCCCCATTTTTTCGAGGTCGAGTTCTTTTTCGATACCAAATGCAGCTTCTTCGAGGCTGATTTGCAAATCGTAGCGCAAGTCGGCGCCGGCACGTTTGAGACCTTGTTTCTGGCGCCGACGTCCACCACCGGCATTGCCAAAAATTTCATCAAAGATACTGCCTCCACCACCGCCTTGTGATCCAAACGCATCACGGAAAATGTCAAAGGGGTCGTGGAAGCCACCCGCTCCGCCGCCGCGACCAGCCGTCGGGCCACCGCCGCCGAAAGCGCCATGTCCGTAGCGATCATAAGCGGCGCGCTTTTGCTCGTCACTGAGGACTTCATAAGCCTCGCCGATTTCCTTGAATTTATCTTCGGCGGTGTCGTCGTCGGGGTTTTTGTCAGGGTGAAATTTCACCGCGAGTTTGCGGTAAGATTTTTTGATACCGTCTTTGGTTTCTTCCCGGCTGACGCTGAGAACTTCGTAATAACATCGTTTGGCCATAGTTGCCATGGTTAGGAATTAAGTAGAAAATTATTCTGCGGCGGACTCGGGACCTTTCGAGACCACTACGTTAGAGGCGCGCAACAGCCGATCCTTACATTTGTAGCCGTGGCGGGTGGTTTGGATCACATCGCCTTCAGGCACTTCGTCGCTGTGGCGCTGCTCGAGGGCTTCGTGTAGATTGGGGTCGAATTTTTTGAGGGTGGCTTAGATGCGTTCGACTCCATGGTCGGTGAGAAAATTTTGCATCTGCTGGTGAACCATGTTCATGCCCTGGTAAATGACTGATTCTGCAGAGACGTCCTTGGCTGCCATCAGTCCCATTTCAAAGTTGTCAATAATGGGCAATAATTCTTCCAGCAGACCGAGGTTGCTGTATTGGATCGCGTCCATTTTGTCACGCGCCATGCGTTTGCGAAAATTTTCCAGTTCAGCTTGGTTGCGGTGTGCCAGATTGCGCCATTTTTCGACTTCGTTTTCAGGAGTCCCTGCTGCTTGCTTATCTTCAGCCTCCGCTTGGGTAGCTTCGCTCTCTTCGTGATCCTGGGATATTTCGTCGATGTTCAGTTCTTCGACATTATCTTCAGGAGTGGTTTCTTGTTTAGGATCGTTTGTCATGGCATCCGCTTGTAAGTGATTGCATTGATTTGGCTGAATTTTTCCCGAGTCATCAGGTGTTCAGTCAAGGGACGGGACTATTCAACGCTTTTCGACAGCAATCAAGGTGATGTCGTCGATTTGCTGGTCATGTCCGCTGAAGTCCTTTAACGCAGCAGAAATTTTTTCGATAACAACATCGGCGCCTTCGTGGTGAGAGGCCTTGAGCACATCCGAGAGCCTTTCCACGCCGAATTCCTCGCCTTCGGCGTCGAGCGTTTCCGTGACTCCATCAGTGTAGAGCAGGAGCACATCTCCGGTTTTCATGGTGAAACGGTAATCTTGAACGATGCGGTCAAAAACATCCCCCATGTCAATGCCTGCTGCCATACCTGCGGGGACCAGGGTTTCGATGGAACCTTCTTGATCGTGGTGGCAGAGCAGCGGCGGGTCGTGACCCGCCCGGGCCATCACGATATCGCCGCTGTCATCTTTGATGATGAGGTAGAGCAGGCTGATGAACATGTCCTCACGGATATCCGGGAAAATCACGCGGTTGAGCGCATGCAGTACATGAGCTGGAGAAAATTGTCCGCCCGCGCTGCTTCTGAGCACGCTACGGCACATGGCCATGATGAGCGACGCGGGGATGCCTTTACCGCAGACGTCACCGATCACAACCCCCCAGTGGTGATCGTCTACTGGGATATAATCGTAGTAGTCGCCACTGACCATTTTGGCAGCCGTGAAGGTGGCTGCCAGATGATAGTTTTTGAGTCCGGGAGAGGAGCGGGGTAGCAGGATGCGTTGGATTTCACTGGCATTGCGCAATTCCTGTTCGAGTTGGTGTTTTTCGTGTGCTTCGGTGTGGATGAGGGCGCTGCCGAGGGCAACGGAGCTCTGCTCGGCGATGGAGGTGAAAACGTCGATGTCATTGGCGGTGAAGCCCGGTTCTTCCGGTTGCGCGGAGTGGTGTTTGGTGACGGCGAGCACGCCGATTTTTTTCTTCCCGTAAATGAGTGGTGCCGTCATGACTGCCAGGTTTTCCTGAAAAGGATTACTGCTGCCTTCGAAAAGAGGGTGTTTAGTTAATGCCGGGGCAAAAAGAGGCTTTTCGTCCTGCAGTGTTTTGCCGAGCAGTCCGGAGTCCATCTTAGCAGTGGCCAAGCTCAAATAGCTTCGTAGGGAGTTGGCATTGTCGGTGGCTTTTTTGACCAGATCAGCGGACAGAGGGATGACGGGCGCTAATTGTTTGCTCAGGCAGACGGGAACCAATTTTTTGGCGGATGTATCGAGCAAGTAGAGCACGCCGGCGTCGGCTTTGACTACGCGGATGACTCCGTTGACGATATAACGGTGCATGCTGGGGGGCGAGCTGTCTTCTTGTAACGCAGCTCCGAGGCCATGGAGAAAGTCAAACAAGCGATGCTCTTCGACTTCGATAGCCTCCTTCTCAACGCTCAGCTGGGCGATTTTTTTATTCAGCCGCCGATAGAGTAACACGACGACGGCCAAGAGGATGGCGATAAGTATGAGATAAATGGGACTGTTCATCAGCGGTCGAACCCGTGTGGCACTACTTGAGGGGTGGGGAAGCTAGTGGAGACCCGTTATGTGTTTTAATCACCATCGAGGTCGTCTTTCAAATACTCCAACACATCTTTGAAGCGGGAAAAATTATCATTGTTAGCTTCAACCAGGGCTTCGTGGGCAGCCAGTACATTGGCGGTTTCCTCTCGTTTGCTCAGGTCGTCGTGTGGCGGCAGGGGCTTGCCTAGATTCAGGGCGACGAGTTCACGCTCGTCTTTCCATGCGCTGCCGTCGTCGTCCATCTCCAGCAGGCAATGAAGGCCAAGGCTAGTCATGGCGTCGCGGGTGCGGCCGGTGGCGTTGATGACATCCACACGTCCTTCGGGTTCGTAGCGCAGCTTGAGCGCCATGGATGCGAGCGTGCCCATGAAGGTCGAGTCGACCGCAGGGCAGTTTTCCAGATCGATGACAAAATTACGATGGCCTTTGTCGAAGCTCTGGCGGGTGAATTCTTTCACCTTGCCGCTGTTTTGAAAGGAACCTTTTCCCTCCACGCGGATCCAGTCGACATTGTCGAAGCAACTGACGAGTATGTCTCCATCGTTACTATTCACCGGGGTCATTATTTTCGCAAAAATTAGGGGGGTGGAGGATTGTCATCTGCGGTAAAATGCAGCCAGGCAGATGTTTGCTTGGTAGGATGCATCAGCAAGGCGGGCTTGTCGCTGTGAATAAACAATAACATGCTCGCGATTCGGTATGGACAAGCCAAAAGAATCACCGCCTAGAGCTCGAGATGGTAGTTCGAGCTTGTTAGGTTTAGAGTTGTGCAAATTTTATTCCCAGAGGAAAGATTTATTCTCACCCGCGACTTCGCCGTTGATGATCAGCGAAACTTTCCAAGCAGTTACGGTTCCAAGTTTTGTGTATTCGTCTCCGATCACGGCAAATTTAGTCACATTGCGGCGACGTACTTTGTCCACGGCAACTTCAAAGGAGTATTCTTTGGGGCCGGTTGCCTGGTGGCGGTAGTCCAGTCGTAGTTTGACGTCTGCGTCGCGGTCTTTTGTTCTCCAAAACACGCTGTAGTAGTGGCCTACTTTTTCCAGTAGTTGCGGGTTGTCTACGGCGCCATGGCGGTAATAACGTTCCTCAAAGCTGATCATCCGGTCGTAAGTCCGAACCCGGACGGTCGGATCGAGGTGATAATATTTGACCTTGGTGACAGCGGATGCGCTGCGGTCCGAGGTGGAGCAGGAGGTGCTGCCGAGTAGCATTAAAGCAGCAGCCAGAAGGGTGAAGGTTCCCGAAAGTAGTTTCATAGTGATTGGTATCGTATCCTAAAAGCCTCTATCACCCCTTATGTCAAAATGAAATTTTCGGGTGAGTGGCTGTATTATAGGGATTTTTTTGGAAAATGGAAGTCAAAAGGAGCAAGCTTTATTTGGCTTTTTTAGTTTCACCGGCAGCTTGGGATTTGGCCGGAGGGGTGTAAAAGCGCCCCAGGTGTTTGAGTATTTCTGTTTTCAATTCGATTGGATCAATTTCGCCGGCTTGGCGGAAGATGATTTTACCGCCGGGTGCGACTAGGATGGAATAGGGTAGCGGCCCCTCCCATTGCGGGTCGAGAGCTTCCGCCAGAGCATCGGTGTCGTCTCCGGTGAAGATATAATTGTTGGTTTTGCGTCCTTCTTTGATCACGGATTTCTCGGTCAATCGTGGCAGGGCGGCGTGCTCCTGTTGCAGAAAGTCCAGCGCTTGTTTTTTCATTTCTCCGGCATCCATGCTGATTGAGATGAAGTCAAAACCGCGGGTTTCAAATTGACGTCCGATTTTCACCAGTTCGGGAAATTCTGCAATGCAGGGGGGGCACCAAGTGGCCCAGAGATTGATCAGGCGCAGTTTATCACTTGAGTTGGAGGCGAGTTTTTTTATCCCGGCGGCGTCGATGTCTTCGAGTGTGACCGGTTTTTTCTCGAACTCCTCGTTGTATTGGAGAACCAGATCCTGTTTGTGTGCCCATTTGGTCGAGCAGCCGTGGGCGCGGGTTTTACTGACGTTCGGAGTCTTGCCGGCCAGCAGGGCGTCGATGGCATTACGTGCGTCGTGGGATTTCACCAGTGAGGGATCGCCATAGCGGGAGTCGTCGATGCGACCGACGTATTGCAGTTTGCGGTCTTTGTCGAAAATGAAAATATGTGGTGTGGCTTGAGCGCCGTAAGCACGGGCTGTGTTTTGGGTTTTGCCATCAAAGAGGTAAGGGAAGTTGAATTTCTGTTCGTCGGCGTGTTTTTTCATTTCGACCAAGGTGTCGCCGTAAACCGAGTAACCGAGTTCGTTGAGCCGCAATGACTCTGCGTGATTGGGTGAAATAGCGACCAGTTGGAAGCTTTGCTCCTGGTAATCAGTGACCATTTTTTTGACCCGGCTTTCGACCGCTTGGGCGGACGGGCAATGGTTGCAGGTGAACAATATAGCTAGGATGTCACTGTTGGCATAATCGGCGAGCGAGTGGTCTTTGCCGTCGATGCCGGGCAGGGCGAAATCGGGGGCGCTGGTGCCTACCTCAAGAGTGGTGACCTTCGGCGCGGCGTGCGCGGATAGGATCGAAACGAAGAATAGGACGCAGAGACTCAGCGCGTGATGGGTGTATTTGTATTGCATGGTGTTTGGGGATGTTTTATCAGGGCACCGATTGACCTTTGGCTGCCTGCCACAGAGCATACCAGTCCTGTCGGTCTAATTGGATATTTGCTGCGAGGGAGGAAGAGTGGATGCGTTTGCCTTGAGTGGTTCCGAGAATCACACGAGGTTGAGATGGGTGTGCCAGGATCCAGGCGAGAGCCAGAGCGGCGTCGTCAATGTCGTCGTATTTGTGACGCATGTCATCAATGCACTTGCGAATGCGAAGCCCGGCTTCGTTATCCTGGTCAAACAGGCGTCCCCCGCCGAGCGGGGACCAGGCCATCGGACGAATGTGTTGTCGCTCGCATTGGCTCAGTGATCCGTCCTCCAGCGGATCCATGTGTAGCAGGTTGAATTCAATCTGATTGGTGACGAGTTTTTGAGCCACCCGGTCATTGAGCAGGTCAAATTGATGCGGGTTGTAGTTGGAAACACCAGCATGAAGAATCTTGCCGTCTTTGATCAGTTGGTCGAGACCGCTGGCGGTGTCATCTGCCGAAGTGAACCAGTCAGGGCGATGCACTAATAGAACGTCGAGATGGTCGATGTTCAGCAGGCGCAGGGATTTTTCAGTGCAGGTGATGAGGTTGTCGGCCGAGCTGTTGTAATGGGGCAATACGGCCGATTTTTTTACCTGGGACGGCACATCGATGCCGCACTTGCTGATGATCTGGAATTGATCACGCAGTCCGGGCTGATCTTTGAAAGCTTTTCCGAGTGCGGCTTCCACTGTGTAGAGGCCGTAAATTTCCGCGGTGTCGATAGTGGTGATACCGAGTTCGAGACAGAGTTCGAGCAGCTTGATGACATCGTGTGTCGCCGGAGTTTCGTCATTATCCAGCAGGCGCCAGGTGCCGAAGACGATTTGTGAAACTTTGGGGCCGTTGGGCGAAAGAGCTTGGGATGTCACCATGATTTTAAAAATTATTCCCCTCTAGTATCAGCCAGACTCTGGCGGATTTCCACTTCCATATCAGCGGCTTGTTTTTGAGCGTCTCTCAAGCTCGGGGTTTTGGCTTTGCCGGGTTTCATGTGCCCGATGTGTTCGATCCAGGCAACTGTAAGCAAGCGGTGGCGTTTCTGGACAGTGCTCCAGAGTTCAGTGGGATTTTGTTGCTGATCCTCCGTCGCGGCAAAACGGTGGATGCCGGTGAGTTGGTTGAGAGTTGTTTCGGCCAGTTTTCGATCAGCGCCCAGGCTATCTAAAATAGTCAGCGCCATCTCAAGGTGACCTTCAACCGGAGGATGGATGCCGTCGTTGAATTTGTAGTCGGGATTAGAAGCGCGGCGCTTGTTTATAAGTTGGATGAGAGCAGGGTGCAGATCTACTACGGCGTCAACTTGGTTGGTTTGGGAGAGAATCCATTGACCATATTTTATCAGCACTTGATCGTAGTCTTGATAGGGAGCTTTGTAACTGTAGAGAAAATCAACAGGGGCGTTTTTTGGAGCTACGTCATGGCCTTGGCGGAAGGTGAAGAGATCAAAAGGAGGCGGGGTCATTAACACAATTTTGCGTCCGGGTTTACGCAGTTTTTTCAGTAAATTTTGGATGCCGTGTTGGTAATCGATGAATCGTTTTTCCGCAAAGGGTTGGTAGATGCCGTCGTTCATGCCGTAGCAGATGAATACCAGATCAGGGTCGGTGTTTTTTAGAATGCGATCGATGCGTTCGTGAACATCGGCGCGTGGATAAGGGTGGTCGATTTCACTATTGCCACTGGCGGTTTCGCCATTGAGGCCGAGGTCGATGATGTCCAGTTTTAGCTCGGGGTATTCGAACCACAACCAGGTTTGAATGAAGGCGGCGTAGAGGCCGGCTTGGGTGATGCTGTCACCGAGGAAGAGAATTTGGTCACCGTTTTTTATCGGAACCTTGGGGAAAGGTTGCTCGGCAGCAGGGATGAGGCTTTGAGTGCCAAAAAACAGCAAGCAAGTAGCCAGTATATTGATTAGCGATGCAAAGGGTTTCATCCGAGTCGAGAAATGGAGGAGCGATTAAGGGTGGGGAGTTTCCGGCAAGTAGTAAAAAACCACGGCAAAAATGGCGTAAACGGAAAGTAATAACACTCCTTCGAGCCAATTGGAGCGGCCGTCGCTGGAAATTTGACTGGTGATCGCAACAGCCACCACCACGGCGATGACTTCGGGTAGGGTGAAAACCAGATCCATTGGGGTTGGTGCGATGAAAAAACTGAGGATGACCAGGACTGGTGCGATGAACAAGGCGACTTGGATGCTGCTGCCGACGGCAATGCCGACACTGAGGTTCATGCGGTTTTTCAAGGCCATTAATACGGCGGTGCTGTGTTCGGCTGCGTTACCGATCACGGCCACGATGATGACTCCGACAAAAATGGCGTTCATGCCGAAGGCTTCGGCGGCGTGTTCCACGGTGCCGACCAGGATTTCACTGATCCAGGCAACAAATGCGGTGGCGATCACCAGCACCCCGATGGCGATGCCGAGCGGCCAGGTAGCCGTAGTCGGGTGATCGGTGCTGCCTTCGACACTGTCGTCGACGCTGTGCCCATGACCACTGAACAAGTGGCGGTGGGTTTTTAGTGAGAACCACAATCCGAGAGCATAGGTCACTAGCAAAATAATGGAGATGGCCAGACCAACGTGGGATTCCTGTAACTGGCTTTGGGCACCGACCGAGTGATGAAAGGCGGCAGGAGCCACCAGTCCGACCGCAGCGAGAGTGAGCAAAGTGGACTGCATGCGAGCTCCGGTGGCATTGAATTTTTGTTCGGAATGTTTGAATCCACCAGCGAGCATCGAGGCTCCGAGCACCAGCAGGATGTTGCCGATGATCGAACCGGTGAGCGAGGCTTTGACGATGTCCGTCATGCCTTTGGACAAAGCGACCACGGCGATGATCAGCTCAGCAGCATTACCGAAGGTGGCGTTGAGCAGTCCGCCGATGCCGTCGCCTGTTCTTTCGGCGAGGTGTTCGGTAGCTTTGCCCATCCAACCGGCAAGCGGGATAATGGCTAGGCAGGAGGCGATGAAAGTGAAAGTGGCCGCGTCTGCAAAGAAGAATTTTGAGATGATGGCGGCGGGTACAAATACGAGCAACCAGTTGAGCGATGGGATGAATATTTTCAAGGGAGAGTCCGGAGTTTGGTTTGATGGGTTTGCGGCAGCCGGGTCACAAATTTTTCATCCATTGAGTGACGGTTTGGATCATTGCGGGCAGTGCATCGTCGGCGAAGACGTGGTTGCAGCCGGGCAGTTCAATGAGCTTTTGGGTGCTGCCGCTAGGGTTAAATATTTCACGACTTTCCTCGATCGGCACAACGTCATCTTCGCTGCCATGAACGACCAGCCAGGGGATGCTGATTTGCTCTGCGAGAGGCAGAACGCTGTCGATCTGCGCTAGGTCATCAACGAAGGCGCTGGAAAGCGGGCAATCTTTTTCATCCCACATGAAACCTTGGTCGGCAGTCTGATCACCAAATTCCACTTGGGTGAATTTGGCCGTATGCACCATGCCTGCGAGAGAGATGAGGAATTTGAGTCGTGAGTCAGCGGCTGCCCGGATGACGCCGACGGCGCCGCCCATGCTGTGCCCTGCGTAGCCGATCTCCTGGTATCCGGCCTGCTCGACCGCATTGATGACAGCAGCGAGGTCTGCGACTTCTTTGCTGATGGTAGATTCGCGGAATTCTCCCTGCGATTGTCCATTGCCAGAGAACGAAAAGCGCAGGGCGTTGAAACCTGCTTCGGCTAAAGCTTCGCTCAGCGCGACGGCCCAAGGGCGGTCTTTGTCGCCGGTCACACCATGGCCGATCAGTATGATGCGGTTTTTATTCTCGCCATCGCCATGGAAGGCGTAGTCGAGTTGTTCGCCCCGGGGATTTTGAATGATTGCATTCATGCCATTTCGGTATCAAAAATTTTGACTGTTTTGAACCACTTGGCAAAGCTATCGATAAAGACCTGGTGATCCGGATGGGTCTGGTAGGTGTTGTGATCCTCGACGCTGTCAAATTCGAGGAAGAGGGCGTAGTCGAAGGTGTTTTGTGTTACGGGTCGTTCAGGGGTGTCGGCGGCGCTGCCGCAGGAGCCGTGTTTGACGACGTCGATATCAAAAAGGGCCTGCATGCCACCGACGAATTCTTGTTTTTGTTCCGACGAAATGGATTCGTCCAGCCAGAAATATACGCTATGTCTTACCATAGCTTAACGTGTAGGCGCGAACCGGCAGAAAGGCAACTACGGAGCTGCGTTGCCTAGCCCTGGTTCAAGGTGTGGGCGATGTGCGGTGTGTAGAGCTCTGGCTCAAGCAGGAACGAATCGTGGCCTTTGTCGGAATGCACCGTGATATGAATAGTGGATACTTTGGCTTCTTTCAGACAGGAGACCAGGGCGGCTTGTTCTTCGGGATAAAAACAATAATCCTCGTCGATGCTGAATACCAGATAGGTGTGGTCGTGCTTTTTGGAGCGACCGAACAATTGCAGGGCGTTTTCCGCCTGACCGTCTTTGACCGGATCAAAGCGCGACCACATTTCACATATTCTGAGGTAGGTATTGGCGTCAAAACGATGGACGAATTTTTTGCCTTGATGCAACATGTAGGATTCGACCTGATCGTAGGCCGAATACCAGTCAAAATGGTCATCGCTTTGCACGATATCACGTCGGGAGCGGCGTTCGATAGCGTCGAGGTGGACAAAACACTTGTGACTGATCATACGGGCCAGCATCAGTCCGCGGTCGGGGCGTTCGCCGTCATAATAATCTCCGCTGTTGAAGTTGGGATCGTTTTCAATTGCCAGAATCTGTTCAAGCAGAAAAATGCGGTTGAGAACGGTGGTGCGGATGCCGGTTGCTATCGGGATCACGATACGGGTGCGATCGGGGTGGGTGGTGGCAAAGTTGATACACAACAGCCCGCCCGTGGAGGTGCCAACCACCGCGTGCAATTGATCGATGCCGAGATGATCGAGCAGCAGCACCTGGCTGTTGATGATGTCGCGAGCGCAGATGTGGGGGAAAGTCGAACCGTAGGGTTTGTCGGTATCAGGATTGATTGAGGAGGGGCCGGTGGAGCCGTAACAGCCGCCGACGTAGTTGATGCAGATGACAAAAAAACGATCGGTATCGATGGCCCGGCCCGGCCCGATGAAGTCCTCCCACCACCCGTGGTGACATTCCTCCGTCCAGCGATCGCCGATTTCCGGGATGGCGGGATTGTAGCCTGCGGCGTGTTGATTGCCTGACAAAGCGTGAAAAAGCAGGATGGCGTTGTCCTTGGCCTGATTGAGTTCGCCATAGGTTTCGTAAGCGAGAGTCAATTGCGGGATCGATCCTCCATCGACAAATTGGAAGCCACCCGAGCCTTCGGGGGTGGTGTAAAATTGGGTCTGAGTGGTATGGATTGGATTCGAACTCATGATTTTGAAGGCCTATCATAGCCGAGAGATACCAAAACGGTAATTTTTTTCCATGTCATACGGGGAGGGGGGGAATGTTGTATGTTGAGCAAGCTCCTTGGCTAAAGCTTCGGCGGTTGAAAATGATGAAAGGAAGACACTGGCTGGCGTTTTTAATGGAGCTGTGATGCTGGTTTTTTAATTTCAAATCACAAATTTTGGATATTAAATCCATCCCGCTCGTTTGCCTACACCTTGGGCAGGAGATAGAATTTATTTTTGCAGGCTTTCAACTTGGCCTAAAATCGTGTAAGTTCCCTTTGGTTGCGCGATTCTATGCGCAGCGATTGAATTTTTACAGCGAGATTATGAAGGGTAATACGGCAAGCATGATAGCTCTGATAGTGGCAGGATTAGTCCTGTTGGTGGTGGGCGGCAATAGCTACAGCAAATATCTTAGGGCTCATTTGAGGGTTGAGTATGAAAACGAATTCGGGGTATTGGCCAAAAACCAGCGTCCAGCACCGGGCAGTCAGGCAAACCCCGCGCTTGGCGGAAATGCGCTGGTGCAACCGTCGGGACTTGATTCGGTGGCCAGCACTTTGGATCCCAGAGGATCACTGCCTGCGGCGTCGATGTCGCAGGGGACTCCTAGCCCAGCTACTGCCCCGCTTGTACAGCAGCAGGCTCAATCTTCCCCGCCCGCGTATAGAACAGAGCATTTACCAGCGGCCAGGGCTGCAGCAGGGGGGGCGTCAAGGTCTCAGGCAGCTGTCGTGGATCCGGAAATAGCGCAGTTACAGGCAAGGTTGAGAGCTGCCGAACAGGAAATTTTCCAACAAAAAGTAAATCAGACACGTGGAGCTGCCGCCATCGCCGCCGCCGAGTCGGGCACGCTGCGTGAGGTGATGAATCAACGGGGAGCCGCGGGAGCAAAGGGGGCTTCTGCTGCGCTTTTCCCGCAGGGCGGGGCTGCGGTTGATGAAAAATCGGTGTTTGAAAAGCAGATTTTGAACGCCTCGGTGGCAGGCAAAGTGGTGGCGTTTGATCCCGATTGGGGATTTGTCCAGATCGATGCGGGTAATAATAGCAATATTGCCAAAGATACCAAGTTTGCCGTCAGGCGTGGCACATCGATTGTGGGTTATGTGAAAGTGACTGAAATCAATGGAGCGACGGTGCTCGCCGATCTGACCAGTCAAAATAAATTCAGTGAAACCGCGCGCAAGCCCAAGCCGGGTGACGACGTCATTGTCTGGTCGTTTTTTGAAGAAGCGAGTCGCTGAGTCTGGGGGGCAATAAAGAAGTCGTTATTATCCTGATAGGAAAACTGCCCCAAGTCTTCAAAGGCTTTTTGAACCCGTTCGACTCCCACCAAGTTGCATGCAAACCCTAGCAGATTTGGATAAGCTGCCAGAGGTTTGCGATGGTAGCGTTCAAATCACTCGCCTTCTTTTTTCTCCTTCAAAGTCGATTTCACATACAGCTCGCGCAGTTGTTTGAAATCCACATCCGCCGGGCTGGCGCTCATCAGATCCTGGCCCTTGTTGTTTTTCGGAAAAGCCATCACGTCGCGGATGCTGTCTTCGCCGCAAACCAGCATCACCAGACGATCCATTCCCAGCGCAATTCCGCCGTGTGGTGGCGCGCCAAAATTGAAGGCGTCGAGCAGGTGGCCAAATTCGCTTAATTGGGTTTCTTCATCGATTCCCAGAATACTGAACATTTTTTGCTGCAGCTCTGATTCATGGATACGCAAACTGCCGCCACCGAGTTCGGTGCCGTTTAGGATAACGTCGTAGGCTTGCGCGCGAGCTTGGCCGCGGGTCTTTTCATTTTCCAACAATCCCATGTCCTCAGCCATTGGGCGGGTGAAGGGATGATGCACAGCGTTCCACTTGCCTTCTTCGGCATCGAAGTCGAGCAGAGGGAATTCTGTGACCCAGAAAAAATCGTAGTCCTTGTTGTCTTTCAGCAACTCTTGAATGCCGGCGACTTCCAAGCGGATGCGCCCGAGCACTTCGCAGACGGTGTTCCATGTGTCGGCACCGAAGAGGATCAGGTCGCCTTCTTCGATTGCCATTTTTTCGCTGAGCACGGCTTTTTCTTCTTCGCTGAAAAACTTCACGATCGGGGATTTCCATTCGCCGTCTTCCACTTTGATGAAAGCCAGTCCTTTGGCTCCGGTTTCCTGAGCCAGTTCGGTCAGGCGGTTGATCTGACCAGTGGTGACGCAGGCAAAACCTTTGGCGTTGATCGCCTTGACCACACCGCCGTTATCGAGAGTGCCTTTGAAAACCTTGAATTTGCTTTCTGCAAAAACATCGCTCAAGTCAGTCAGCTTCATGTCGAAGCGCCGCTCGGGTTTGTCGCTGCCCCAAGTGTTCATCGCGTCGTAATGAGTGATGCGTTCGAACTGAGCTGGAATCTCAACATCCAGAGCATTCTTAAAAATGCGGGCGAGCATCTTTTCGGTCAGTCCGAGGATGTCGTCGATAGTGACAAAAGAAGCTTCGATATCAATCTGGGTGAACTCCGGTTGGCGATCCGCACGTAGATCCTCGTCGCGGAAACAGCGGGCGATCTGGTAATAACGCTCGATGCCGCCGACCATCAGCAACTGTTTGTATTGCTGGGGAGCTTGCGGCAGGGCGTAAAATTTTCCGGGGTTCAGGCGTGAAGGAACCAGGAAGTCGCGCGCTCCTTCTGGAGTGCTTTTGGAAAGCACCGGCGTTTCGATTTCGATAAAGCCGTCTTCGTCGAGGCTGTCGCGAGTGGCCTTGCTCACCACGTGGCGCAGTTTCATGTTGCGTGCCATGCGTGGACGGCGCAGGTCGAGGTAGCGGTATTTCATCCGGGTGTCCTCGTGCAAATTGTCTTTGTCCAGTTGGAAAGGCAGAACCGCGGCGTTGTTGAGAATGTCCACTTTTTCGACCAGGATCTCGATGTCTCCAGTGGCCAGCTTGTCGTTGGTGGTGCCTTCCAGTCGGGCGTCAACCCGGCCAGTGAGGGTGATCACATCCTCGGCGCGCAGTTTGTGACTGATCGCGGATGCGTCACCGCTTTCTTCTGGACGGAACACGGCTTGAGTGAGGCCTTCGCGGTCACGCAGGTCGATGAAGATCACGCCACCGTGATCACGGGTGGAATTGACCCAACCGGTCAGAGTGACGGTATCGCCGACTTGCTCTTTGCGCAGTTCGTTGCAGTGATGGGTGCGGTAGATGTTGCTCATGATTTGAATGGATTGAATAGAAAATTAAAGAAGCTGCTTTACTAGCTAAGCAGAAGTTTGCCGGCCATGTCTTCGAGTTCGCTGATATCACAGCTGCATTCTTCTCGTTTGGCCAGAGTTTTGAAAGTGATTTGTGGGTAGTCACTGCCGACGATCACCGCGAGATCGGCTTTTTGCTGTTCGGCACTTTGAAATTGTTTGTTCACCTTGGCTGCTGTCAGTGGAAAATTTACCCGCAGGCCATTTTCCCGTAAACGCTGCACCACTTGCAGGCCTTCCTTGCGCTGTTTTTCATCGGCGATCACCACGTAGGCGTCGAGGGTTTCCCCGGCGACATCTTCTTCGAGCAATTGATTGGCGGCTTCGGTTTCGCGGATCAAATCGGTCACTACCACATCGCCCATCGCAAATCCTGCCGCTGGCAAGTCCACGCCACCGATCAATTTGACCAGTTGATCATAACGCCCGCCACCAGCGATGGCGCGCATACCTTTGCCAATGTCAAAAACTTCAAAAACCGGCCCACTGTAGTAAGCCAGGCCACGCACGATGCTCAGGTCGATGCGGACGAAGTCGCGCATGCCGCGAGCGTCCAATTCCGCCATGATCTGTTGTAGGGATTCGCATTTTTCCTCGGCGACTCCGGAGTCGATGAACTCACGCACCGCAGTCAGACTGGTGCCGAGGGCGGCGAGTTTTTCGTCCAGCTTTTCTGCTTTATCGCGTTCGAGTTTGTCGATCACTTGCAAAAAAGCGTCTGTTTTTTCAGTCTCGATGCCTTCTTGTTCGATGAAGATCGACCAGGCGGTGCGGTCGCTCAATTTGATAGCAAAGTCCTGCGCGGTGAAACCCAGTTCGAGCATCAGGTCGATCGACAGCGCCACCAATTCGGCGTCCGCCGCTGGTGAGGATTCACCGAGGATGTCGCAGTTGAATTGATAGAATTCGCGCAAGCGACCCTTCTGTTGTTTCTCGTAACGAAAAAACTGACCGATGGAAAACCACTTCAGCGGCTTTTTGAAATCACGCTGCCGTGCTGCTGCCATACGAGCCAGCGACGGGGTCAGCTCTGGGCGCATTGACACATCGCGTTCGCCCTTGTCGGTGAAGCAAAACAGTTGATTCGAGATTTCCTCACCGCTTTTGCGCTTGTATAAATCGGTGGGTTCGAGGATGGGTGCATCGTATTCGACAAAGCCATAACCCTTCGCCACCGCACGCCATTGACCAAAAAGGTAATTGCGTGCCGCGCAGTCAGCCGGATAGAAATCGCGAAATCCCGGCAGAGTTTGGAATTTCTGAGCCATGAAAAGTGGCTGAAGATGCACGCGCAAGGTGAAAATTCAATGGAAAATATCATTTCCGTGACCCAAGCCCTGTGCCACTGTGATCGTTTGCATTTCCCTACACCATGCTGTCGTCGCTCGAATTGAACCAATTTCGCTGTTTTGAGTCCCTGCAGATCGAACTGCAACCGGGGCTGACGATTTTTGTCGGCAACAACGCGCAGGGCAAAACATCGATCCTCGAAGCGGCTTGCGCGCTGATGCGCCTGCAGTCTCCGCGAACCTCGACGCTCGGCGATTTGAGCCGGATCGGGCCGGGCGGGGGGCAGGGTTTTGCGGTGCGCGGTCAGTTTGGTGACTGCCAGTTGGGCTTGCGCCATAGTGCGCGCGGTGGACGCAAGCTGGCGGTGGATGGCGAAAACCAGGGGCGAGCGTCGGCTTATTTGTGCTACAGCGGGCTGCTGGTTTGGATCGCATCGGATGATTTGATTTTGGTCAAAGGCGGCGGCAGTCATCGGCGGCGTTACCTCGACTTCATGGCGGGGCAGCTTTATCCGCTTTATCGACCCGCGCTCAAAGCATACGAACGTGCATTGCGCTCGCGCAATTTTTTGTTCAAACGCGACGCCTCACCCGCTTGGGATCAGATCGACGCCTACAGCAAAATTCTGATCGAGAACGGCGCGATTCTCACTCGCTGCCGGCGTGAATTGATCGCCGAGCTGGCCCCGCTGGCGGCTGCGGCGCAAAAACAGATCAGCGAGAGTGACGAAAATTTGCAGATCGAATACCGTGCCGCCTCCGGCGACGACGATGATCTGGCCGCCGAATTGCAGCGTCGCCGTGGCGACGAACAACGTCGTCGGCAGACGCTCGCCGGGCCGCAGCGCGACGATCTGATTTTCAAAGTGAACCAGATGTCGGCGGCCAAATTTGCCTCGGAAGGGCAACAGCGAACGCTCGCACTAGCTTTGAAACTGGCGCAGAGTCAGCTGTTTATCGAAAAAACCGCCCGCCCGCCGGTGCTGTTGATCGACGATGTGTTTGGCGAACTTGATCCGGATCGCCGCAACGCCCTGATGCGGGTCTGGCCGACCGATTCGCAAAAACTGATCACCACCACTCATCTTGATTGGTTGGATTCCAGTCGAGTGGATGCACGGATCTGGAAAGTGCAGGAGGCCCAGGTGGATGCGGCGGATTGAGAGTGATTCACAGCGGCTTGAATTCCTTGTTTTTTCTGGTTGTCAATTCCAAGTAGCGGGGTAAAGGTATCGCACTTCTCCGCCTTCGAGTGGGGATTACCAATCCGGTCGTCACTGATTCGACCGGGAAAAACACAAAAGGCTCGGTAGCTCAGTTGGTAGAGCAGAGGACTGAAAATCCTTGTGTCGGCGGTTCGATTCCGTCCCGAGCCACCTTTTGTTGATGGTAAAAAAGATAGTCGTTCGACTTACTTGGTGTGAACAAGGATTTTTAGTCCTCGTTGAATATGAAAATCCTTGAGTAGGCACTGCCGATTCAGTGGAGCAAAGCGGACAGATTTGGAAATCTATCCTACGGTGGGATGGAAACGGGTTGTCATCCGCAATTTTTGACCATCTGCGCGACTTCTTTTTTCACGGCGGCTTTCAACTCCTTGGGGGCGAGGACTTTGGCTTGTCCTCCCCAGCTGAGGATCCAGCGGGTGACTTCTTTTAAGTTTCCCAGTTCGAGGCTCAGTTCGATCAGTGAGCCGTCTTTATTTTTTCGGGTGATATACTGACTCGGGTGCCAGCGTCTTTCGCTGACGAGCTGGGCCGCCCAGCCGGAGAAACGGATGCGGATTTTGTATTTGCCTCCATCGGCTTTGGTATTCTCCCATACTCCGAATCCGGAGAGGTGTTCGCTGAGTTCGAAATCATCGGGGCGCACAAAACGTTTGGATTTTAACAGCTGCATGCCGGTTATGCGCTGGAAGGCAAAGGTTCTTTTGGCCTGTCGCTTCAGGTCGAAACCGACGACATACCAGCCACCATCAACCTCGGTGAGGTGGTAGGGTTGGAGATGGCGTGATTCTTTTTTCCGGGCACCGAGTTTTTTGTAATCGAAGCGGATTTCGTGACCTTTCAATACAGCATCGGTGATTTTTTCAAACAGGCGCACGTCAGCAATGGTCACTCCTGGTTCTTTTATGGAAAAAGCCTGGTCAAGATCTGTCCAGCGAAAGATCACTTGTCCCTGCATGGATGCGGCGATTTGGCGGAAGCTTTGCCCTAGTTGGGCTTCGAGCGGGGTGCCTTTCAGTGGCTCCAAGGCTTTTCGTGCTAAAAAGAGCGCCACGATATCCTCCGAAGTTGCTTTGAACATCGGGAAGTCCTGCACGGCCTTGTTGTAAAAATAGCCGTGACGACTTTTGTCGTAAACGAGGGGCAAATCCAGCTCGTTCTGCATGTAGGTGATGTCCCGTTGGATGGTTTTTTTAGTGACACCTAATTTTTTGCTAAGATTAGTGCAATTGGGATACTGGTTCCTACGGATCTCGGTGTGTATTTTGAAAAAACGGCCTATGGGTGCGCGGGCATTGCTTTCCCTGGTTGTCGATCCTGTTCCTAGAGTCATGATGCTTTGAGTGCGGTTGAGAGTGTGGCGTTACTTTGCCTTGCCTTGTAATCGATTCTATCTGCTAAAAAGCAAAATTGCCATTTTGAAGCAAGAATAATTGAGTGCTATGCGGCAATCGGAAGCGGGGGTGATGAACGAGGATCTGAAGGTTCCGCTGTCGGATATTGTTTCGGAGGAGGAAGGTAAGATGGGGGGTGGTTTATGAGCAAGCGCAAAAAAGAGGGGAGCAGTGAAGATTTCCATATCTGCAGGGTGGTGACTTTGCTTGATCGATACCGAAATCTATCCTTGGCGGGGGAGTTGGGGATCTTCTCGTGAATGCTGCCGTAAAACGGAGGGAAAATTGGTAGGCTTTGGGGAGGTGTCAGCGATTACAGCAGCGGTAGTTGCTTTGCTGTCAACGAATTAGGAAAAAAGGCTATTCGTGATTCGATCATAAAAAGTTGTGAGTTATGAATGATAAATGAGAACAAATATGGAAATTTGTTTTACCTGACTGAGCGGATTTTGGGGAGCTTGTGAAATTTTTCACAAATTAACCTTGCGGTTTTTTTTAGGCAGCATATAAGAAGCGATGCCTTGTGATTTTTGTGGTTGATTCAAGCTTCGCTGGCATGTTTTACTCTTCGTTCATTCGATGCAAATTCATTTGATAGACCAGACCTTTTCACACGCCATTCTCGCGGCGGGGGGTATTAATGCGCCCCATATCCCCGGGTTGGGCAGTTTGTCGAACTCGATCCTGGTTGCGCTGATCGTGACGACGGTGATTTTGTTATTCACTCGCATGGCAACACGCAAGATGGCACTGGTGCCGGATGGCAAACAGAACTTCGTCGAGTTTGTGGTCGAGTTTCTTTACGGTCAGGTAGAGGAGATTGTAGGTGAGAAGGTGGCGCCGAGAGTTTTCCCTTTATTAGCGACTTTGTTTGTTTTTATCCTCAGTGCCAACTGGTTCGGGCTGATTCCCGGGGTGGGAACGATTGGTTTTGGAGAGAAGGTGGGTTTTTTGATGATCGATCCGGATGATCACAGCTTTGTTCCGCTGTTGCGTCCAGCGACGGCAGATTTAAACATGACTTTTGGCATGGCTGCGGTTTTCATGTTCATGTGGGTGTGGATCACAGTGAAGGAGACGGGGGTGATTGGCTTTTTCAAACACGTTTTTGCGCCCAAGGGAGGCTTGACGGGTTTCATGTGGTGGGCGCTGTTGCCGATCTTCATGTTTGTCGGAGTGATCGAGATCATTTCGATCATGTTTCGGCCGGTTTCACTTTCCTTTCGTTTGCTGGGTAATGTTTATGCAGGGGAGACGCTGTTGCACTCGATGGGTAATATAGGCGCGTTGATGGGAATGGGGGAATGGCCTTCGAGAATTCTGGGCGTATTGGTGCCCTTGCCCTTTTATTTTATGGAAATCCTGGTCGGCCTGATTCAGGCGATCGTATTCACTTTATTATGTGCGGTGTATGTGCAGCTGTCGACGGCTCACGATGAGGATGATCATTGATTGGGTATTTATTGAAAATTTATAGAATTTTGTTCCTGGGACCATCCGTAGTGAGTGGGCGGGGATAAACACAAAACAACAACTAAAGAAGGAAAATAATATGTCTGGATTTGAAATGATATTAGCAGCTGCAGAACCTGCAGCACACGCAGCGGCAGCAGTGACAGGTGGTCTGCAATTCAACGGTTTCTTCTCACTGGGCCTCGCTGGTCTGGGAGCAGGTATCGGTGTGGGTCTTGTTGGAATGGCAGCCGCTCAGTCGGTGGGTCGTAACCCAACGGCTTTTGGTAAAATTCTGACTATCGGGATTATCGGAATGGCGTTGGCGGAAGCTATCGCTATTTACGGTCTCTTGATGGCGATGAAATAATCACCGCTGCAGAAAAGTTCAGCCCGCAGGACGCGAGTCCTGCGGGCAGTTCCAGATAACAACACATTTAATACCATGGGCGAGCTGCTTGATACTTTCGGATTCACTTTGGGAAAATTCATTTCCCAGGTTATCATTATTTTCATCGTTTATTTGATCCTGAGCAAATTTGCTTTTGGTCCGGTGATGGCGATGTTGGAAGAGCGTCGTCGGCGTATCGCTGACGGGGAGGCTAATCTGGAAAAAATCCGCGAGCAAATGGAGCAGGCGGAGGCCAATGTGCAGCAGATGCTGGACAAGGCGAATGCTGACGCGGATCGTTTGATCGTCGAAGCCAAGGAAAGTGCCGAATCGGTACGCGAACAAAAAACGCAGGCCGCGATTTCGGAAGCTGGTCAAATCATCGCCAAGGCGAATGAGGCGGCGAAGCTCGAACACGAGCAATTGATGACGGAGCTGAAACGTGACTTCGGTCGTTTGGTGATCGATACCACGGGTAAGGTCACCGGCAAGGTTTTGGACGACAAGGATCAGGAGCGCATCAACCAGGAAACGGCTGGTCAGGTGGCTTTGTAAGAGTCTAATTTTTTTTGAGATGAAAGGTAGCAAAGACGCCCAGCGCATCGCCCGCCAACTGCTGAAAGCCACCGTGGAAAACGGGGAGGTGAACGGCAGCACAGTGAAGGCGGTGTTGAGAAAACTGGCGACGGGTAAACCGCGCGGTTATCTGGGGGTGATCAGTGCCTACGCTCATCTGGTGCGTCTTGAGTTGGAAAAAAGCCATGCAGTGATCGAGAGTGCAAGTCCACTGGGGGGAACTTTGGAGGCTAGTGTGGTGGCGGATTTGAAGGGTAAATATGGTAAGCAGATCACCTCGGAATTTAAGCATAATCCCGAACTGTTGGGCGGCATGAGAGTGCGGGTCGGTAGTGATGTGTGGGATGGTAGTGTGCGTAATCGCCTGGAGCGTTTGCGTGAGAAGATTGGCTGAGGGGTCAATGGAAGAGTGGTATAGATTTTAAGAAGATTTTAATTTTATTTTAATAAACGAGTCATGAGTAACATCCTGCAGGAACTGGAATCGGAAATTGCGAGCCTGAAAACATCGGTGACGAAGTCAAACGTCGGTGTGGTTCGCGAAATTGGTGATGGCGTGGCGAAAATCGAAGGTCTCAGCGACGTGATGTTGAATGAGATGATCGAATTTCCCGGAGGTCTTTACGGACTGGCCTTGAACCTTGAGGAAACGGAAGTCGGAGTGGTGTTGATGGGGAGCGGGTTGAACATCAAGGAGGGCGACGAAGTGCGCACCACGGGTCGTCTGCTTCAGGTGCCGGTTGGTCGCGATATGCTCGGTCGCACGGTGGATGCGCTAGGCGCACCACTCGATGGTAAAGGTGAAATCAAAGCGGATGCGCAGTATCCGGTGGAGAAAATCGCTCCTGGCATCATCGCTCGTCAGAGTGTGAGTGTGCCAGTGCAGACGGGCATTCAAGCGATCGACGCGATGATTCCTGTGGGTCGTGGTCAGCGTGAGTTGATCATCGGTGACCGTCAAACGGGTAAAACCACAATTGCGGTGGATACCATCATTTCACAAGCTAATCAAAACCGCGCAGCAGCTGAGGGTAAGCTCAAGGATCACAAACCTATCTATTGTATCTATGTTGCGATCGGGCAGAAGCTGTCGAACGTGGCGAGGATCATCCAGACTTTGGAAAATGCGGGTGCGATGGAATACACCACGGTGGTTACGGAGGCAGCTTCAGAGCCAGCTTGCAAGCAGTATCTCGCTCCTTACACGGGTTGTGCGATCGGTGAGTGGTTCATGGATCAGGGCGAGGATGTGCTGATCGTTTTTGATGATCTTTCCAAGCACGCGGTGGCTTATCGTGAGATGTCTTTGGTGCTGCGTCGTCCTTCAGGACGTGAGGCTTATCCTGGAGATGTGTTTTACTTGCACAGCCGGTTGCTTGAGCGCTCTGCGCGTCTGAGTGAAAAAGAGGGTGGTGGTTCGATGACGGCTCTGCCGATTGTCGAAACTCAAGCGGGCGATGTGTCGGCCTACATTCCTACTAACGTGATCTCGATCACTGACGGTCAGATTTTCTTGGAAACGGATTTGTTTTATCAAGGCATTCGCCCAGCGATTTCGGTGGGCTTGTCAGTGAGTCGTGTGGGTTCTGCTGCGCAGACGAAAGCGATCAAAAAAGTATCTGGCACAACCAAATTGGATTTGGCGCAGTATCGTGAGTTGCAGGCTTTCGCTCAGTTTGGTTCGGACTTGGATGAAAAGACTAAAGCGACCTTGGATCGTGGAGCGCGCATTGTGGAATTGTTCAAACAGAATCAGTATTCTCCGATTCCGCTGGAACTGCAGGTTTCGACTTTGTGGGCGATGCAGAATGGCCACTTCGACGATGTCGCTGTGGAGCATGTGAAAGATTGTCAGTTGAAGATGGAAGAGTTTCTTTCTACCCGCAAAGACGAGTTGATGGGCAAGCTGCGTGACGAAAAAGCGATCACTGATGAAATCGGTGCCGAGCTGAAAACAGCGGTTGAAGATTTTAAAAACAATTACAAAAGCCCGACTGGTGAGTAAGTGGTAATTGATAGACGAACAACTTTTTGGATCAGAGCGACTGAGTATAAAAACCAACCTTATCTAATTTTCGATGGCTAACACCCAGGACATACGCCGACGCATCAAGTCGGTCAGCAACACCGCACAGATCACCAATGCGATGCAGTTGGTGGCGGCGTCGAAGATGAAAAAGGCTCAGGACTTTGCCACATCCGGACGGCCCTTTGCTGAGGTGCTGAATAGTGTGTTGGTGAATCTGAAGGCTAATACGGAAGAGGAGGCGCACCCTTTGCTCGAAGAGCGGGAAGGTAATAAAACTTTGGTGGTGGTGATCACGACGGACAAGGGTTTGTGCGGAGGTCTGAATACTAACTTGTTGAGGAAAGTCGACAACGAGGGGGATGATCAAACGGCTTATGTGACCGTGGGGCGCAAGGGACGTCAGGCTCTGGCGAGATTGAAGAAGAATCTGATAGCCGATTTTGAAGTATCAGACCCTGCAGAATTTGCCGAAGCGAAACTGGTAGCTAAATTTGCGATGGATAAATTCCTTGAAGGGGAATACGACCGGGTGCAGGTGGCTTTCACTAAGTTTGTCAGCACATTGAGTCAGGAGCCGGCGATTGAAACGCTGTTGCCCATCCGCTCGATTGATTTGGGGGTCGATAAGGGTTCTTTGGTGGCGGAGGCTGAAAGTGTGAGCGTTGAAGCTGACAAAACAGAGGATGTTGGCGGGGATGATTATATTTTTGAGCCGGATCCGGCCTCGGTGTTGGACTCGGTGGTTCCTTATTACGTAAATTTTGAAATATTCCAGATGATGCAGGAGTCTCGTGCATCGGAACACAGTGCGCGTATGGTGGCGATGAAGAGCGCTACCGATAACGCGAATGATATGATCAAGGATTTGAAGTTGGAATATAATAAGATCAGGCAGGCGGCGATCACGACTGAACTGTTGGATATCACAACGGCTATGAAGGCGTTGGATTAAAACATGAGGCTAGCGCTTCGATTGAAATTTAAGTTTAGAATTAAGTTAGGAGAAATAATAAAAGATGAGCAACCAAGGTACAATTGTTCAGGTTATCGGACCGGTGGTGGATGTTGATTTTTCGGATGCCGAAAAATTACCCGAAATTTATAACGCATTGCAGATCGAATATGATCTCTATGGCAAGACGACAAAATTGACTCTCGAAGTTCAATCCCATTTGGGTGACGGCTGGGTGCGTGCGGTGGCGATGTCCACTACGGACGGTCTGAAGCGTGGAGTGAAGATCACTGATATGGGCGAGCCGATTACGGTGCCTGTGGGCGCGGGTGTTCTTGGACGTATTTTTAATGTCACCGGAGACGCGGTGGATGAACGGGGAGATGTTCCAACGGCCAAGCGTTACCCGATCCATGCTGAAGCTCCGCCGTTGACGGATCAAAGCACTTCGTCCCAGGTTTTGGAAACGGGCATCAAGGTGATCGACCTGATCTGCCCTTTCACCAAGGGTGGTAAAGTGGGTGCCTTCGGTGGTGCGGGTGTGGGCAAGACAGTGGTGATCATGGAGTTGATCAACAACATCGCCAAAGGCCACGGTGGTTATTCACTGTTCGCCGGTGTGGGTGAGCGGACTCGTGAGGGTAATGATTTGTATTGGGAAATGAGCGAGGCTGGCGTGATCGACCAGGAAGACTTGAGCAAATCGAAAGTGGCTCTGGTTTACGGTCAAATGAACGAACCTCCAGGGGCTCGTCTGCGGGTGGCTTTGTCTGCGCTGGCGATGGCTGAGTATTTCCGTGATGAAGAGAATCAGGACGTGTTGCTCTTTGTGGATAACGTTTTCCGTTTCTCGCAAGCAGGTTCCGAGGTGTCGGCTCTGTTGGGACGCACGCCGTCAGCGGTGGGTTATCAGCCTACATTGGCTACTGAGATGGCTGCGATGCAGGAGCGAATCACTTCGACTAACAAAGGATCGATTACTTCGTTCCAGGCGGTGTATGTGCCTGCGGATGACTTGACTGACCCGGCTCCGGCTAATACTTTTGCTCACTTGGACTCGACCGTGGTATTGGAACGTTCACTTGCTGAGCTGGGTATTTATCCAGCTGTGGATCCACTGGCATCGACTTCGACCGCTCTGGCTCCCGATGTGGTGGGTGAAGAGCACTACAAAGTGGCTCGTGGCGTGCAGAACGTATTGCAGCGTTATAAAGATTTGCAGGACATCATCGCGATTCTCGGTATGGATGAATTGAGTCCAGAGGACAAGCAGATCGTGTTCCGTGCTCGTAAGCTTCAGCGTTTCCTTTCGCAGCCATTTGCGGTGGCGAAGGTGTTCACTGGTCATGATGGACAGTATGTGTCGATCGAAGAAACAGTGCGTGGATTCAAAGAGATTCTCGAAGGCAAACACGATGATGTGCCGGAAGCGAATTTCTACATGAAGGGCGGCATTGACACCGTGGACAAGAGCTGATTCTGAGTCTGTGCTGCGAACAGCCTATTGAGTTAAAATCGATTAACAAATACGACCATGGCCTTTCTTCTTGAAATTGTAACTCCTGAAAAACGGATTTTTTCCGATGAGGTGGAGGGTGTGGTGATTCCCGGCAGCGAAGGCGAACTTGGGGTTTTGGAGGGGCACGCTCCTTTGGTGACTAATTTGCAGCCTGGAGAGTTGCGTTATTCAAAAGGCGGCGAAGAAGAAACTTTGGTGATCGGCAAAGGAGCGGTGGAGGTCACCCGTGGAAAGGTTTCTATTTTGACTGATCTGGCGGTGACATCGGACGAGATTGATGAAGCCGCAGTCGAAGAAGCTCTCAAACGAGCTGAAGACGCCTTGGCTGAAAAAATGTCTGATGAAGAAATAGCGACGGTGGAAGCTTCGATTCAGAAGTCGCTGGCGCAGTTGACCTTTAAACGTAAGCGTCGTAAGCAGATTTAGGGCAAGTGGCACCCCTGTCCATGCATTTAATGGAAAGGGTCAGACCTCATGCCTGTGTAGGTTGCAAAGGGTCAGGCCTCATGTCTATTTCAACTTGTCTAGGTGAGTTGAGGTAGAGGGGTGGGGGCTACACGAGTTTTGCCATCGTTTTGAGCAGGGCTTGGCTGACTTCTTCGACACTGGCTTCGGTCATGCAGCGGAAGTCGAGTGGGCATTCACGGAGGAAACAGGGGCTGCAGTCGACGTGGCGGCGGATGATGCGGTGGCCGTGGCCGAGTGGGCTGGTGAGGGCGGGTTCGGTGGAGCCGAAGATGGATACGGTAGGGATGCCGAGGAAGGCGGCAAGGTGCATGGTACCGGTATCATTGGTGAGTAGTAGGTTGCACTGCTTGAGCTCGTCGATCATTTCGCTGATGGTGGTTTTGCCAACCAGGTTGCGACATCCAGGAGGGGAGTAAAGTTGCTCGAAATGTTCACCAATTTTTTTTTCTGCTGGGGAGCCGATCACGATGCAGCTGCTTTGGTGCTTTTTATAAGCCTGTTCGGCGGTTTGCGCAAAACGTTCGATGGGCCAGCGTTTGGCATTGCCGTATTCGGCGCCTGGGCAGATGCCGAGTTTGAGTGGTGGATTGTCGGAGCCGGAGGCTTTTTTTTCTAGTGGTGGGAAATTAAATAGGCTGGAGTCGTCAGTATGGGCTCCCATTTGGCGGATCACTTCGAGATAGGTGTGGGCGTGGTGAGGGGGAGGGCCGGAGATTTTTTTAGGGGCTTTGGGGATTTGGTGCAGCAGCCAACTGCGGAAGTGACCTCGATTGCCGACGATGCGTGGGATGCCAACGAGGAAGTATTCGATCGCGGAGCGGGCGGAGTTGGGGAATAACAAGGCGGCTTCAAAATACAGCGATTGTTGGCGGACGGTACGCGCGACCTGGAGGGGGTTGGCGGAGCGGGGGGTGGTCAGCACATGATCGACTTCGCTGACTTGTTGCCAGAAAGGAAGCAGGTTTTCGCGACAGTGAATGGTGAGCTCCATATCAGGCCGGCCATTTTTCAAAGCTCGGATGGCGGGTACGGCCATGCAAGCGTCACCGAGGGGGTTAGGTGAGCGCACGATGACGCGGTAGGGTTTGAGTTTTTTTGGATCACCGGCCCAGATGCCGCGCCGATAGTCGGATAGCAGGAAACGGGGGTTAGGGGTTTTCCAGCGGTCGTGAACCCAGAACCATTCTGCGGGTGCGCTGCGGATGAAGCTTTCCAGCGCTAGATTGAGTTGGGCGGTGATGTCGTTGATTTTTTGGTGTGGCTTGGTGGCGGTGGATGGGGCGGTAACCGGGGGGGAGTAGGTGATGATCCAATGTCCGGGATGGTCAGCGCGTACGCCGACGGGAATGATGGCGGCGCCGGTGCGTTGGGCGAGTAGGGCGGGCAGATTGGTGGTCGAAGCGAGGCGTCCGAACAGTGGGCACCAGACCCCGCGATCCCCTGCGTGTTGATCAATCAGGATGCCGACTCCCCCGCCTGCGCGCAGGTGTTTGAGTGGGCCGTAAAATCCACTGGAGCGGTCGAAGAGAGTAAGGCCTGATTTGCGTCGTCGTCGCACGACAAGTTCATTTAAGTAGGGGTTGGACAGGCGTTGATAAAGGGTGGAGCGGGGGATGTCGGGGCCAAGAGAGGGAACTTGGGAGAGGATTTCCCAGTTGCTGAGGTGGGCAATGGTGGTGATCACGCCTTTGCCGTCTTGGGCGGCTTTTAGGATATGTTCACGGCCCTCGTAAGAGACACATTGCTCGACGGCGGCGGTGGGCATCAGGGCGATTTTGATACTGCAGAAAAAATTTCGTCCCAGAGCGCGAAAATGCTGGTGGGTCAGCTGGCGGATTTGGCTGGTATCTTTTTCACTGTCAAATGCGATGCTGAGGTTGCGCAATGCCAGACGGCGGTAGGAGCCGCCGAAAAAATAAGCGATTGAGCCGACCAGGGTGCCGATGCGCCAACACCATGCCAGTGGCAGCAGGCCAATGAAGCCTTCGAGGCAGCGGTAGGTGGCGTAAGTCGCCAATTGTCCGCAGCTGACAAGAAGTCCGGGTGATCGTTGGGCGTTTCCCATGGAGTATGGAGAAAAACGCTTAGTATAATCGCATCAAAGGGGTCGATGCAAGTCGTCTGGCTCTTAACCGAACCAGACAAGGGTCGGAGTTATTTGGCCTTGTCGCTGGCAGCGGGTTTGCTGTCCGCTTTTTTGTCGTCTGCTTTTGCGTCTTTTGCAGGACTTGTTTTAGCGTCTTTGGCAGGTGCAGACTTGGCCGTCTCTCTTTTAGCGTCTGCTTTTTTTGGAGAATCTTTTTTAGCTGCTGGAGTCGTTTTTTTATCGTTGGCTTTTTTGCTGTCGGTAGCCGGGGTGCTTGTAGCGGCAGTCGCAGGAGTAGCTTCTGGAGCTGGAAAATCAGGAATAGGCTCTGCTTTTTGAACGTTTTCGAGAATATTGCCAACGTCGCGTTGGTTTTTGTAGTGGCGAGTATTGAGCACTGTCAGTAAAATGGCGACTCCAAAAAATGCGACGGTGAGCCAAACGGTGCTTTTTTGCAGCACATCGGTGGTTTGCGCGCCGAAAGTATCGTTCATCATGCCGCCACCAAAAGCAGCGCCAAGTCCTTCTTGTTTAGGACGTTGCATGAGAGTGACGAGGATGAGCAAAAGGCTCACCATCACCAGGAAAACGGTCAATAATGTGATGACTATGGACATAGGGCGCGCAATATGGAGTAGGGAAGGCCTTTTGTAAAGAGCGAATCGGCGGGTGGAAAACAGGCTTGTGTGAGGGGCTGAATGGGATGGAGTTGAGGAAAACCTGAGAGAAGATATCACCAAGCGGTCCAACCGCCGTCGATCAGCATATTCTGTCCGGTCATGTAGGAGCTGGCCTGGGAGGCGAGGAAAACGATGGCCCCTTTGAGCTCGTCGGGTTTCCCCATGCGGCCCATTGGACATTTTTCCTCTAGGCGGCTGACCAGTCCGGCGGACACGGCTTCGCCAGGGAAGGGGCCGGGGCTGAGGCAGTTGACCCGCACCTGGTCTTTGGCCCAGCACACCGCAAGATGGCGGGTCATGTGGATGATGCCCCCTTTCAGCGCGTGGTAGCCGACCGGGCTGATGGCGCAGATGTCTTTGTAAGTATCGGGATAGGAGCCGACGACGCCATACATGGAGCCGATCATGATTACGGAGGCGGACTCATTTCGTTCGACACAGTGGTCGTGCAGTAGGCGGGCGAGCAGGAAGTAGCCGGTTTGATTGGCCAGTTGGCGATTGAATTCTTTGGCGCTGACATCTTTCCAGTCCTTGCCGAGAGCTTCGTTGCCGTTGTTGACTAGAATATCGAGCCCGTTGGTTTTTTCAAGGGCTTCGGAGAATCCTCGATTGATGGAATCTTCGTCCATGTGGTCGAGGGCGATGCCGACATGCTCGGCACCGTCCACGGGGGGGAGGGCTGCGGCTATGGCTGCGGCGCGGCCGGCATCACGACTGGTGACGACGAGTCGGCAACCGGCTTCGACGAGGGCACCGGCCATGGCTGAACCGAGGTAGCCGCTGGCTCCGGTGATGAGTGCGGTTTTTCCGGTGAGATCAAAGAGGGAAAGCATGATGGAAGGAGGTAGAAGTTAGGAGGTAGAAGATAGAATAGGGATCCAGGGGGGCTGTTGAGAGGATTTCAGAATGGTGAGGCAGGTTTTTAAAGTATGTTCGGCTTCGGCGATCGTGCAGGCAGGTGCGCTCTTGCCTTCGATGGCGTTGAGGAAGGCGTTTGCTTGATGGGTGAATAAGTCGTCACGACCGATGGTGAAGTTTTCGTATTCCCAATCGCCCTCAGGTTCGGTCAGCCAGCCCCAGCGGTTGCGTTGATAGTCAAAACGGGCAGTGCCGTTTTCACAGATGACGGTGATACTGGTTTCGTTGGGGGCTTGGTGTTGGTTAGTGCAGAACGATCCCAGGATTTCGCCCTTCGCGCCATGTCGGGTGAGAACATTGGCGGTGTCTTCGACTTCGACGCCTTCAAGTTTCAGGTGGGTGGCGTCGGCCATGATTTGCGTGGCGGGTCCGACCAGCCACTCAACTGCATTCATTGTGTGGGGTAGGCCGTCCTGGATCAGGCCGCCGCCTGCGGCGTGGTTGTTGTAATAAATGTCACGATAGGCAGGGCGGTAAGTTGGGAAATGTTGGCCTGATAGAGTGACGACTTGCAGAGGTTTGCCAAAGATTCCGCTGTCGATGGCGTTTTTCATTGCTCGGATGACCGGGTGGGAACGAAAGACAAAAGCGACACTGGCGATGAGTTTTTGTTGTTCGGTGTATTTGATCAGATCGGCGATGCCGTCAGTGCTGGTGGAGAGTGGTTTTTCGATCAAGAGGTGGCAACCGGCCTGAGCGCAAGTCTGGGCCAGTGGGATGTGCAGATGGGCGGGTGCGGCGATCAGGGCGGCGGTGGGTTTTTGCTCGAGTGCACTTTCCAGATTATCGTAACGTGTAGCGATGCCGTAGCGTTCGCCGACTTGGTTACGGAGTTCATCATTAAGCTCGCAGATGGAGAGTCCAACACGTTCGGTAGCCTGGAAACAACGTAGGTGACGTTCGCCGATTGAGCCGACACCAATGATGAGTAAGTGGATTTTTTCTTTCATGGGGTGTTTTTTATTGGTCTGGAAAATCTTCCTGACCTTCTTCTTCACGTCTGAGCTTCAGGAGTTTCCATACGTGTTGGCGGAAAGCTTTGTCCCAAAGCTCACCATCGCCGGATTGATAGTCGTAGAACCCTTTGCCGCTGACCGCACCACGATCATTCTGGTCGATCATTTCCTGAATGAATTCTGGTGGCGAGTCGGAGTTGTCCAGAGTGGGCCAAATGGTTTTCATTGCTCGCCCATAGAGGGCGGGGCCGCCGGAAATATCCATCCAGCGGAAAGGGCCGGTCATTGACATAAATACGCCAAGGGTATTGCGCACTGCGTTATCGATGCTGGCAAAGTCGCTGACGCCTTCAGCAACGAGGTTCGCCGCCTCTCGATACATGGCGTAACCTATGCGATTGACCACAAACCCAGGTAAATCGCGATTGATCAGGCAGGGTTCTTTTCCTAACATCAGTCCAAGTCGATGGGCGGCTCCGAAGGTGCTGTCGTTGGTTTGTTCACCACGGATGATTTCCATGAAGGGCTGGGCGTAGGCGGGTTGGCAGAAGTGCATGCCCAGAAAGCGGCCGGGGTGCTTTAGTTGTTGCTGAAAGTCGGACAGGGGCAGTCCCGAGGTGTTGGTGCTGACGGGGGTGTCGGCAGTGACAACTTCTTCGATCGAGCTGAAAACGGCAGCCTTGATTTTGGCATCTTCGGCGACGCTTTCGATGATAAAATCACAGTTCTGGAATTTAGCACAAGAGTTTTCGATTTGTAGCCGGTCTTGCCAACCGTCGAAGTCACCTTGCTTGGCGCCGCCGTGTTCGATCAGTTCGCTTAAAGCCGTGGAGACCCGTTGAGGTAGTTGCTGTCGGGCATCGGAGTCGAGGTCGGCTGCTACCACATTCAAGCCACGGGATAAGATGAGCGCGACGATGTCGGCACCAAGCAGTCCCAGTCCGATCACGCCGATTTTCTGTAAATGTTCTTGTGTGTGCATGGTTAGAAGTTCAGTTTTTCAGCCCTAGCAGGCTCAAGCTGTCACGGTGGATCATTTTTTCGATTTCATCATCGTTCAGGCGTGCAGCGGCGGAAGGCGCGAAGTTTTGATTCAACTGATGCAATCCGTCGATGGTGGCGTTGACCGTGGTGAACGGATAGTCGGTGCCGAACAGCACTTTGTTCCAGATGCCGTATTCCTGCACCAGCATCAGAGAGTGATACAGTTGGTGGGGGCGGTAGTGTAGGGCGCTGATGTCGGTGAAAACGTTGCGGTGTTTGCGCGCAACGACGATGGCTTCGCCTTCGTAGGGGTGACCGAGATGCGCCATGATGATTTTAACTTCGGGAAAGCGGGTTGCGACCGGGTCGAGATGGCGGGGCAGGGTGCATTCGAGCGGGGCTTGTGAAATAAAGGTGGTGCCGGTGTGTAGCAATACGGGCAGTTGGTGGTCGCTGGCATACTGCCAAAGCTCGTCGAGTTTGGTATCGTCGGGTTTGAAGCCCGCGTACATCGGCAGCAATTTAATTCCTTTGAGTTTGAGTTTTTGATGGCCGTTGCGCATTTCATCCTGCCAACCGTTGATGGTCGGGTCGATGGATAGAAATCCGGTTATGTCACTGGGGGACTGTTTGACATAGTCGGCTACATGCTGATCATCGACCCACAGTCCACTGAGTTTGGCTTTGCCGCCGAAGACGATGGTGTGGACTTTCTCATCTGCGGGTATGGTTTTCTTGTAATCGTCGTAGTGGACGGTCAAGTCGACTTCAAGACCGGCTCGGGCTTGTTTGGCTTGCTCGATGAAGTCTGCGGAAAAGTGCTGTGGGTATTTCCAAGCGTGGCTGTGGACGTCGACGATCATGGTGGGGGGTGGCTGAAATCGTTATTCTGGGAAAGGAATCGACTGCTAACTTTGCCTTGTCTAGATGAATTTACTTATTTTAAAAGAGGGTCTCACATTTTGAGAGGATGAGTTGCTAGAGCGGCCAGTTTTTTACTGTATTGGATTGGCGAGTGATCACGGATGCATTCGGGTGGGTGGGGGCTGTTGAAGGTGCGGGTGAGATAGGTGAGGGGCTTGTCGGGAGTCCAGTCTTCGTTGGCCAGGGTCTCAGGCTCAGGATTGTGCTGAGCTTCTCCGTTTTCGTCGAGGTAGATGAAATGTCCCGTATGATGGAAATCGAAGGGTTGTAGTTGATCTACGGTTTGCGGTAGCAGGGTGACGATGTCGTGGTGGTTGCAGATACGAAAATGAGGTGGGTGGTCGAGTTGATCTCGGAAGGCGGCGTTGCCGATGCGGGGCGACCCAAAGGTGTAGAGTCGGGCAGGGGCTTTACGTAGGGCTGCCATGGTGGCGAGGGCGGCACCGAGGCTGTGACCGGTGTAGATGAAGGGGCCGGGGATATCGGCGATGACGGGCTCGATCAGTGGCCAGATACGGTCGAATAGAATCTTGAAGCCACTGTGAACGTAGGGTTCTTCAGAATTGGGGGTTGCCGTTTTTTTTGTTATGCTGGTATTTTTTGGATGCCAGCGGGTGGGTGCGGGGCTGAGGTTCAGCACCCATTGGCGGAAACGGCTGGTGCCTCGAAAACAGAGGATGTGATAAATGTCGTCAGGCTGTCCAAGAGCGTGGCAGCGGTAAATGGCGGCATGGGTACCGGTTTTGTGAATGGAATGAATCTCTTTAAACGTGGTGTTTTCCAAGTAGTCAAAACGGACGATTTTTTTCCATGGCTTGCGCCCTTCCTTGTTGTCGGGGGTGTAAACTAGTCGGCAGAGTTCGGACAACCACCAGGCATTTGCTGGGCTGAATTTCTCTGCGCTGGGGTCGAAAGCGGGGATGGTTGTGTTTTCAGGCTGTTCGAAATAGGGAGGGTAGCCCTGGGGCTTCAAGAAGCTGTCCCAGTTACCAAGAATCTGGCGTGCTTCGTCTTTCAGCGCTCGTTGTTTTGAAGGCGGATCGTTGGATTGGTCGGCCATGAAGCAAAGTTATACGGAGATTTTGGAAACTGCAATGTTGCCGCCAAAGCAGACGGCAACATCGGAGCCTGGGCTTTGCGGGCGTTGACTGTAGTCGCCGGTATAGACGAAGCCTTCTTCAGTGGATTTGAAGCTATTGGGTAGGGGGTGGCGTTCGGGTGGACAGTCGAAAACGATTTCAGGTTCGGCGGCATCGGAGGGTAAATGGGGAAGGTTGATGTTCCAGAAAACTCCATCGTCAGTTTTTTGATTGAGCAGGATTTTTAATACTCGTGCTGCACGGTGGCTGGCGGTTTCCCAATGCAGAGCGAGCTCGTTTTTAAGATAATGGGAAATCGCGAACGCGGGCACGTCGTGGTAGGCGGCTTCGCGGGCAGCAGCGACGGTTCCTGATATGTAAAGGTCGTGTCCCATGTTTCCGCCGGGATTGATACCGGAAAGGATCAGGTCGGGTTTGCAGGGCAGAAGTTCAGTCAATCCAAGTCGAACACAATCGGCGGGAGTGCCGGAGACGGAATAGTGTTGCGCATCGATTTGTTCGACTTTGATCGGGCTGTAGGTGGTGATGCGGTGGCCATTTTGAGAGAGCTCCCGGTCAGGTGCGACGGTGAAAATTTTGCTGGCATTGATGCCCAGTGAGCGGCAGACATCACGCAGGGCAGCTAGGCCGGGAGCAGTGATTCCGTCGTCGTTAGTTATAAGGATGGTCATGGATAGACTGGCAGAGGTATGTAGTGGTAGCGTAGATCTTGATGGCCAGATGCGCAATGGGATTGAGGTGGGATGAGGCTGATTGAGAAAAATAATAAATGGAGTCAGGCCCAAAGTTATTTTTTGCTTGTGGATTGGGGGTGAGGTTGATAGGGTGGTTTTTATGAGAAAGACGCGGGGATTTTTGTTGGGTGAGGCGGGGCAGACGAATTATTATCATGTGGTGAGCCGGACGGCGGGGAAATACAAGCTGTTTGGGGATGATGAGAAGGAGGCTGTTCGTTATATTTTGATGCGGCAGTTGAAGTTCAGTGGGCTGCGGGCGCTGGCTTGGT
>JAJRVS010000051.1 GCA_024277195.1 Verrucomicrobiota bacterium | reverse complement strand
TGACCCCTAATTTGGGTGCGGGGTTATTCTAATAATGGAATAAAAGGTTTGACAATTGTGAGGTGGGATGTAAAAAATTCAGCATGATTGAGATGGAGAGCTCGTTATATCCGCAGTATTTAAGAGTGCCTGAGGCTGATTTGGGGAAGGGGACTTCGGTGACGGTGGAGGTGGTGAAGGGGATGGATGAGATTGCGGCGAGCATGGCGGCGGAGATGATGACGGTGGTGGATGCCGCGCAGGCGCAAGGGCGTTGTGCGACGATGATCATTCCGGTCGGCCCGGTTGACCAGTTTCCTGTTTTGGCTGAGATGATCAATCAAGGGGGCAAGGACTGGAGGCAGGTGGTTTTGATCAACATGGATGAGTACCTTACTGAGGATGAGCAGTGGATCCCGGTGGATCATCCGTTGAGTTTCCGTGGTTACATGAAGCGGCAGTTCTATGATTTGATCGATCCGGAATTAGCACCATTGGAAGAAAATCGAGTCTTCCCAGATCCAGGGGATTTAGTGGGAATTGAGAATTTGATTGAATCGCGTGGAGGACTGGATGCTTGTTTTGGTGGCATTGGTATCAATGGTCACATGGCATTTAATGAACCTCCGGAGCCTGGGGAACTTTGTTCGGTGGAGGAATTTGCCGCGCGCCCGACGCGTAATTTGAACTTGAGCCGTGAAACGATCACTATTAATTCAGTGACGGTTGGCGGTGGTTTGTCGGTGATACCCCGGCGGGCGATCACGGTGGGGATGAAGGAAATTCTGGCGGCGAACAAACTGCGCTTTTATTGCAACCGGCTTTGGCAGAGCGCAGTGGTTAGGAGGGTCTTGCACGATTCAGTGAGTGCTGCTTGCCCGGCTTCCCTGATGCAAAACCACCCGGATGCCAGATTAACGGTGGCAGAATATGTTGCGGCCTTGCCCGACATTGGTTTAAGATAAATGGATTATAAAGATGAAGTTTAACTTTGAAAATGATCGAGTATTAGCGGTGGTGGCTCACCCGGATGATGCGGAGTTGTTGTGCGCAGGGACTTTGGCGAGAGCCAAGGCGGATGGCGCGGAGATTGCGGTTTGCGTGATGTGCCGGGGGGACAAGGGGCAGAGTGATCCGCCGCTTGATGATCTGGGTGCCGTGCGAAGTGCCGAGATGCAAGCTGCGGCAGATTTACTGGGCGCACAATTTTATCAGGCGGGTTTTGCTGATGGCGAATTGTTTGATGATTACCAGTCACGCAAAGTATTGATCGAGATTTTTAGGAAGTTTAAGCCAACTTTGATATTGGCTCATTCGGCTAAAGATTATCATCCGGATCACCAACAGGCTTCTGCTTTGGCTGAGGCTGCGTCGTGGTTTTGTGCTTCGGCCGGTCATGTGACCGGCTCTGCGGCGCTGGCGGCTCCACCGACACTGTGGTGGATGGATACCATTAACATGACCCGTTTCGAACCAGGATTTTTTCTTGATGTCAGTGACTACCTTGAGCTGAAATTATCCATGCTGAACTGCCACACCAGCCAGTTGGCGCGTGGAAGCAACGCTGATTTTTCCCCTTTGGCAGACATTATGCGCGATCAGGCGCGTGCGCGTGGGAATCAGGCAGGTGTTGCCGCGGCAGAGGCGTTCCAGCCACATTTGGGATGGAAAAGATCAGGTGCCTGGTAGGGCCGATTAGGAATTTCGACTTAAAAATTATGCAATACAAATTTTCAGATCGAGCGGCTTCATTGACCCCCTCAGTAACCTTGGCGATCGACGGCAAAGCCAAGGAAATGAAGGCGGCCGGGATCGATGTGGTGGGTTTTGGAACCGGTCAGCCGGATTTTGATACCCCGGATTTTGTCAAGGATGCGGCCAAAAAAGCATTGGATGAAGGTTTTACCAAATACACGCCAGCAGCAGGAATTCCTGAATTGAGACAGGCGATTGCGGATAAGTTCGAGCGTGAGAATGGTCTGAAATATGAGGCCAACCAGATCGTGGTTTCCTGCGGAGGAAAACATTCTTGTTTTAATGTGATGATGGCTCTGTGTCAGCAAGGGGACGAAGTGATCGTGCCCGCTCCGTATTGGTTGAGTTATCCTGAAATGGTGCGCATGGCGGGAGCCACACCGGTGATTTTAGAGACGTGGGATGAGACTCATTTCAAGGTCACTCCGGAGCAGTTGCGTGAAGCGATCAATGAGAACACGCGGATTTTTATTCTCAACTCACCGAGCAATCCAACTGGGGTGGTTTACAGCCCAGATGAGATCAGGGCCTTGGGGGATGTTTGTGTGCAGCAGGGGGTGTTGATCTTGAGCGATGAAATTTACGAGCATTTGCTCTACGACGGGGCAGTGCATAAAAGTGTGGCCACTTGTTCCGAACACCATCAAGCGCAGACGATCATCGTGCATGGTTTTGCCAAAGCCTGGAGCATGACGGGCTGGCGCCTGGGTTTCATGGCGGCACCCTTGCCGATTGCTAAAAAAATCGCGGCTTTTCAGAGTCACAGCACCAGTAACCCAACTTCTTTTGCTCAAATTGGTGGAGTGGCGGCGATGACCCAGCCGATGTCTCATTTACCAGCTTGGATGACTGAATTTGCCAAGCGGCGTGAGTTTGCCCACGCTCGTTTGAGTGAGTGCAAGGGGCTGAGCTGTTATAAGTCCGAAGGTGCCTTTTATCTTTTCCCCAATATCGAAGGAACGGGCCTCAAGTCCTCGGAGTTCTGTGCCAGGTTACTCGAAGACGAGCAGGTGGCGGCGGTGCCGGGCATTGCTTTTGGTGCCGATGACTATTTTCGCTTGAGTTACGCGACCAGCATGGAGCAATTGGAGAAGGGCTTGGAGCGGATCGAGAGGTTTTGCGGCAAGTTATAGAAGAGGAAGCCACGAATAAGGCGGAAAATGGGAGGGGGAGGGCGCGCGACGTAGGGCGGGTGTCCCTACCCGCCGAGAGCGAGCGGTAGGAGAACAGGCGGGAAATGATATCAAACATGGCAGGTCTCTTGCAAGGCCAGGATTTTGAGGGGCGTAAGATAAAATAGCCAAGCTGCTGATCGCTATGCGTTTCGCCCTTTGTAGGGCCGGAAGAACTCGGTTCTTTACCCAGCGCTTCGCACTGGGCTAAATCATTGGGCACCGTTGGTGCAAAAGAGATGAAAGCATACTGTCCTGAAAGGACAAAATGTGATAGCCCGGTGCGCAGCGCTGGGACTAGATCGGTTTTATTACCAGCCCTAAAAGGGCGGAATGATGTTGATGTGTGATAATCTAGCTTTCAATAATCAATTGCTAACTTTTTTGTCCTGCACCCGATTTTGAGGGTCGGGTGGCATAGGGCTTGAATTTACTGCTATTCGACTGTAGGGAAACGTCCCTTGGATTCGGGCGGATGGATGGATTCGGAGCAGGGAGGAATAATATTTTAGCTATGAGCAACAAGGATAAACAGAGTGACGGCGTGGTGGCGATGGAAAAAATCGTCAGTCTCTGCAAGCGACGTGGGTTCATTTTTCAGTCAGCGGAGATCTACGGTGGTTTGAACGGTTGCTGGGATTACGGCCCTTTGGGAGTTGAGCTGAAGCGCAATTTAAAAGATTACTGGTGGCGCCGCAATGTGCAGGAACGTGATGATATCGTCGGTCTGGACGGATCGATTTTGACCCATCAGGATGTATTGAAAGCCTCTGGTCACGTCGGCGGGTTTTCCGACCCGATGAGTGATTGCCTGCTGAGCAAGGCGCGGTTGCGATCGGATCAGATTCCCGCCCAGTCTGGAACCGCTTACTGGTATTCCGGTGCCAGCCATGAGGAGAGTGGATGGTCCGTGGAGCGCGAGTTTGCCGTATTGCTCAGTGAAGGAGAGAATGAGAACAAGGCGCGTAAGACGGCGCGGCAGTTCTATGCGCAGTTCCTTAAAAACGGACAGATTTCTCCGAAGACGCTCGAGTTGGCCGGTGAACGATCCGAGCAGGTGATTGACTCGATTCGCTTCAACCCGGAGAACGGTTCTTTGCTGACCGAGCCCAAGGATTTCAATCTGATGTTCGAGACGCGCATCGGGGCGAGCGCGGACGAGGATGATGCGAATGCGGTTGCGTATCTTAGGCCCGAAACGGCACAGTCTATTTTTGTCCAGTATAAAAATGTGATGGACTCCAATCGGGTGAAATTGCCATTTGGTATCGCCCAGATCGGCAAGGCCTTCCGCAATGAGATCAATCCACGCAATTACACTTTTCGCTCGCGCGAATTCGAACAGATGGAAATCGAGTATTTTTGCCATCCTAAAGATGGGCTCGAACTCACCGATTACTGGCTGAAACAACGCCTTTCCTTCTACGAAGAAGTGGGACTCGATCGGGACAAGTTACACGTGCTTGCTATACCGGATGGGGAACGGGCACACTATTCGTCCAAGACTTACGACATTGAGTATGACTTTCCTTTTGGACAGCAGGAACTCTAAGGGGTCGCTTACCGTAGCGATTATGACTTGGGCAAACATGCAGAACACAGCCGCAAGCCCTTGGAATATTACGATGAGGAGACCAAAGAGAAGTTCCTGCCGCATGTGGTGGAGCCGAGTGCAGGCTGTGACCGCACCATCCTCGCGTTGATCTGTGAAGCCTACGAAGAGGAAACCATCACCAATGACAAGGGCAAGGAGGAAACTCGCACGGTGTTGCGTTTTCAACCGCGCATGGCTCCGGTGAAATGTGGTGTTTTTCCGCTGTTGAAAAACAAACCCGAGCTGGTGGCCAAAGCGCGGGAAGTGCAGAAGATGCTGACGCCTCTGATGAATGTGTTTTATGACGAAGGTGGTGCGATTGGCCGCCGTTATCGGCGTCAGGATGAAATTGGCACGCCTTACGGGGTGACCATCGATTTTGATACTCTGGGTGAGGAAAACCCTGATTTAAAAGACACCGTGACTATACGCGAGCGTGATTCGATGAAGCAGGAACGCATCGCGATCAAGGATCTGCCGATGTTTTTGCTGGAGAAGATAAGGTAGAGACCATGCTGGTGAGCAGTTTTGCCCTGATGAAGTGTCAGGGCAGTGCTT
>JAJRVS010000050.1 GCA_024277195.1 Verrucomicrobiota bacterium | reverse complement strand
GCACTAGCTTCGGAAGGGGTCGGCACCTTGTCCAACAAATCGGTCACCAATTGATCGATGTCGATGCCTTCGGCCTCGCCTTCAAAGTTGAGAATAATCCGGTGCCGCAAGACTCCGGAAGCAACCCGGCGCACATCGTCAGTAGAAACGGTCGTGCGTCCATCCAATACCGAATGCACGCGCGCACCTCGAACCAGTGCCTGCAAGCCCCTCGGACTGGCTCCATAACTGACATAACGCTTCACATCTTCATTCGCGCCTTCCACATCGGGGTGCGTAGCCAATATCAAGCGTGCGGCATAAGCCGTCACATGATCGGCCACCGGCACTTTGGTCATTAGCTTTTGATACTCAATCAAACGCTTGCCCTTGATCACCTCTTTCAATTGTGCCTGTTCAAAACCCGTGGTGCGCTTGGAAATCTCCACCAAGGATTTTTCGTCAGGGAAAGACAGCTTCAACTTAAAAATAAACCGATCCAATTGAGCTTCCGGCAATGGATAAGTGCCTTCCATCTCCATCGGGTTCTGAGTCGCCATCACAAAAAACGGAGTTGGCAACTCGTGCCGCTCACCACCCATCGTCACCGCATGCTCCTGCATCACCTCAAGCAATGCGGCCTGGGTCTTCGGCGTCGCCCGGTTGATTTCATCAATCAATACCAGATTGGCAAATACCGGCCCTTTTTCAAAGTCCATTCGGCGGCGGCCGTTTTCATCTTCATTGACGATTTGAGTTCCCAGAATATCCGCAGGCATCAAATCCGGAGTACACTGAACCCTGCCCGGATCCAAACCCATCACTTCGGACAATACCTTGACCAAAAAAGTCTTCCCCAAGCCAGGCACCCCTTCGAGCAGCACATGCCCTTGGGAAAAAATAGCTGCCAGCATATCTGTTAATAAATCATCATAACCCACGATGGCTTTTTGTATTTCGGTTTTGAGCAAAGCGAAATCTTTACGAAATTTTTCCAAGTCTTTTTCCATATCTTTTTTTTAGTAGTCAGGATTCAGTAGTCAGGATTCAGAATATCCAAGCGCTACACTTCCTTTGTTTTCCAATAAAATCTGTAGGTTATTTTTCTTCTTTAAATCGTTCCCTCAGGGCAGTGAAATACTTGAGCACATGATCTCTGCGCGACAAAGGTAAAGATTGCTCGTCCAGAGCCTGTTCCTCTACCTTGATGAAATCCACCGCTGCTTGCTGTCGCTCACGTTGTGCTGTTTCCTGCCGCGCTTTGCCCTGCACCGAGCGCGTTGTGGATTCTCCATCCGCGTTGATTTGTGCGGCTACTTTTGAATCCCGAGCCGCTTTCTGCGCTGCGGTTTTATTCGCCGCCAAACCTGTCGTTCCGTTGCCCACATTCTGACCACCCGCTGCAGCCACCGCCGAACCCGCGCTACTTCCATTACCCTGTCCTGCGCCCAATCCTGCACCAGGTGCTTTCATTCCCTGCCCCTGCCCGGGAACTGGAGCCATCAATCCGGGTGCTCCGGATTTTTTGCCCTGACCTTGCCCCATCGCCATCGCCTTGCCTGGCCCTTTCCCAGGTCCTTGCTGTGGGTTTTTAGAACCCGGAACCGGTGCGGCTCCCCCCGGTTTCATTTGCCCTGCGCCGGAAGGTTGGTTCTGAATCCCAGGAATAGGCAGTTGTGACTGTGAGGTGTTTTGTTGATTGATCGGGTTATTGGCCATCGAAGCACCGGGTTTGCCAGCCTTACCCGCTTGCAAAGGTTTCATTCCTTTGGGCATCTTGGCTCCCGCTTGGTTACTCGCCAGCTTTTTCATTTGCTGCAATTTGCTGCCGCTGATTTTACTTCCGGCTTCACGTAATTGATTGGCCAGCTCCTGCATTTTTTTCTGCGCCGCTTCGCGACGCGCCAACTTGCGAAAATGATCCGCCAAACGTCCAAAGTCCCGCGCGGCCGGTTTGGGCTGCTTGCTTTCCATTTTAATTGAAGCATTACCCACATGCTCACCAACAGGCTTGCTTTTATCCTCCTTATTGGCAGCTTTCATAGTGCGGGCCAATGCCGTATTCATCCGTTGTTGCACTTCCTCCTTGATTTCAGGATCATCCAACATGCTTTCCAAGCGGTCTGATTCCGCCGAACCCAATTGCGCATTTTTGTCTTTTAATGCGCTGGCCAAATCCGCCAGATCCGCGTGCTGGCTCATCTCTTTCAACATCTCCTCCGATGCCCAGTCATCGGTGCCAGCTGCTAGTTTTTTAGCCAGTTTTTCCGCCGCCCGGGCGCGCTGCTCAAGCGCACTTAATACTTCACGCGCACTTTTCCCTTCGGATTTGTTCAATTCCTCAGAGACTCCTTTCACCATTTCCTGCAATTTTTTAGCCGCAGCTTTTTCCTCTTCAGTCAGGCCTTCCATCGATTTGAAAGCTTCATCCTTGTTTGCCAAAAGATCCCCCTGGTGTTGGGCTTCATTCAGCATCTCATCCGATAGACGCGCATCCCCTGCGGCAATGCCCGGGCGCAAAACCGGCAGCAAAGCAAAAAACAAAAGCAAGGCCATCATCAAAACGGCGGTTCTGATCGAAGGCAGGGGCAGAGTTCCCTCTACCTGCCCGCGCGCATCGGGCAACTTGTTCCGAACATTCAACAGATGCCGTTTTTCGCCCTCGCTGATCAACTCTTCTTTTTGCTCAAAAGAAAAAGCCGACGCAAACATATCCTTTGAACCGGAACGTTCATCCCACACCATCAATGCGGTCAGGGAGTTGGGAAGATGAAGCCGGGTCCATAAAGCTCCCAGCGCCAACCAAACAAATAATAGAGTCAAAGCCACCCAAATTTCGCCCGAGTTCCAATGCCCCCATACCCTCAAAGCTACAATGCCCACTATGGCGATCACCGGCACGATGATCTGGCCTTGTTTCAACCATTCACGGAAACGGATCCCCGCCAAACGCGCTTGAACCAGACGCGCCAAGACTGATAGTGAAAGTTCCTCCGTATTCACATCTTCTCGCTCTGGTTTCCCCGCGTCACTGGCGCTAGACCCGCTCATTCAAATTTATTATTCATTGCCCCAGCTTTGCCAATACCTGTCCGATTCGTCTGCGCACTTCAGGATCACGGTTGGTCTGGTATTCCTGTTCCAGAATTGATTTGGCCAGGTAACCGAATTCAAGCAGCTCTTCACTCGCCTTTTCCCTCATCTGCCACTCAGCTGCCCCCATCTGACGAATGAGACGGGAAAGATCCTTGCGCACCGTTTCACCAAGTTGCGGCACCGGGGTTACCAACTCCCTCACATCGCGAAGAGGCACCCGCCAATCTTTACCCCGAACCCGTAGTGACAAAAAATTCTCAGCCAAGTAACCGGTGATCACTCCTCCCCCCCACAGTTCAAATCGAAACATTGAGTTTTCTCCTTCATCGCTACCAAGGTCTTCGCTGACATTTTTCATTAAGCGCACTTCATCCGGCCTCACCTCTACCGTTTCGGTGTGAGTCAATACCCTGAGCAGGCCATTGGTCACTTTGCCTATAATCAACTGGTTGCCCGCCGCCTTGAGATAAGGCTCCAGAATCACCGGGCCATCTTCCGAAATCGCCACCTTTCCCGATTTGACCGCTTCACTGCGTTCGATCGAAACTCGTGTCACCACTGCTCGGATTTCGTGCAGTTTGATCTTTTGTTGACCAAAAAACGCCAAATCCAAAGTCACCCGATCGCCCATCAGGTAGACAAAATTCCGCGCCCCGTTTTTGAACTCCACATAATGCCCCACCGCCTCTTCTTCTTGCGGGGCCATCCATGCGATGTCCTCCAGGTTGAATGCCAACGGGCCCCATGAAGTCATACCCAAAAAGTTCAACACCGCTCCATCAACTGCGGCCAAACGATCTCCGCCATAAGTTTCCAGCATCGCCCCCACACTGCGATCCCACTTGCCCTCGTCGGCGATTTCCCCCATCACCAACCGATCGAGTTTGCTCACATCAAGATTCATGCTGCCGCCTCCGGCCATCACAAAACGCAAACCTTTCACCTCCACTGCACCGCTGAACACCTGCCCATCCCGCAGGAATACCCGAGCCCCATCCCGACGTCCCCGGTTGCCGCCCACCAGCGCCGCGACTTTTTCAAAAGGAATCTCAGCCTGTCCATAAACGGTATTTATCGTCAGCCTGGAACAGATGGCCTTGCCGAGCAATCGTGTTTTCTCCCCCATCGCCAGTGTATCGCGGCTCGAACGATCCACTCCTAGCCCCCCCACATCGGAACCCTCCATCAAAGCCACTCCCCCTGAAAGTGTATTCCCCATGTAATTAATCACCAGGTTTCTTAGCCCCCTAGGAATCGAAGACTGAAGTCTTGCGAGAGTCACCGGACGAAAAAGGCGCCTCATCGTTTTGCGCTCAAAGCTCGTAGGTAAAGGCACCTGGGTCACCGCATGAGCCAATACCACCGTTTGGCCCGGCGCCATGGATACGTTGTATTGAAAATTCAGTGCGTATTTATTCTGACTACTGATGCTCGGTTTGAGTGCGCTTTTTTCCGAACACAATGAAAAAATAAACGCCCGGTTGATCTGGTTTGACCCAGGCATCACCAATACGCCGCTCTCCCGCGCTCCCATCATCACCGAATTGGAACGCCCGTCATTGCTGATGAAGTTTTTGTAATTGCCACTGAAATTAGTTCGCAAGCTGAGATTGACGGTCAAAGGGTTGGACGTGGTATTGGTCAAAACTTCCAAATAGCGCATCACCCCCTGTTTTTCCAATAGGCGAATTCTTCTCACTACTTGCAAACCCATCATCGCTGAGCTCCGTCGGTTATGCAGCACATACTCCGAGCCGTCCGCCGTCATCATTGGCTGGTAGGTGTAAAACTGTTGATTATTGATGTACAAGCTGAGCCCACTGTTCACCATCATATTGTTACCGACCCGGCCCAGATTGCCGTTTTGCTCGACATTCCAACTGTTGCCCTGCTTGTCCGTTCGTATGCCCATCGCCGCAGGTACCAGGCGTTCGACTTTCACCGGTTTTTGGCTCATGACCGCAGGGTTGTTTTGTGCCGTCGTCTCAACAGGACACCCAAAACACAAAGCCAGACAAAAGAGCAACGCTAGGCTGAAAAAACTGAAACAATGATACTGGGCCAATCTCATTTCACCTCCTTGTTAAGATAAGAAATAAAATGCTGCACCGGAATCTCCCAAGTGCGCGCTGAAGTTTTTACGGTCAACGAGCGTTCGCGCAGTTTGCCTTTCAAGCGATTACCGCCGCTCAATTCCAGATTAAACACCGGCAGCACACTTTGGTCATCCACGCGTTCCATTGATACGATTTCTCCGGGATTTATTTTTGTCACTGCAGCCCCTGATACCAAATGCAAAACATCCATTGAGATTTCGCCATGAAGTAAGTTGCTACCCACCAGCAGGCAACATGGCGTCGGCAAACTTGCCCTTTCTCCGATATCTTCAAAGTCCAACCATTCATCGTCATCGGCTTTATTCTGCAAATCGGGCTTTCCTATACTCCAAATTCCTGCAATTTCACTTGGACTCACTTGCACCGGATCAGCTGCGGGGATTTTTAAACCCAGATCCTCACCACTGAGAAACACGCTCATCCAGGAACCGTCATTGCGGTGCAGTCGATACTTGGGTACTGCCCCATTGGTGTAACGCAGAGACTCGATCTGCGTCAAAGACAAACGATCCGCCCCCCAGGGACTTAATACATCCAATTCCACCCGGCTCGCAGTTGCCTCGTCAACGGCCAGCACGTCACCACTACGTAAAGCCACAAACTTGCTCGTCCCCTCCGGTGCTTTACCGTCAATCTCACGCAACTGCGTCAGCAAAAACATCAAGTCCTCCACTTTCAACTCCATGTCCCAACCATCACGGCTGGTCATGCTCAGATCCCGAGCTTCGATATTCCCTGCCAAAACCTGACCGTCCCGTAAAAACACCCTCGGGGTGCGTCCTACCCCACCACCCCCTTGAATCGCAGCCACCTGAGCAATCGCTACGTTTCGCTCTCCTAGTACCGTCTTGATCTTCAATTTTGCGCTTTCATTAACCTTACCGGCCAACTGGTTCTCTGCGGTGATCCACAACACATCTTCCCACAAGCGCTGGGCACCGTAAGGCCGGGTCGCCTGCTTCAACGCCACCAGGGATTCCAAGGAATACGGTTGCACCGTGTTTTCAGGTAAAGCCGCTTCAGTAAAATTAGCCACCACTTTCACCAACCCGCGTTCCACGCGTGGTTGCAACAAGCGGCGGCGTAAATAAAAGGGGCGCAGCACTTCGTCCACTTCATCCGGTGACCCCAGATTGCGTTGCATGATCCAATGCACCAATGCCACCTTGCCACCAGCGGGGACTTCCAATTGATAAATAAAAGACAACTCCCGGTGATTCGAAGAGAACGCCAGTTTAGGTTTTTCCACTTCGCCGTCACCCGCTACTAAAACCACCGTATCCGGACGCCCGTCCGAGCGACTGTATTTGATCAATACCGCGTGATCCCGTGAACCCAAATTGCTGGAATCCCGCCCCCCCATGATTTTGCCCGAACTGCCATGCAGATCCTGCCAACTGGATCGAAACATCGTTTTTAGCTGTAGCGTCAGACGCACCGCCGCTTTGCCTTTTGCATTGGAAAAAGAATCAACATATCGAACCCCTCCACGTTCGGGGTCAAACCAAACATCCCGTGAAACCATCACCCCTTCCGCTTCGCTACTTAATAACAAACGCCCCTGCTGCCCCTCTTTCACCGCACCACCATCCAAACGTTCAGCCTTGGTCGCTTTGAACGCCTTGCCATTGATCACCAAACCCATCGCCGATTGGTAATAACTGAGCGGTCCGGATTGCAAGGCTCCACTCTGCATCAATTGCCAGTTGAAACCCAAACGGTCCGCCCATAATTCAAACTGTGCAGGGATCGGATCGACAACTATTTTCCCCAGCAGCTCCTCTTTACTTGCCACAGCCTGTGCACTTTCTGGCGTTTTTTTTACTACGGCTTGTTTGCCTTGCAAGTTCTCTGCTACTTTTTTATCCGGCTGTTGAGCGTAGGATGGAGACAGCGCCAAACAGCAAACCACAACGCAGTAGCTTGTCGTCAAAAGGATTCTCGAGGGTATTTTGCTCAACACAGTTACCACTCTAGCCGAATTCCCCCGTCTGCCAAAGCGGAATCAGTGGAATATTTCACTCTTTTGAGATCATAAAGAGCACTGGCAAAACCCTCTTTTTGTGGAAACCTTGCTGCCATTTGATAACTTTATCTCACCCACCTATGCAAAGCCCTTACCCAGCTCTATTATTCTCCTGGGTGATCATTGCCGCAGTAGCCATGTGTGTGAGTAGCTGTGAAAATGAAATCAGTGAGATTTCAGATAATCACACTGACACAGCAGTTGATCTTCACCTCAAAGTCACTCTCACTCAAAGTTCTACCGTCCCCACTTTGGATCAAATCAGCCCTTACGAAGAAGCGTTGATCATCAATGAATACCAAATAGTGGAAGTCTTTGACGGTAAAAAGCCCGACTCGGATAAAATTCGTATCGCCCAGTGGGCGATCACCAATAAACAGAATTTACCACTCGCCACTCAACAGGGAACGATGCAAACCCTCTACCTAACCCCGCTCTCATCCATGCCAGAGCTCAATTCTGTTTATCAGCGCAACGATCTGGGTTTTGATCCCGAAGAAAAAATCTACTACGACCTCACCCCCATCCCTGAAGACTACACTCCTCCCAAAAACCTTCGTCATGATTACCGCAGCGATATTACCCGACGCCTGAAAGTCTATTGGCTGATCCGCCACCAGTTAAAACTCGCCGTGCTGGGTAATTCGCATAGTGCCGCAGCTGTAGATCCGGAGTTGTTCTATCAACCGGGCAACACCGACGTGCCTGTTGCCTTGAATTTATCCCCAGCTGGCAGTGGCATTGAATTTCAAAGCCTCCTGGCGGACCAATACCTCGCCAACCTCCCCCGTCTCGAATGGGTAATATGGGGAATAAGCCCTCGAATATTTAATCAAAATTACGCCATCGATCGACGGGCTCAACTGTTTCAAAAAAGTCCGGGTTATCTCTACGACCAGCAACACTGGCAGCAACTGATCAATAAAACCACGTCAGCAAAACCGGCCACCTTCGATCAAATCAGAGAAACTCTCGACAGCAAATTGCATCCCTGGGGTTGGGCAAAAAGAGAAACCCGCGATTTTGCAGTTCCTCTGCCGGACGACACCCGCAAAGCCATGCTGAAGAAATGCCGAAATCCGCAATTCACTTGGAACAACAAGGCTTGGCTACGCTTCCGAAAATCGGTAGAAAAATTAGCACAAAGCAAAATCAAAGTCCTGCTCTTCACCCCCCCTTACCACCCCTTGGTTGCGGACACTGCGGTAGTTGATGGTGATGATACCGGCAAAGCTGATTATGCTCGATTGGTGGAAAAATTAAAAATCCTCAGTGAAAGGTTTTCATCCGTTCATTTTCTCGACATCCACCAGAGTGGCCATCACGAATTCAAACACGAACATTTCTCTGACATCGACCACCTTCACATTTCCGGCGCAAAACTACTAACTGAAAGATTAGTGAAATTTATTGAGAAAAACTAATAGCTCCAAGCCGCATGGACGGCCAACCCTCCGTGGATGACACGCCATCAATATCTTTTCCTATGAAATAGGAAAGAATTAGCCCCGAAGGTCACAACCTTGTCGGAAGTTATTCAAGACAGCATATTATCCCCACCATTCTCCTTCTGTTCGATCGTCACTGGCCAACCGGGAAACTGGTTGTCGGCTTTGCCATCGCTGGCATCAACCAAAAAGCGGAAGCTATCCAGCGCATAGGTTTTTTTCTCGCTATCAATAGTAACCAGGCCAAAGCCACTGCCTTTTTGGTGCGCTTTTTTGTAGCGATTTTTCTCGGTTGGAACGATTGGATTACCCACCGCGTAAACATACACCTTGTTACCACAACCATCGATGTATTCACCGGTATTTTCACGATTGGCCTTGGGTCTATTCTGATGCGGCATGCCCACTTCATCCGGACGCCACCAGCGTGGATAGCCCGCAGCGATTGCCGGGGTGCAGAAAGACCAGTTGCTGTCACGTTGTTGATCGACACCATACTGCGACAAAGTGGTCAAATGCTGATCCCCATTGATATGCAGGGCTTTTGATTCGCGTATGATGTTAATCGCGTTGTCACGCGGAGTTTGCGGCCAGGCTCCGGAATCCAGATCTGCTTTCAGGTAACCATCATACTTGCCATGATGAGTGGCGACTCCGGAAAAAACGGTTTGGCTGAGCAGAATTTTCATCGTATGCCCACGCCAGTCCTTGCCCCACTGTTTGAGGAATTCCTCCTGCCGCTCTCCCAATAAAACCAAACCGGGTTTATCTAATGCCGAGGTATCAAAATCAGGATCATAAACATGATCTGCCCGTCCCGAGCCAGTATCCACTTTTTCCGGACCGCTTTTCCATTGACGGTCACCGAGAATCGCGAAGCTCACACCTCCATAAAGGATCTCTCCATAATACACACTGATATCCTGTAAGCTTGGCGTGGAATCAAATGGGTCAGGGTGGTGTGCGGTATTGGTACGATGAACCACGTTGACCATTTTAGCAGGCTCCCGATAACCGCCTTTTGATGAAGCGCCACCGGACTGATCCTTCATTTTAGCCCCACCTTCTCCCCATATATTGCCTTGAAACACATCGTGATCATCCGGCAAGCAGAGCGTCGGACGGTCTTTCATCGCTTCGCGGAAAGACCAGCCAAACTGATAAAATTTGCGCAGGTAATTCAAAATCGCCGGATCAGCCGGATCGCGAATGATGCCAAAACCACCGTGATTCTCATACAACTGGTCTCCGGAAAAATACAGCATGTCCGGATCTAATTTCACCAGATTATTGGCAACCGGTTCATAAGGAAAAGCGTAGTCGTTCTGACAAGTGAGCGCTCCTAGTCGCAGTGCCCGTCCTTCAGGATTAACTTTGATCTTACCACTCCACTCGGACGGTGTCTGGCTGCCATCCTTGTGCTGCTCCATATAAACCAGCTTGTAAGGCGTCTCCAATTTTTCATTCCATTTAGGTAGACGAAAAGTAGCGACCCAGGCATCAAGATCGAGTGGGGCTTTGCCATGCGATTTCCACTGGCCATCCCTTTGTAAAAACAACTCAACTTCTTGATTATCCTTTTCACCAAGCGGCCCGGTCAAGGCGCTGAGCTTCATCACAAACCCCTCGTCGCCACGGGTATCACCTAGCGAATACATCGACCATAACAAAGGACCAAAGCGGTTTTTCTCAGTGATTTTGAAAGCATCGCCGCCGACCTTCCAATCACTGAAACGGTAACCTTTTTGTGTTGTGCGTTTTGGTGCCCCCTTGTAATTGCTGACCAAGGCAATGTTGCCTTCCACCCCTTTGGCCGGCACCACATTTGAGACCACCGCCAGCAGCTTTCCCGAACTCAAGGAAGTGGCACTCAGGGTCAGGTGAAAAGCCCCCTCTTTAGCTTCTCCTATCAAATAAAGTGCGAACTCCTGGCCTGCACCCGAGGTTTTGACCTTTTTCTTTTTATTACCTAATACCAAATTTTTACCCACCAGTCCGGCCTGAATTCCGCCCCTGGCAAAAGCATTGCTGCGGTGCTCGTTGAGATCACTGCGCACTCCCAATCGAAAACCGGCGCCGCCGTCTGCCTTTTTACCGGCTTCTTGTGGTCCAACCTTCACCGACATGGCGAAGCTGCCTTTAATGTTGTTTATTTGATGGGTGAGCGAATGGATACTGCGATTAGCGGCTCCGGTTTGACACTGCGCCCAGCCTTTGACAACCATCCAATCCTCCATTGGATTGGCCCAGAAGCCGCCCCCCAAAAACACCCGGTCATGGCTTTTGCCCCAGGCATCGAGGCGTGTGGTTTTGATATCCGATTGCTGCCCCTGAGCCAGCCCCTCAGCAGGTCGATAAAAGGTGGAAAGGGTTCCGAGGCCAAGAAACTTCAGGCCGAGACGTCTGGAAATATTTTTGATCATAGTAGCTGTGTTGTGACTTTTAGTATTACCCAGGATTCATTTGAAGCTTCAAGCTGCGAATGCTCTCAAATTACAATCAACGTTGCCGGTCATTTGACCACCATCTCCCCTTTCATGATCACCCAATGACCTGGAAAAGTGCAGAGATAAGGGTAAATGCCAGGTTTTTTCGGTGCGTTAAAACGCAGGATGAAACGGGTGTTCTCACCCAACAAAGGCGTGTGATGTAGGATTTTCGGCGAATCAGGAATGAAACCTTTGTCGATCCCTTTGGGATCCTTTGCCATTTCGTTACCCGCCATGCCCACTTCTTGCAAGGCCCCCGGTTCGACGATACAGAGATTATGCTGAGTGACGTCGGGGTTGGTGAAGACCAGTTTAACCGGTTCTCCGGGTTTCACTTCGAACTTGGTCAAGGTGTAGGAAATACGTTCGGGAATGCAGGATATCCTCACCGTTTTGATGTTCTTTTGCCGGTCAAAAGCCTTGTCTTTTGCACTTGTTTTGGGATTGAGCGATTTAAATTTTTGTTTTTTGACGACCAGGGTTTTACTGAAAGCCAGCAACTTGGGGTGACTGCTGAGGTAAGCTTCATTGCCTTCCCAATATCGATTCAGCGATTCTGCTCCGATGGCACACTGCATGGTGTAAGTTAAATGGTCCCCCATTGGCAGATCGAGAATCGGCAGTATTGCGTCGAGGGCTTCCTTGCTGCCGATATAAGTCGCCGCATTGGCGGCTTCCATTCTGACGATACCATTGTCATCTTTTGCCCGTGCGGAAAGTTCTGTGATAGTCGCCGCTTGATCTTGATTCCAATAGCGCAACTGACGCGTAGCAGCAGCGCGGGCGTGTTGCTCATCACAATTGAGCAACTCACGCAACAAATCCCCCCGCTCGGTCGCATCCACACTGCGATAAGTCCACAAGGCTTCGACCTGGTGATGGCGATAACGCGGGTCGGCTGGATCCAGGTTTTCCACCCAGGCATCGAGCGCTTGGGCTACGGCGATCGGATCATGCTGATCTCGCAATTCACGTTTGCTCCAATAACGGTAGCGGTATTCACGGCGCTTCAAATTGTCGAGCAGCTCGGCAATACTGGCACCGCCGATTTTTGGCGGGTCTTGTAGCTTGGCTCCTTTAGGCACAATGCGCCAAATACGCCCGGACTTCCGGTCACGGCGGGGATCGCGTAAAGAATACTGCATGTGACCTTTCACCGGATTATACCAATCACAGATGTACATCGCCCCACGCGGGCCGTAGCGCAGATCAACCGGAATGAAACTGAGGTTTTTTGAAAACAACAAATCCCCGAGGTATTTTTCCTCAAAGTGATCATCCTTCTCTACCCATTGATGCATCTCAACTCGATTGGTTGGTTTATAACGATTTTTGATAAACCCGCCTTGCAGCTCTTCAGGCCACATCGGGAAATCAACAAATTCATGCCCTGCAACCCCTGAATAAGCGGGAAGATTACTAGCTTTCGGGTGTTGCTTGGGATAGGGCGGATTGGTGGCGTGAAAGGCACTGGCAAAAATTGGATGACTAGCGACGTGATGCCCCCAATCGGAATAAGTCGCCCCCCAGGGATTGGTGTTCGGGTAGTTGCCAAAAGTGATCAGCTTTTGAGTTTTAGGCCGAAAACGAAACCAGGCAGAATTGTCCGCACGAATCGGCCCATAGGGCGTTTCCACTTGGGAGTGATGAAAAACCGATTCGCGGAACATCAGATCCCCGTCCGGAGTCCAGAGAAAATCATGCAAAGCGTGATGGGAATCTTCGGTGCCAAAACCGGTCAGAATTTTTTCTTTATAATCCGCTTTGTCATCCCCGTCCGTATCAAGGATCAGCGCCAGATGGGGTTCTTCGGAAACATAAACCCCGTTTTTAGTCAGCTCAAAAGCCAATGGGATTTCAAGATCATCGGCAAAAACCGTGGACTTGTCGGCTTTACCATCGTGGTCGGTGTCTTCAAGAATGACAATTTTGTCATTGGGTTTATTGCCCGGATAAAGATGCGGGTAAGTAGTGGAACAAGCGACCCACAAACGCCCGCGTGCGTCCCAACGCATTTGGATCGGGCAAGCGATTTCGGGGAACTCTTCTTCGGAAGCAAACAGATTGACCTCAAAACGTGGATCGATGTCAAATTCAGCCAACTCAGCCGTCGGCGACAACCACTTGTTAGCTCCACGCGATTCGATCACCGGCCCCAGTGGGGGTAAATTGGAATCGTCAACGGGTTTTCCCTCGAAGGTCTTGCCCTGGGCAATCTGCCAGGTACGTTGGTCCCGGTTGTCCACCATGATGCCGAAATTGCGCATCGCAGGTAGGAAATCGAGATAACCGTAAGTCTTGCTGCGTCCACCGGTATAATAAAAAGTGTTGAGCGGTCGGTAACGATGGAAATACTGTTGGTTTTTATCGATGACCACCGCTCGCAATTCTTCGTTAGCGCTGGGAGGAGATACGCTGAAAGTCTGACGAAAAAGCTGGTCGGCAAAAACCTTGTAACCTTCATTGTTCAAGTGCGATCCATTGATAGTGAGATCACTTTGCCCGTCGGCCATCGCCGCTTGAGTCGAGGCGAACACATCCGCAAAACCAACTTTTTGTTCTGCTGCCACTTCTGCCATCGCCTGGCTATAAGCGGCCAGACGCTTGTTGTTCATATCGGCAGCAGGGATTTGCAAAGCTGCCGTACCCGTTACAGATGCTTGTTTTGAGTATGCCTGATCGATATTTTCATTGGCAATCGGCGAGACCAATACAATCCGGGGACCAGTCTTGCCATTAAAAGCGCTGGTTTTGAGATCGATAAGGTAGGTGGTCAGCTTTGATTTGAATTCAGGTAACCGCTCGACCCCTGCGAACGATTCGTTAAATCCGAAAGCTGCAAAAATGACGTCGATCTTTTCGTAGGCCAGATGTTGTTTGCTGCTGGCGAAGTTGTCCGGGCGAGGTTGCACATCCGTCTCATCCGCCGACCAGGCAAGGGTGCGAATCACCAACTGATGATCCGGATAGGCCAGTTGAAGAAAGGATTCAAAATGGGCGAAATCCGCCGCCCGGTCAAATAAAGTATTACCGATAAAAGCAATGCGATCCCCCTCTTTCAATTTGAGTGGCAAAAGGGTATCCACGGCAGCCACCTTTTTCGGCAAGGCACTTGTATTTTCATAAATACCAAAAGCTGCCAGCTTGGGGTCCTGGCTCGGAGGTGCCTTGCCCGTTTTAGCATTTTTTGCGTCATCCACCTCGGGCATCGGCGTTGGGCGCAGCGGATCTTTTTTCTTTTTTTTCTGGGCGGTCAGTGTCCCCACGCCGGCAAGCAAAAGAGTGACCAGAAGCAAAAGAATCAACCGGGGTATGAATAAGGTGGTTTTCATAAAAAGTCTGTAAGGTCGGGTTAAATGGCTACATGCATTCCCACAGCCTGTCCTGAAAAACACCGGCGCAATGACGTGATACGAGCAGACCTGAGCTACTCTTATATCTCCAAATCCACCAAAGCGGGAAACTCCCTGCGCCAATCCTCCACCACATCTAACTCCAAATTCACCGTGACCAGTTGTTCATCTTTGCCCGAATCGGCGAGCACCTTGCCATGGGGGTCGATCACCACACTCGCGCCCGGGTAATCCCAATTGGGGTCTTCACCACAACGATTCACCCCAATCACATAAGCCTGGTTCTCAATGGCGCGGGCGCGCAGCAAAGTCAACCAGTGATCCACCCGTGCTGACGGCCAACTGGCAATCACCACAAACACTTGTGCTCCCTGCGCCGCTCCCCGACGGAACAGTTCGGGAAAACGCAGGTCATAACAAATCAGCGGACAAATTTTAAAACCTCCCCACTCAAACAGACGAACCTCTTTGCCTCTTTGGTAATGTTCATATTCATTGGTATAACGAAAGGTGCGAATCTTCTGATAACGGGTCAGTTCCGCCCCCTTTGCGTCCACTACCAGCAATTCATTTTTGCCTTTTGCCTCACCCCCGGATTCAGCCGAATTAGATTCATCTCCCGCTCCTGCCACTCGGGTAACCAGTCCACCGATGACAGCACAATCATATTCAGTCGCCAGTTCTGTCAAAAAACCTTCCACCTCGGAAGGATCATCTTCAGCGATTTTATCCACATTCATCGAAAATCCGGTGGAAAACATTTCTGGCAAAATCAACAGGCTTTGGGCTGCAGGGCCTGTTGTTTCAAGCAATTCTCTGATTCTGACAAAATTAGCCTCCCTATTCTCCCAGATGATATTGGTTTGACAAAGCACTACATTCATTGCTCTACTTCTCACTGGATATCACCATAGTTCAAGCTTACAGCAACAATTTTTTACACCTCCTATTTTATGAAAACCATTTACGTCTTTCCCGCCCTTGTGATCAGCGCTGCTATTTTCAGTGGAGGTTGTCAAAAAAACGATGCCCCTCCCGCACAGAAAAAAGGCAGCTCGCCTTCCAGCAGTGTCGCTAAAGAGGCTCCGGCGCAAGCTAAGAGCAAAGCTGACAAAAAACCTGCGACTCAGCATAAGCTCGAACACGTCTCTGCTGTCCAAGCTGCTGAACACCTCAAGAAAAACCCCACGACAGTGATACTGGACGTGCGCACTCCTGATGAGTTTTCCAGCGGGCATATCAAAGGTGCCATCAACATCGATTTCAAAGCTTCCTCATTTGCAGAAGAGCTGAAAAAACTAGATCCAACCAAAACCTACTTGGTTCATTGTCGCAGTGGCGGACGCAGCACCAGCTCACTAGGCATCTTCAAGAAACTCAAATTTCATCACATCCTGCATCTCGATGGAGGAATGATGGACTGGGGCAAGGAACAGCTTCCGATTGAAAAGTAAGATGGGTGATAAACCTGTCCTCAATTCCCTTCTATTTCAGCACTTTACATAAACCATGCCAGCCGTCGCCACAGGCACCGACCTTCGTGAACAGATTCTCGCTCTGAAAAAAGAGCGCAACGCCGTCATTTTGGCTCACAACTATCAAATCGGAGAGATTCAGGATATCGCCGATTATGTGGGGGACTCGCTGGGGCTGGCATACCGTGCCAGTGAAACCGACGCCGATGTGATTGCTTTTTGTGGAGTGCATTTCATGGCGGAAACAGCAAAAATCGTCAACCCGGACAAAACCGTCATCCTACCTGACAAAGATGCCGGCTGTTCGTTGGAAGAGTCCTGTCCGGCTCCCGACTTGGAGGCCTTCCTTAAAGAGAATCAGGATAAAAATTACTACGTCATCGCCTACATCAACTGCAGTGCAGGGGTCAAAGCCCTCTGTGACTGCATCTGCACCAGTGGCAATGCGGTGAAAATCGTTGAAGCCGCCCCTGCGGATCGACCTATTCTTTTTGTTCCGGATCAAAACCTCGGAGAATGGGTGATGCAGCAAACCGGACGCAAGATGGATCTGTGGCAAGGCTCCTGTTACGTTCATGTTGAATTCACCCGCGACAGCATTCAAAAAATCAAGGATGAATACCCGGACGCAGCTGTCGTTGCCCATCCCGAATGCACCACTGCCGTTCGCTTGCTTGCCGACGAAGTCTGCTCCACAGAGAAAATGATCACGTTCTGTCGTGACAGCCCGGCAAAAAACATCATCGTCATCACCGAGAGTGGCATGTTGCACCGCTTGCAAAAAGAAGCGCCTGATAAAAACTTGATCGCCGGCCCTACTGACCGCTGCAACTGTGCTGATTGCAAATTCATGAAAATGAATACGCTGCAAAAATTACACGACTGCCTGCTCAACCTCAGCCCGGAAGTCACCATGGAGGAAACAATCCGCCAACAAGCCGAAGCTCCGCTGCAAAGAATGCTTGAACTCAGCCGCTAACTTCCGATTCGTAAAACTCACTATTTATCATGCAAAACTACACTTGGGATTTCACTTTCAACAACCTCTTTGAACGCTGCCTCTCCAGCTATCGCGCCGACGACAAGGATTACCACCATTGGTATGATGAGAGTGACCATGACTTTCTCAAGTCCATCGGTTACCAGCCCTTGGAGTTTTTTGATTATGTCGAAGATTGCGCTGTGCACAACGATCCCTCGCCCACCACTGCGCTGATGATCACTTCCGTCCGCCGCGACTACCTCGATGTCGTACAACATGGCAAAACCAGCGAGCCCCATGTGCGCTCTGGTGATCTCCCTGCAAAAGATGCCGAGCTGGAAGGCCTTGTCTGGCTGCCTAGAATACTAGCCAAAGCACGAGCCAAGCTGCGCGGCGAACTGCATCCCGAAAGCATGTTTGGCTGTGGCGGGGATCGCCATTTCCTCAGAACCCATGACATCGCTCCGGCAGACTTTCTGAGACTGGTATGGGCTGCAGGTGACGATGACAGTAAGGTTCTCAGCTATATCCACTCCCACCCGACCACTTGACGTCTTTGTTTCATCTATTTTACCATCTGCTGACTCTCAATAAAAGCAGGCTATACCTGTGCCTGTCGGCTGTATCATTGCTCCTCAGCCCCGGGCTTTCATCTGCCGAAACATCCACGGAATTCAGGGATGCTATTCAATCATTAAGTGATGGCAGACCGGCATTGGCGGTGCAAAAACTTGAACGCTTACTGAATCAGGAAAGCCCACCAACCGGGCAACAGGATCAACAACAGACCTTCCAACTATTGTTGGAAGCCTTGGTGCGTGACGAAAAATACGAGCAAGCCACCGCTTTATTTTCCCTCCATGATGAATTGCAAAAAAGTGATTCCTCTCGATTCTGGAATGCTCTGGCGCTGACAGAAAACGGCAGCCTTGCCTCAGCCGAAAAAGAATTTCAGCAACTTCTCGCTGGAGACGACTTTAAACATCACCCCTATCATGAGTGGGCAACGCTTGCTCTGGCACAGAACCAAGCCCGGCAAAAAAAACTGATCGAAGCACGGGACTTGCTCAAACCCCTGCTCGACACAACCGATCCTGAAATGTCCGCGCGGGTCCGTCTCACCGGTGCGCAATTCGAACTTCAGAACCAAAACGTAGCAGCGGCTACAATTTTACTAGGTTCGCACGAAAATGACAGCCAACCCCTCATCGATCAAAATGCATTTCTTTACCTGCGGGCTCGTATTGCGATGCAATCAAGCGACTTCCCCAAAGCCATTTCTTACCTTGAAAATTTGCGCAAAAATGAAAACCCCGTATTTCAATCAACTCACCAAAAAGCAGTATTATTACTTGGCGAAGCTTACTTGGCTATCAAGCAAAAGGAGCAAGCCCTGGGTCATTTTTTACATCTGATCAAAGATCACCCGGACACCCCTTTCCTTTACCCAGCCTTTGATCAATTGCTTCAAAACGGCGCACTTTCAAAAACCGAAATCCATCAAAACCTCAAACAATGGGCCAATGAAGACGCCATCCATCCCGAACGGCAAGCTTACGCCCAATTCCACCTTGCCCAGGATTCAGTTAAAGAACTTGAGGATTTTGTTAAACAACATCCAAGCCATCCTGTGGTCATCCGGGCCCAACTGAGAATTGCAGAGCTTCTCATCACTCAGAAAAAACTCAATCCGGCGCAAGCACTGCTAAAGCAAATGCGCCTAGCCGATGCGCCCTCCGCGTTGCTTCCTCAGCTCACCTTCTTGCAAGCTTTGGCCTCCTTCAATCAAGGCGATTATATTAAAGCGGAAAGCCAGTTCAGCGCAGCTGAAAACAATGCGGACAAGAGTCAAGGAAGCTCATCTGACCAGGCATCCTTCAACGTGGCGCTGACAGCTCTGCATGCAAATGACGACAAAACATTCCTCCAATACCAGCATTTATTAAAACAAGGGAAGAACCAAAACTTACAAGCTGAGTTACTGCTTGAACAAGCCCTTTTCCTCGCTCCTCAATCCGTCACCCAAGCTTTTGACCGGCTGGCACTTTTTCTGGAAAAACACCCTCAAGCTGAGCGCACCGCAGACGCTCATCTAGCACTTGCTGAACTCTATCTCAACGAAGTCCCCCCCAAGCCGGTTTCCGCCAGAGAACATTTGGAAGCCGCAGCAGAAGGCACCATGTCCCAGCAACAGCAGGAATCTCTAGACTACATTGCGGTTTGGATTGAAGAGAGCGACGGCAACCACTCTGGAATTATCGAACAAGCTCTACGCTACCTTGATCACTGGCCTCGCTCGCAAAGATCTGCGGAAATAAGAATGAAACTAGGAGCCGCTTATTATCAAGAAAAAGACTACTTTCAAGCCATCAACACCCTGGAACAAGTCGCCGCCTATCACCCCGACTCCCCTCTGGCCGCCCCGGCTCTTTTTGCTGCCGGTAAAGCTGCCAGCCTCTCTAAACAAGGTGCGGACCAAGCACGGGCGATTGAATTATGGGGCAAACTCGCCGAAAACGAATCCACACCATTAGCCCTCTATGCTCGTCATGAGCAGGGCATATTCAAATTAAAGCTCGATGAATTTGATGACGCCATTGCAGCTTTCGACAGCATCCTCGAGCACCAGCCTGCTGCACCTACCGAGCTGAGGTTAGCCGTATTGGCTGACCGGGGGCAAGCCATGTTCAATCTAGCTACTGCTAAAAACAACGATACGGATCTGCTGTTGAACGCCATTCATTCATTCGACAGCATCCTCAGTGAGAGTAAAGCTTCCCTTTCCTGGCGCAATCAAGCAGCAGTGCGCAAGGCAAAATGTCTGGAGCGCCTGGGTCGCGTGGATGACGCCTTGAGCACCTACAATGATGTGGTGAAAAGTGACCGTCTTAGCAAGAGCACCAATACCAATGCTCCGGTCGCTCAAGTGGATTGGTTTTTCCGCGCAGGTCTGGGCGCCATACGACTTTTCCGCGAGAAAAAAGAATGGCAAAACGCCATTCATATAGCTGACAGCCTGGCTAACTCAGGCAGCCCAAGAGCAATTGAAGCAGCCAAACTCGCTGATTACATTCGGCTCAAACACTTTATATGGGATCAACCGCAACGATGAAAAACATACGACCATAGGTGACGCGATTTTCAAACTGACACAGATCTGCCGTTTGATTGGGACTTACAATTGTGTTAGAGAATACATCACCATAACGGGTTTCCACATCATGCTCCCTAAAAACATTCCCCTACAGCAAGTATTCTTGCGTTTATGCATTCTCATTACCATCGTGTTCAGTGTTTCTGCGTGCAATAAAGATGCAAAATACCCTATCGACCGCACCTTCAGCGATCCCAAAGACGGATCCACCATCGCCGTCAACATCACGGGGCGCACCGCTACGCATATAGAATTCATCCGCGTAAAAGATTCAAAATTTTTCTCATACCCGCTAAGTAAATTAAATCCAAAAGACAGGAAATATGTTGAGCAACTGCCTCTGACAAAAACCGATGAAACCCTGGTGCCCGCTGTTGCCAGAAATAACCCGCCCTATATCCAAACGCGATTAGAAAGAATCAGCCAACTGCAAAAAAGCATTATTCTATTGGAAAAAGAAGTCCAAGGGGAACAAACAAACCCAGGAATGCAAACCGAACACAATAGACAAATTGCCGACAAAAAAAAGGAAATTATGGAACTCACTGAGGCCATCAAACGCCGCCGTAAATAAAGCCGGGCAAATATATTTAAACTTAATTTCATTTAATTCTCACCATGTTATTCACAAAAAACAAAAACCTGTTCTATCTGACATTCGTTTTTATTGCCCTCCTGCCAGCCTGTGACAAAATAAATTCGTTATTAGATAAACAACAGAGTGGTTCTGATACCAATTCTTCTACAAGCGCCCCTCCTACGGAGGACAAAAAAACCCCAAGCCCCTTTCCCGCTCCCCCAGAAAAACCAAGCCCCTTTCCCGCCCCCCCAGCCCCAGCCAAGGAAAAGAATATCACTCCTCCGGCTCCTCAAAAAATGGGGTCGAGTAATAAAAGAATACCCTCAATTACAGAAATTCCCGTAGAAGCCCCGCTTACCCTGCCTGTGGATCGACTGATCACCGACTCGTCCGGCCGTAAGTTGGACGTAACGATCACGGCCCGCTACGGCACAGAGATTGCCGTTACTCGGAAAAAAGACTCCAAATCGTTCGATCTCCCCATAGAGAAATTATCGGAAGCGGATATCACCTTTGTTCTCAAACTTCCGACAAGCAGTAAACCTGAAAAAGTTGATCCTTTTGTGACCCGTCGTATCAAAATGATCCAGAACTATGAAAAGGACATAATTCGTCTCAGAGAAGAAGTTGTATCCGGAAACTTCAGCACTTCCCAGATGCGAGGCAAAAATAAAGAACAAGGAAAAATAGATCTCAAAATACAAGACCTCCAGGATCAAATCAGAAGGCATCTAGCCCAATAAAAATCCCAGCCGTATCTTATCTTCTTGTTAGAGTCGGCGCTCAATCCTCTACAAACTGTAATTCGCCAAATGCGGCAGGCACATGGAAGTCCGGAACGTCTCCTCCTGGATTAATCCAGGAAATCCAATCTTCATCCACGGCGCCAGCATCCTCAACCTGACCGAACTCAGCACGAAATAAACCGGCTTTCAAATACGCTTGTCCACCTTTTTCGAACCAGCAGCCCAAATCCCGGAATGTCTGTAAGGGAATGCGCCCTTCTAATTCATAACCCGTCAGTTGCAGGCTGGGCCACACTTGCAGGCCGGGACAAGTCCAGTCCCAATTAAACTGCCGGTGATACCGCGTCTCGTATGCCAGGACTTCCCCGCGCGGATCCATTTCCAAGCCATAATACAGTTTCAAATCATCTGATGTGGTGAAAAAAATCTCTACACGGTCGGAGCCCATGACCTTTTCCATCGAATCAATCCCCTCTCCCAACACCACATCCAAATCCAGAACTTCATAGCGAAAGTAAAAATATTGCTCATCCCACAAGGCGCGAAACACGGTTTCAGGAGCCTTGGCATCCGTCCAAGGAAAAGAGAAATCCGCCAGCACCTCCGCCCCGGCCCATGACACGGCAGGCAGAGGTGAATCGGTCTCATTTTTTCCATCCCCTGTTTCTCCACCTAGGCGTTTCACAGTATAAGTTTTTTTCATGTTCTCAGTATCCAATATCAGGTATCGCTTGTCCAATGTCTACAGCAGTATCGTTCGATTGACTACAAACCCACGCAAAATGCCGCTAATGGCAACGCGTAAAAAATACGCAAAAAAGGCTTGCGCCATAGGCAATAGAACGTCTTATTGTCCTATCAGGGGTCGGTTCGCTCCTTGAAACTCCAACAGTGTCCATCAGGTCATTGATTCAAAATTCAGAACCGGATTTCACTGCTCTTGCACGGAAGGTCAAGTTTTTAAACTAAGTCCCCCGTTCAATAAGTGAAATAATCTTGTTCAGTTAGAACTTCAGGTTCTTCTCTGCATTAATCATTTATTTCATACATTCGTTTACAAGTATTTGTATTTGTTAGTCTCAATATGCCGGTGGCTTTTTTAAAAAGAGCCGGATCAATTAAAACTCAGACAGCTCAGGATCGATGTCAGGACACAACAAGTGGTCAAAGATTAAGCATATCAAAGCTAAGGAGGATGCCAAAAAGGGCAAAGTCTTCAGTAAGTTTGCGCACGAAATCGCCATCGCCGCACGCGATGGCGGAGGGGATCCCAACATGAACCCTCGTCTGCGACAGGCCATTGATAGCGCCAAATCCCAATCAATGCCCAAGGATAACATTGATCGAGCTATCAAAAAAGGCACCGGTGACCTCGACGGAGGAACAATTGAGGAAATCACCTACGAAGGTTTTGGAGCTGGTGGAGCAGGTTTGCTGGTTCAAGTGGCCACTGACAATAAAAACCGCTCGGCAGCAGACATCCGCAGTGCTTTTAATAAAAATAACGGCAATATGGGCACTGCTGGCACTGTGGCCCACATGTTTGATAAAAAAGGAGAAATCCTCATCGACGCCGATCTCATCGGAGAAGAAGAAATTTTCGAAAAGGCCCTCGAAGCTGGTGCCGACGATGTCAGCACGGATGATGGCGAACACATCATTCTCACCGCTGCCGACCAATTGAATGCAGTGGCCGAAGAATTGCGCAACGGTGGGCTGCAATTGAAATCCCAAGGCCTGATTTTCATCCCCAGCACCCCGATCGAGATCACTGACAAATCGATCGCATCCCAGGTATTGCGCTTGTATGAAGCCCTTGATGATTACGACGATACCATCAGTGTATTCGGCACTTTTGAAATAGCTGACGACATTCTCGAGGCTCTGATCTGACCCAATGGCCTGTCACCCATCATTTTTTTTTAGTAAATTTCAACTATCAATATGAGCGAATCACAATCCGATTCTACTACCAGCCCTGCGGCAAAACCCGCTTCAGCGGCTAAGGACACCGCGGCTAAAAAGGTGCGCAAAAAAACGGCTAGCAAGCCGCGTGTCAGTAAAACTCGCAAAGACGATAGCATCGACAATAAGCGTGGTGCTACTGAGGTTAAAACGCCGACAGCAAAAGCAGAAGCTCCAAAACGCAAGCGTGCCAAAGCAGCGACCCCGGATTCATCTGCTGACAAAACCCAAGCTCGCGAGGAATCGCGTGAAAAATCGCGTGATCGTTCGAACAACGATTCGGATAACCGCCGATCAAACAATGATTCTCGGCCACGACAAAATGCTTCACCGGTCGAAGATCGCCAACCGGACAATGTCACTCTCGAAGGGCCGGGCAATTCAGACCGGGGGCAAAACAAACAGCACTCCAACCGTCGAGGCTCTGACTCCAGAGATGACTCACGCAGAAACCAGAACCGTAGAGGGAATAACAAGGGTCGTGGCGGACGCAACCGCAACCGGCGCCGTAACAACAATGGTGGTGACCGCAATGAACGTGGCAATCGCAATGAAGAAAATGGCGACGAGAGAAGAAGCCAGCCTCGTCAGAAACACCGCGAACCCATAGATCCCGGACCTCCGGTCGAAGCGACCGGATTAGTAGAAATTTCCCCTAAAGGCTTTGGTTTTCTACGTCAGCAAAACCGTAATTATCAGCAATCTCCCAATGACGTTTTCATCACGCCAGAGATCGTTCGTGTTCACGGTTTGCGCGATGGGGTGCAAGTCAAATGCATGTCCCAGCAAGGCAATCGAGGCCCCCAATTAACCGAATTGCTTGAGATCAATGGAGGCCCGCCGGAAGTTTATCATAACCTGCCTTATTTCGAAGAGCTCACCGCTATCAATCCTAGCAAACGCTACGCTTTGGAAACTAGGCCGGATCGTTACACCACCCGGGTGATTGACATGATGGCTCCCATCGGTCGCGGTCAGCGTGGACTGATTGTTGCTCCTCCGCGAACCGGCAAGACCACTATATTACAGCACATCGCCGAAGCAGTGCTCGAAAACTACGAAGACGAGGTTCACCTCATCGTTCTACTGGTGGACGAGCGTCCCGAGGAAGTCACCGATTTCCAACGTTCCCTGCCTGGTGCCGAAGTCATGGCCAGCTCCAATGATTCGAATGTGAAGGATCACACCCGCATCGCCCAGCTCGCTATCGAACGGGCCAAGCGTTTGGTCGAAGCCGGCAAGCACGTTTTTATTCTATTGGATTCCATCACCCGACTGGCGCGCGCTTTTAATAATGCCACCAAAGGCAAAGGACGCGGTACCGCTTCCGGCGGCCTCTCGGTAGGCGCATTGGAAATCCCGCGCAAACTTTTTGCGGCAGCCCGTAATACTCGTGAGGCCGGGTCGCTGACCATCGTCGCCACGGCTCTAATCGAAACCAATAGCCGCATGGACGACGCCATTTTCCAGGAATTCAAAGGGACTGGTAACATGGAACTGGTGCTCAACCGCCACATCGCCCAGAATTACATCTACCCCGCAGTGGATATCAATAAATCCGGCACCCGCCGCGAAGAGCTGCTGCTTGCGCCCCATATGTTGGAGAAAATCCAAATCATTCGTCGCGGACTTTCCGGCCACAAACCAGAAGAAGCCATGCAGCGCTTGTTGTCCTTTCTCGAACGGTTCAACTCCAACGCACAGATGTTGTTGGAGATCAAAAACCCATGAACCCTTAATTTTCAAACTCCCGCATTGGCTGACAAAATCTCATTATCTACTGAGCCCAGGGCATCCAAACTTAGCCCGGCCTCACACAAAATAGCTTGGGTTTTGGATGAACTGATTCGAGTTCCGGGAACAAAATTTCGTATTGGACTCGATCCGATCCTTGGCCTGATCCCAGGCGGCGGTGAAATTTTGCCTTCGATCATCGCTTGTTTTCTACTGGCTGATGCCAGCCGACATGGATTGCCCTTCAAACTATTGCTTAAAATGTCAGGCAACGTTTTTTTGAATGCCGTGATCGGAGCCATTCCGTTACTTGGAGATGCCTTTTCTGCATATTTCAAATCCAATTCACGCAACTACGCAATGATGCAACATTTTTTGGAAAGCCATCACGGCGACCAATCAGAAGGAACCTGGTGGCCACTGATCTTCATCATCATCACCCTTATTGCTGTTACTTTGCTCAATGTCGCCATTTGGTTATTTTTCATCGCCCTGCTCGGGTCTTTATTTTAAAACCTCCTTTGAATTTGTGTATTGAGCCGAATGCAGAGCTCGGCTACCTTGCCGCCAACATGTTTTATTTTGTTTCCAGAATCAGCACCTTAGTGGCCTACTTGTGTCAGTGCTGGAAATCACCCACTTTACAACGGGGCGTTAAATTACTGGTTATCGGCAGCTTTATGCTCATCACCACCGGCTGTGAAGAAGAAGCGGAAAAAATCAAAGTGCTGGAAAAAGAACTGCTGGCCTTAAAAAGCAGTTTCCGAGATTTGAAAGACCGCGTTCAAAGTGAAAGCGAGCGCACCGACAATTTCACTCACCGCATTGAGACCACCGAACAGCAAAGTTCGGACGCCAAAGAACAAGCGGCCAATGCGGTGTTGCAACAAGGCGAACGTTTTAAACGAGTGGAAAAAGGCATGGCGCAAATCGCTAAAGCCCAACAACAGCGTGAATCTCTGGCTTATCTCAAGATTGGCAGTCAGGGGCACGCCCCCATCCGAACCGGCCATGGAACCTTTTTAGTCAGACTAGAAGATCTCGAAGCCATCCCCGGCGGAGGGTTCCGCACCCATATTCAATTAGGCAATACGATTGGTCTGACGGTGCAGCAGTTTGAGCTGAAGGGTGATTTTGGCTCCAGCGCGCCGGAATTGAAACCCGGCGAGCAATATGAACTGTTCAGCCAAAGGCTCGATGACTGGCAGAAAACACTAACTCCTTTCCAAGTCACCGTCGACACTGAATTGCAACCCAATAATTGGACCAAAACCTCTTTCAACTTACCTCAAAACAATAACGGCTCCCCGGTTGAATTGCTACGGCTCTCGATGAGCGTCAAACGAGCCTACTTGAGCGAAAAAAAGAAACTCTCCGAATTTGCCATCACCAGCATAGATTCCAAATCCGCTCTGATGCTGAAATCCCCTTACGGATCTTTTCTAATGACAATCGATAGTGCGGAGAGGCAAGAAGGTGGCATGTTGGTTCATGCCCGAATCGGCAATCCTCTGGGCTACACCATTACCCGGGCTGAGCTAAGCGGTTTGTTTGGGGGAACTCCACCCACCCGAACCGCTGATGAAAGCCCACAGAACTTCAACCTGCGTTTCAACCTATGGAACAAAAACCTGAAAGCTTTTAAAGTGCCCATTGTTACCCGGCTTAAACCCATGTTATGGACCCCTGTCAGATTTATTCTGGCCGCTGACGAATCCCACTTGAAACACATCCGATTGAAATTTGACGTGCAAAGAGTCTCGCTCTCTCAAGAACGCATTCGTTAACAATGACTACCGCTGATAGAGCCTCTGCTCTCGCTAGAGCGATTGGAGAATGTCAAACCTGCGACGAAGTCAGTTGCGACGAACTTCTCGCGCTCGTTGAACAAGAGCTCGGCCACTCTCGGATCCTTGACAGCCCACAAGATCACGGCGACCTGCAATGCCTTGCCCTCGCACCTAAGATCATTCTTCACATCATTGCCGGGAACACAGCGATGGCGGGCATTCAGTCTCTAATCCGAGGCCTGCTGTTGGGATCCCATAATCGGGTCAAACTCCCCTCCACCGATCTGCCTGACTTATTAAGTTTCATCGAGGCGTTACCGGCAAATTTAAAAAAACTCGTCGAAGTGAATAATGAGCTTCCCGATGAATGGTTGCGTAGCAGTCAGGCCGTGATCGTTTTTGGAAGTGACGGAACCATCCAACACTTCCGTCAACGAACTCGCCCTGGCCAAATATTCATTGCCCACGGACACCGCATCAGCTTCACCGTGATATTCGACGACAAAAACAAAGATGCCGCCCAACTAGCCGCCCGCGACGTTTCGCTTTTCGACCAACAAGGCTGCTTGTCTCCCCATGACATATACGTGGCTACAGGCGAACACACCGATGCGCTCCAATTTGCCGCCGAATTGGCACAAGAGATGCAACACTTCAATCAGCACTGCCCTCGAAGCAAACTCTCCGCTGCAGAAAATGCCGCCATCACCACATTGAGAGATTCCTATGATTTCCGTCAGGCCAATGACCCCAGCGTAAAACTCTGGACCAGTGAAGGCTGTACGGATTGGACGGTCATCTATGAAAAAGAACCCCAATTTGCCGTATCTCCTTTAAACCGCGTGGTATTTGTCAAAGAGCTGCCAAAAAGCATGGATTTAACACAAGCTCTTTTTCTGGTACGCCCACACCTCAGTAGTATAACCGTCCACCCGTTTCGCGAAGAACACTTCACCCCCTTGCTTTATTTGGGCGCCAGCCGGATTTGCCCTTTGGGAAAAGCCCAACAACCATCCCTATTCTGGCATCAAGACGGACTGGGGCCATTATCTCCACTTGTGCGCTGGATGGATATTGGTTAAAGATTAAAATCCAGTCATGTCTGAACGTCCCGCCATCACCGCCAACGGAGTTATCCGTAAAATCCGCGAAACCAGCCGCCTTTTCGAAATCGAAATGGACAACGGTTATCATGCCTTGGCCGTACTGCACCACAACGACCCCGAAGCCCCGCTTTCCCCTATCGGTAAAGATGTGACCGTCACTTTTTCCCCGTATGACATGACCCGCTGTAAAATCAGAGACTGGATCGATTCTCAGCCGAATTCATAAGTTCCCTATCTTCTTAATAGGCTTGCTTTTGATGCAAAATATGACTATTTTTTCACTACCACGACCAGGCTCCCGCAACCCATTGGCGAGTCACTAAATTTTATCACATCATGAGCGCAGAAAATACCACAGAAGCAGGCAATACCGTCAGCGACAACCTAGAAGCCAGCAGAGCCCACGCCGTTCAAGCAGCCGAGGAACTCAAAGCCGCCGCCACGCGGAAAGCCGAAGAGCTGAAAGACAGCGCCAAGGAACAAGCTAGCCGGATACGGGACAAAGCAGAAGAAACCGCACAGAATTTCAGAAGTTCCGCCACTGACAATGTTGATCAATTTCGCGATTATGCAGATGAAAACTGGGGCGACATCAAAGAGCGTATCGATGACTACAAAGAAGAAGGCGAACGCTACGTGCGCCAAAACCCAACCAAATCCATTTTATTGGCCGTTGGTCTGGGGTTCATCATCGGTCGTGTCTTACGCTAGATTACACTGCTCTGACACATCCGTTTTCCTCAGCGTAGGATAGAATTCCAATTCTGTCATCGCAGTGTGTGTCGTTCCAACCTTCATGAAAATTAACGCTGCGGGCAACCTTGCTTTAACCGCACTTTTCATAATATGAACGCGGGGCGGCCTCCACAGAATCACACTTCAACACCACCACCCCCTGCCCGCCAGGGCTTGGGAGATCTGACGGCCTCTACGCTGGCGGCATTTATAGATCACATCCTTGCCCGCCTCAGCCTCTTCCAGCTCGAAGCCAAGGAAGTTCGCGGAGAGCTGCTGTTCAAGCTCTTTGTGATCTTAACCGCATTCCTATTTTTTGCTCTTGCCTATCTGACCTTGCTCACCGGCGCGATCGGCATGCTCACCATTCATTTTGATTGGTCATGGCCCAAAGTGGTGTTGATTACCGGAGGCATTCACCTTTTTGTAGCTTTTCTGCTTTTAATCATCGCTAAAAAGCGCTTATCTCAAACTGCTTTTAGAGACTCCCTTAAAGAAATAGAAAAAGACCGTCAATGGCTCGAAGATCGACAACGCCGACATTAAGCAAACGGGAGCAATTGATCGCCAAGCTCGATCAATCTCGCCTGCAAATCAACCGGGATGCGTCGCAACTCGGGGACATTCTCAATGTATCAAGAAAATTGGAAGCCTCCTTTCATGCTTATCGCTATTGGTGGATTGGCGGCGGGGTTTTAGCAGGTCTACTGGTTGCCAAAAACCTTTTGAGCCCGTTTCGCTCTTCGTCTGCCAGCGACCATGAGGAAAAACCACCTTCTGATCGCAAAGGCACACTTTTTGGCTTGCTTGGAATCGCTGGAAAGCAAATAATCCGGCTGTCCAAGCCCGTTTTGAGAAAAGCCGTAGAAAAAGAATTTGAACAATGGTTCGCCAATATTTCGAAAGCTCGACAAGAAGACCTCGACAAATAACCTTTTTATTAACCACACAACACGCTTAAACCAAAATGTCAGATACCGGAACCATTGCCGTCCTCGACCATGTTGATGAATATTTAAAACTGGCGCAACAGTATGACTGCTCGGACGTCCACTTGTCCCCTACCTGCCAGCCTTCCTGGCGGCGCTTCGGTCGCTTGCAACCGCTGTGGGAAAATGCCGACTACATCACCGCCGAACAATGCGAGCATCTTGCCCGCACCTATTTGCCCCCTGCCGAACTAGCCCGTCTGGAGGAAACCGGCGACGTTGATTTCGCTTACGATACCGATTTTGGCCGCTTTCGAGCCAGTGTGATCAAACAACGTCTCGGCTGGGAGATGGTATTCCGGGTGATCAGTACTTCGGTGCGCACCATGGAAGAGCTGGGTTTACCCGCAGCTATCAAACCCTTGCTCCAGTATCACAATGGCCTCATTTTGGTCACTGGCTCTGTCGGTAGCGGTAAGTCAACTACTCTGGCAGCCTTGATCACCGAGATCAACGCGATGCGCACCGATCACATCATCACTTTGGAAGATCCGATCGAGTACGTCATCGACTCCAATGCTTGCCATGTGAACCAACGTGAGATCCACACCCACACCGAATCTTTTGGCGCCGCGCTCAGAGCTTCTCTTCGTGAAGACCCGGATATCATCATGGTGGGGGAAATGCGCGATTTGGAGACCATTTCGTTGGCGATCACCGCCGCAGAAACCGGTCACTTGGTGCTCGCCACCCTGCACACAGGAAGCGCAGCGCGAACCCTCGACCGTATCCTCGATGTGTTTCCGACTGAACAACGGGAACAGATCCGCATTATGGTCAGTGAATCTTTGCGCGGCATCATCAGTCAACAACTGGTGCCCAAAGCTGACGGTGATGGCCGGGCGCTTGCTCTGGAAATCCTGGTCAACTCGCCTGCGGTATCAGCTACCATTCGTGACGGTAAAACCTTCATGCTGCCTGGCATCATGCAAACCGGTAAAAACGTCGGTATGAAACTACTCGACGATTCCCTCATCGAGTTGGTCGAAGCAGGCACGGTGGCAGCTGAAGAAGCCATCGGTCGCGCCGTTGATCCCATTCAAATGCGTCGATCGCTGGGAGTCGAAGACTAGGACCAAAGACGCTTTTAATTTCAAACTTTTAATCTCAAATTCTTTTCCCATGGCAGTCATCGATCAATACTTTCAGCACCTCATTCAAGCAGGAGCTTCCGACCTTCACCTCAGTGAAGGCCAGCCACCCAAAATAAGGGCTCACGGAGCCCTGCAGCCGATCTCCGAAGGCATCCTAGAGCACGATTCACTAAAAGGCATGTTGGCGGAAATATGCGATCCCAAGGCTTTCGAAAATTACCTGGAAAGTGGCGACCTGGATTTCGCTTACGAAATGGATGCCGACTCACGTTTTCGTTGTAATTTCTTCAAACAAAAAAATGGCCTCGGAGCCGTCTTTCGTTTGATCCCCACTAAAATCGCCACTTTGGAGCAACTGGGTATTCCTGAAGTAGTCAAAAGATTCGGAGATTTGAGAAGTGGACTGGTATTGGTCACCGGACCAACCGGCTCAGGCAAGTCAACCACCCTGGCGGCTTTAATTGACTACATCAACACCAATTATTCGCGCCACATCATCACCATCGAAGAACCTATTGAGTTTGTTCACAACAACAAAAAAAGCATCATCAGTCAACGCGAAGTGCCAATCCAGACCCCATCCTTCGCTGATGGTCTGCGGGCCTCCCTGCGTGAAGATGCCGACATCGTTCTGGTGGGGGAAATGCGCGACCTGGAAACCATCTCTCTGGCTCTGACCGCTGCCGAAACCGGACTGCTGGTCTTCGGCACCTTGCACACCAACAATGCCCGTAAAACCGTTGACCGTTTGGTCGACGTCTTCCCCTCTGATCAACAAGCACAGGTGCGAACCATGTTATCCGCTTCTTTGCGCGGCGTGCTCGCCCAGTTATTGCTGAAAAAAACCGGGGGACAAGGACGGGTAGCGGTTAACGAAATTCTCGTTGCCACCCCCGCCGTGGGAGCTGTGATCCGTGAAGGGGCCACCCAAAAACTGCAGGACATCATCACTGGTGGGCAAAATGTCGGCATGCAATTCATGGACGATGCCATCTGGGCCGAAATGCTTAATGGCAATGTCGATCCGATCGAAGCCTATATGAAAGCGATCGACAAATCCCGTTTTGCCAATGCCCTGCCTCCCGAATATTCAGAACTCGGTAACTCTGGCGGCGGTGCTGCTGAGTAAACGACTTATTGCTGAATCTGGCTTACTGGCTCCCGGTCAATTCCTCGACCGTTGGCCAGGCGTGTTTGGGATAACGCCCGCGTAACATCGTGCGCACATCCGCATAAGTGGTTTTCCAAAAGCGCTCCAGATCATCCGTGATCTGTACCGGGCGCTGATTCGGCCCCAGGATTTCGACCCGCAACGGAATACGCCCATCTCCCAAAACGGGCGTTTGTTTGATCTCAAAAAGCTGCTGAATCACCACTGATATCTTAGGGTTCTCGTTTTCGTGGTAAATCACCTTGGCTTTGCGCTGCTCGGACAATCGCACTCGATCAGGCACATAATGATCAAGTGACGACTTCTGGGCAGCAGACAACCAGCCTTTCAAAGCCGGTTTCACCTCTCGGTTCTTGATCTCCCGATAGGAACTCGCTCCGCGACAAATTTCCTCATAAATCAATAACTTTGCCTCTTCGTCAATCGGTGAAACTTGCATTTCCCCTATACCTCGAGAAAACGTATTAACTCGTGCAATCCATTGATTAACAGAGTTATCCCACTTTTTTAACATTAGGTTACCCATACCAACCTGCTGCGCTAATAGATGCGCTGCCTGATCTTCTGGAACCTGGCCCGATGATTTGCTCTCCAGCACCAAATCACGAAAACGGATCTCATTTTTAGCCACCACCCGGCGCGAAGACTCATCGTATTCCGCTTCCACTCTACTCACCAGATCATCGGGGAACATCTCCTCCAAAAGCATTCTGTCGATCTGGGTCGCCAGATTCAACCTCACCTGTACCTCCTTGCCTTCGACCTCCGTCATTTCGCCTATCAAAAACAAGCTTTTGGCAAAAGCCTTTTGAGCCAAGACACTCTGTTTGTCGAGCAAACCTCGCCGGTTCCCCACCACCACGGATGACAAGGTTGATTCGCTCAAACGACGTCCCACCTGGTCCGAATAACCCACGAGAAGAATACGCGCCAGATCTTCCGCATTCGGCTCTCCAGATTGATCCTGCCCCTTTCCTGCCAAAGGGTTTACCGCACTCAGAAACTGATCCGCACTGCGCCCAATCTCACGTGCCGCATTGGCCCTCACCCCCAAGTGATCGCAACGACCCGGATCAAAGCCCACCGCCTGTGCGCCACACCAGGCTCGATAGATCGGCAACAAATCCGAGCTATCGTCCGCCATCACATAATCCTCAAATTGCACCGCTGCCTTACCTCGACCTAAAAACAAAGACCTGCCCTGGGTCGCCGCTATCACCACCGCAAAAAATTCAAGGCAACCCGCCTCCGCCGCCTTCAGCAATACCAAACCCTGCCGTGGGTCGAGCGGCAACTGACTTAAATTCCATCCGGTCTCGGTCAGCTTACCCGACTCTTGATCAATCACACCACTGCTCCGCAATTGCTGCAGAGCCTTATCCAACATTCCAGCCCGGGGCGGCTCATACCATGGAAAAACCGCTACATCCTCAACTCCACCCGCCATCAAGCCCGGAATCACCGCAGCCAGATCAATCCGATGGATTTCAGGCTGGGTTGATGCCATACGGCGCGCATGATCCTCCTCGCTCCACAGGCGCAGACAATGACCTGCCATGGTGCGCCCCGCCCGCCCAGCGCGCTGATCCGCTGAAGCCCGCGAAATTTTCTCCACCATCAAGGTCTGCAAACCTCGTTTTGCGTCGTAACTCGACATTCTCGCCAAACCGCTGTCCACCACCAGGGTCACCCCGTTAATCGTCAGCGAGGTTTCCGCCACGTTTGTCGCTACCACAATTTTAGCTTTACCGCTGCTACCCCCGCTCACCGCGTCGTCCTGCGCCTGGGCAGACAAACTTCCGTAGAGTGGCAAAATTTGATAAAGAGAGCCCAGCGAGCTGCCCTGTAAAGCCTTGATAGTGCGCCTTATTTCATACGCTCCTGGCATAAAAACCAATACATTACCTTTATTATCAACGCTTTTTATAAATGACCTGATGGAACGAACAGTGTGATCCCAAATCCGATCCCCATGACGTTGCTTGCTGGGTGAATAAAGAACATCCACTGGAAAAGTGCGCCCTTTGGAAACCAAACGTTTACAATTTTCACCGAGATAATTTTGTAACCCTTCGCCCTCCAGTGTAGCCGACATCACAATAACCTTCAGGTCGGGGCGAGTGCTGTTCTGCAAATCCAGGCAGCGAGCCAAAACCACATCGCCATCCAGATGACGTTCATGAAATTCATCAAGCACCACCGCGCTCACCCCTTCGAGTCGAGCGTCATTGATCAAACGACGCTGGACAATTCCCTCGGTCACGTAACGGATTCTAGTTCGGGATCCCATCACTTTTTCAAAACGCACCTGATAACCCACCTCATCGCCCAAACGCCCCCCTCGCTCCCACGCCACCCTTTTTGCCAGCATCCTTGCCGCCATCCTGCGTGGCTGTAGCACCAGGACCTCACCTTCGCCCAACAAATGATTATCTAGTAGGATTTGAGGAACCTGGGTTGACTTGCCTGACCCCGTTGGAGCCTCGATCACCACCCGGGGGCTATCCACACCCTCAGCGAGCGCCTCACACAAAGCTTCCTCAATCTCGTAAATCGGCAGCGTCTGGTTCCCTTCATTTCCCATCCCTGCACCCCAAATATCAACTTAGCCCAGATGCCGCTCCGTGATCGTCTGCAAGGCGTCCAACCAACGCGGATGTTCATTCAGACAGGGAATCAACTGCAGCGACTCGCCCCCCGCCTTAATAAAGTCCTCCTTGCCGCGCATACCTATCTCTTCAATGGTCTCCAGGCAGTCCGAAATAAACACCGGGCAGATCACCAGTAGTTTTTTGATCCCCTTGGCAGGCAGCTCTTCGATCACATGATCCGTATAGGGTTTCAACCACGGCTCCCGGCCTAAACGCGATTGAAAAGAATGCGAATACTTCTCCTCGGCAATGCCTGCCTTTTTCACAAAAGTATCCATCGTTTTGAAACATTGGGCGCGATAGCAAGTGTCGAAAGAAGCATCTCCCTCAGAACAGCAATAACCTTCAGGAATCTGAAGGTGCCCTCCCGCCGGATCCGATTTCTGCAGATGACGTTCAGGTATGCCATGGAAGCTGAACAGCAAATGATCGTAATCCTGGGCTAAAAATTCTGCCGACCGGTCAACCAAGGCCTCAATGTAATCCGGATCATCGTAATAGGGTGGCACCACATTCAAGACCATCTCCGGAGCCATTTTTTTCGCCACCACCTTCACCCGCTCCACCGCGCTCTCATAACTCGACATCGCGTAATGCGGGAACAGCGGCACCACTGCGACCGAACCCACTCCCTGCTCTTTTAATTTGCCAACCGCGCTCTCAATCGATGGGTTCTGATATCGCATCGCCAGCTCCACCACCGCATCAGGAAAACGCTCTTCCATTGCATCGCGAATCGCACGACTCGATATCACCAATGGAGACCCCTCCGGCTGCCAGATCTTTTTATAAGCCTGCGCCGACTCCTTGGGACGCGATGGCAAAATGGCAAAATTCACCACACAAAAACGTATCGGATAAGGCGCATCCAACACCTTGCCATCCATCAAAAACTGACGCAAATAACGCCTGACATCTCCCACATCCGTGGAATCAGGTGAGCCAAGATTAACGAGTAGAATTCCCTGTTTAGACATACTTAGAATTGATTGCCCTCACCTTTACACCGCTGCCACCATTTTTCCGCTATTTTTTCACCAACAACTGCCAAAAAAAGCCCCTACAAAACCGTTCATTTCAAGCAGGGCCCTACCACCGCCCTTTCTGCACCCGCATCCTCCTGCAAAATTAAAAAAATGGGGTCACACCCATTACAAAATGACACTTGCTCCGATTCAAAAAAGCAACTGACCAGCCTTGAACCCTGGCTCAAGCCCTGCTACGAGATAGAAGTGATGCCCGATCTCTCTCTCAATATCTACCTATTAGCTCTATTCGGAGCTTTTTCACTGGGGGTATCAAAGACCGGTTTTCCCGGACTGGCCATCGTCAATGTGATCATCATGGCGGAGCTGTTCGGAGCCAAAGCTTCAGTCGGCATGGTGCTGCCCCTACTGATTGTCTGCGATCTCATTGTCTACCCCATCTTCCGCAAACACGCCTCGTGGAAACAGGTTTTACCTTTGGTAGCTCCCGCGGTCTGTGGCGTATTGTTAGGTTGGTTGATGCTGGGCCAATTCAGTGACTCTGCAGCCAAAAAGACCATCGGCGGCATCATTCTCTGTATGATCAGCTTTCAATTGATCCGTGCCCTGCGCTCCGAATTTCTCGCCCACCTGCCCGACTCCCGTTATTTCCGCTGGGGATCAGGGCTGACGATTGGCGTCTCCACCACCCTAGCCAACGCAGCCGGCCCAGTCTATTCAATCTACGCCTTGGTTCACAAGCTAGAAAAAAATGATTTCCTTGGTATCGGAGCCCGTTTTTTCCTCTTCCTCAACATCTTTAAAGTCCCCTTCCTCGGTCAGTTGAACCTGATCAACATCGAATCCCTGAAAATAGACCTTGCCCTCTTACCCGGCATCCTAGCAGGTATCCTACTCGGCAGGCACTTGATCAAACTGGTGCCCCAGCGAGCCTTCGAAATCCTACTATATTTCTTCTCCTTTGCCGCCGGACTACGGATGCTGCTTGCTTAAACTATCACTGCCTTGCAGTCTCAAGCTTTTTCTTAAGCTCGTTTATTTTGAGAGATAAGGTTCGCCCTCGTTCAGTAAAACCATCAATTGTGCTTTGCCTATCTGCTCTTGATGGTGGTAAGCTCATTTTTTCCCAAGTCTTTTTCTGCGCCTTTACAGCAACAAGATGCTGATTATAAGAATCTTGATACCGATTAAGTTCACCTATCAATGAGTCTATTTCCTTCTCCTTTTTTTCATACTCGGCTCTTTTCTTAGCCATCTCAGCCGAATTCTTGGCCCTTTCACGATCGCGCTTCTCATCTCTAATTTTTTGCTTCAAAATTGCCGCATTGTATTCCTCGTTATTCTTTAAATTCCGCTCTTTCTGAATTTGAGCATGAGTTTTCAATGCGTCCGGTTTCCGGGATAATATTAATTTCGGGTCAACAGCTGAAATAGGCTTTGATGGAGGCATGACAAAGTATTGCTCTATTTCTTCGGGCATTTGTTCAAGAGCAAACACCCCCACTCCTCCGCTATGAGCAAGACTCAAGCCTTTTTCCCCAAAGCCCCTGTATACAACTTTCGTTAATGTTTGCCCATTTTTTAAACGAATTGATTCAAATTTCTTGCCTTGCTCAATATTGACTTTGATCTTAAATGCACTCTGACAAGCTTTTAAAACAGCCATCGTTCCACGCAAGCGTATTTCGTAATCTTCAATCTCTTCTTGAAAAACCCTATTCTCTTTCAACACCCCCTTCAAGCTATCCTTAACCTCTTTAACCTCTTCGACTTGAGGCTTAATTTCATCAATTTGTTTTTGAACTGACACTATCGATGCTTTTGATCGCTCAATGGCACCCTGATAATCTTCTTGTTCCAGCTTAAGCTCTGCAACCCCGTACGAGTCATAACAAGCAGGAGTAAGCAAAACAAAAATCACCAAAGTGAAATCCGCCACAATCCGCAAGCCTCTCCGCTTGAGCAATGACGCTATTGACTTATAAAATCTCATCATATTATTAAATTGATTCATGACTAATTAACAATTTCAGCTTCAAGAAGAATAGTTGGCTCATGAATGAGCTTTTTTCTGATCGGCTCAGGTAAATCCGCAAGCTTAAACTCATCTTCTCCCTGATCATGCTTTAAAACGACTGTTTCAGCATTCAATTTAATAACTTTGGTATTTGTGATTGTCTTCCCATCCATGCGCAACACACCCAAATGCTCGCCAATCAAAGATTTTCGAGTAGCCATTTTCCAAGAATTTGCCAATGACACGGTGTAATCAATCGCAGATTTAAGATCTCGATGATACTCTGCAATATCCGTTATTTCAATCTTAGCTTCTTTCTCTTTCCTTTGAATTATTTCTATCTCCCTCACCAATTGCAAATCCTTTTGCTTTTTAGACTCTAACTCATATAACTGATCCTTCAGCAATCGTATTTCAGCTACAAGCTTACTATTCTCTGCTCTCAATTTATCATATTCGTCAGCATTGCAACCAACCAGCAGGCATAAGGCAATCGCTACAACACTCGTCTTAAATAATTGTGATAATATGTGCATTAAATTTAATAATTAAATCCTCATTCAAATGATTTTTTAAACTCCAATTTGATTAAAATATCTTAAACCAAAAAAACAGCTATCTTAATTTGGAAGATAGATTTTATCCAGCACAATTCCAAAGTCAAACCTATTTGTATTTATCTCCGCCACTAACCCTCGCCTTGCACTGCTCCTACCTATAACTCCTCAATTTTTATTTTCAGCTAATCTTAGAGTTATTCTAAATAACGTAACATTTACCCTCTGCGACCTCACTTCAATACTCGTAAAACAATTGTAGCCAGGGCTATTTAAAACAATATTACCCCCCCTTTCAATTACCCTTGCCTCCTCACCAGTCCAGCTCAGACCGCACCGACACAAAAGCCTGCACAGCTTCTTCCAAATCTGCCTCCGAATGCCCTGCAGACACCTGGGTGCGAATCCGGGCCGCTCCTTTGGCCACCACTGGGTAGAAAAAACCAATCGCATACACTCCCTTGTCCAATAATTTCGCCGATGCCGCCTGCGCGATCTTGGCATCTCCCAGCATAATTGGCACGATCGGATGCGGCGTTTCTTTTCCGGGAATGGTAAAACCCTCTTCTTCCAGACGCCGCCGATAAAAGGCCGTATTGCTCCACAAGCGATCCCGGCGCTCAGTTGATTGCGACAACATTCGCAAAGCCTTCAGCGAGCCTCCACAAATAGCCGGCGCCAGCGAATTTGAAAACAAATATGGCCGTGCCCGTTGTCTCAGCAGCTCTATAATCTCCTTACGTCCACTGACATATCCCCCGCTGGCCCCGCCCAAAGCCTTGCCAAAAGTACCGGTCAAAATGTCCACCCGCGACATGCAATCGTGGTGTTCATGAGTGCCACGTCCCGTTTTCCCCATGAATCCGGTAGAATGGCAATCATCCACCATCACCAGTGCCTGGTATTTTTCAGCCAAATCACAAATCCCATCCAAATGAGCAATCGTGCCATCCATACTGAACACCCCGTCGGTAGCGATCATGATCCGTCCCTTGGTCACATCTGCTCTCGCCTGCTTTAACTGATCCTCCAAAGCATTCAGATCGTTATTAGCATAACGGTAACGCTTGGCTTTGCACAAACGAATACCATCAATGATGCTGGCATGGTTTAGCGAATCGCTGACGATCGCATCATCCTCACCCAGCAAAGGCTCGAACACCGCGCCGTTGGCATCAAAACACGCCGCAAATAAAATCGAATCCTCCGTCCCTAGAAACTGAGACAGCTCGACCTCCAACTGTTCATGAATCTCCTGTTTGCCACAAATGAAGCGCACCGAGGACAGACCATAACCCCACTTCTCCATCGCCTGTGACGCCGCCTTACTAATTTCCTCATTATCCGACAATCCCAGATAATTGTTGGCACACATATTGATCACCTCGCGCCCATCCTGCGCCAAGCGAATCCGAGCCGCCTGCGGGCTGGCAATGGTGCGCTCACTTTTCCACAAACCACTATCGCGGATTTCCTGCAAAGCCGCGTCCAAAGAATCTTTAACCTGCTGATACATAAATTCTGTTTTCTAAATATTATCTCCTACCTCCTGAATACTCACTCCCAATCCATCACCACCTTGCCCGACTGCCCGCTACGCATAGCAGCAAAACCCTCTTCAAAATCCTCATAACCAATCCGATGAGTGATCACTGGCGAAATATCCATCCCGCTCTGAATCATCGCGGTCATTTTATACCAAGTCTCATACATCTCTCGTCCGTAAATCCCTTTGATCGTCAATCCATTGAATATAACCGAGTTCCAATCAATTTTAGCGCTATTTGGCAAGATGCCTAACAAGGCGATTTTTGCGCCATGACAAGCATTGGTGACGATGTCAGCCAAAGCGGGTGGGGCACCGGACATCTCGAGACAAACATCAAAGCCCTCCTTCATGCCCAGTGTTTTTTGAGCCTGCGCCACTGTCCCCCCCTTGGCCAGGTTCACCGTCAGACTCACTCCCATTTTTTTGGCCAAATCGAGGCGGTATTCATTCATGTCCGAAATCACAATGTGACGGGCACCGGCATGTTTGGCAATCGCCACACACATGATTCCGATCGGCCCCGCTCCTATGATCAATACATCCTCGCCCAGCACATCAAATTCCAAAGTGCTATGAACCGCGTTGCCCAAAGGGTCAAAACAAGAAATCTGCTCCAGGGGAATTTCCGGATCCGCATGCCACACATTGGTCATCGGGATCGAAAGATACTCCGCAAAAGCACCCGGACGATCCACCCCTACCCCCTTGGTATCGGCACACAAATGCCGCCGCCCCGCCAGGCAATTGCGACAGTGCCCGCAAACAATGTGTCCCTCTCCACTGACAATCTCTCCCTCGTGAAAATCATGCACGTTGTTACCCACCGCCGCCACCCGCCCGACAAATTCGTGTCCCACCACCATCGGTACCGGAATCGTCTTTTGCGCCCACTCATCCCACTCATAGATATGCACATCGGTGCCACAAATCGATGTCTTGATCACCTTGATCAAGACATCATTGATCCCAATCTCTGGTTCTGGCACATCTTCGAGCCATAATCCCTGGGTCGCTTCTTTTTTCACCAATGCTTTCATAAGATAAAATACTAGCCAAGCCCCTACACTTTCTCAAGCAATGATCCAAGCCCTATGATAGGAAAAGTAAGATAGAAATGGCTTCTCAGAACGCTTTAAGCTCAAAATACAGGGAGTTATTGTGAATTTTCAGTCAAACTCTTACCTTGCACTCCAGGCAACTGCGCGCTTCTTCAAGGAATGCCACTGGACAGAGAATTATTCCTGCCCCACATTCCCGCAAACATTGATAATTTATGAACAACAAACAAGATTCATCAAAACCAAGTGAAAACGCTTCCCGTCGAGCGTTCCTCAGTAAAACCACCACCGCTCTGGCTGCTGGAGCCGTAGCTTCAAAATTTGCTTTTCCCAGTGTCACTTTTGGCGCCGAGGATACCAAAAAACTCAAGATCGGCCTAGTTGGTTGTGGCGGACGCGGAACAGGTGCCGCCGTTCAAGCGATGACCGCCGATGACAACGTCGAGCTCACCGCCATTGGCGACCTCTACGAGGACAAGATCATGAAGCAAATGCGCCTGATCGCTCGTCAGAATCCAAAAAAATTCAACGTGCAAAACACCTTTGCCGGACTCGACGCTTACAAAAAAGTGATCGACTCAGGCGTCGACGTCATTCTGCTCACCACTCCTCCGGCCTTTCGTCCACAGCAGTTCAAAGCTGCGATCGAAGCAGGCATCCACACTTTCGTGGAAAAACCCATCGCTACCGATGTGGCAGGCATCAAGGATTTCCTCGCCACCAGTAAAATTGCTGCAGACAAAAATCTCTCAGTGCTTTGTGGGCTCTGTTACCGTTATTCACAAAACGGTCGTGAACTGTTCAAACGCATTCACAACGGCGACATCGGCGAGATCAAAGCTGTGCACAGCACTTACTACGCCAGCCTCGCTTACGCCATGCCTCCCGAAGCAGACCGCCCCGAAGGAATGAGCGATACCGAATGGCAGCTCAAAAACTGGCACAATTACACCTGGGCTAGCGCCGACGGACTGGTCGAACAAGCCATCCACAGCGTAGATCGCGCCTCCTGGGCCATGAACGACGAAATCCCAGTTGCTTGCACCGCCATGGGAGGTCGCCAGCGACCCAACAACGTCAGTAATACATTTGATCACTACCACGTGACCTACGAATACAAAAACGGCACCCGCGCCCATGTGGACTGGAGCCAATATGGAGCAGGGACTTACAAGGAAAACTTCGACCACATCATCGGAGCTGACGGCAACGCCACCTTTGGTGATAAAAAAGCCGAAATCGTTGGCAAAAACCCTTACCGTTTCCGCAGCCGCAAAAAAACCAACAAATACCAAGTTGAGCACGATGAGTTTTTCGCCTCGATCCGCAGCGGCAAACGCCACAGCGATGAGGAATGGGTCGCTCGCAGCACCATGCTGGGAATCATGGCGCGTCACGCCGCCTACTCCGGCAAAAAAATCACTTGGGAAGATATCAACAACAGTCCTGAAAAACTGGTGCCGGACAACCTTAGTCTGGATGGCAAACTTCCCGTGCGTCCGCTGGCTATCCCCGGTGTTGCAGAAACGCAAAACGTATAAATCCAAGCTAACTTTCTTAACAAGGTTAAATCAAAAAAGGCGCAGTTCTTACTGCGCCTTTTTTATGCCCACGCAAGACTAGACTACATCCACCCACCACTTTCACTGCTCGGCAGTCACATCCTTCAGCGCCTCCAGACCTTCAAGAATTTTTAACTTCCCCTTGTTTCGTCGTGTGAGTCGGCGGAAGTGATCCTTGTATTCTCCAATATCCTCACCCTTACCCAGAAACAGCACCAGGTTCAACTGGGGCAAAGGTTTGTTCTCTTCGCGATAATATTTATTCACCAGGTTTTTGACATGCAATTCGACCTCTTCTGCCGTGTAAGGAGGTTTACTGCGGGCACCCCCTCCACCACCACCGCCCCGTGCGCGTGGAGGACTTGCCCCGGTCACCTGCCTGACCAATGCGGCGAAGTTAATCACGACCTTAGGAGCCAATCCCTTTTTTTGCCGCGCCTCATTTTCCCGTTTCAACCAATCACGGGTTTTTTGCAATGCTTTATTCCACGCTGCCCGCTCCTTGGCATCCACCTGCGGGGCCGTCGCCGTCGTCGCCGGGGTCTTCGTTGGTGGCATCGTCCGAGCCATTCGCACATAACCCCCAGCTATGACAAAAACCGTATTCACATCCATTTCCAAAGCTATCTGAACAGCCTTGGCATAAGCGCTGATATCGCCACTGGCAATTGGTTCATTACCTGGAATCACAGAAGCACTGTCAGCGCTACGACTTAAACCCAGATTTTTATAATTACGATTGAGCGGAGCAAGCCACTCAATCGCCAAACGAACATTGGACGGTCGCGCCTGCACTAACTCAGATTGATAAACCTTCACTCGTTTGCCCTGGTATAATAAAATATTAAAAGAAGTCCCCCGGTTCAAAGAAGCCAACATTTGCTCCACTTCATCCTTCACCTTGTCGTAAGCAAACATGCCCCCCTTTTCATCCACCAACATTTCCGGACTCGCATCCACAATGAACGCAATCTTTCGTCCTCCTGATTGAATTCCAAAAAAATTAACATCCGACTCTTCCGCTTCACCCTCCAGGCTCATTCCTAGGCCCGCTTTCATGTCAGTCAAATAGGCCGCCACATCGGTAGATGCCGTCTCTTGAAAGTCAGGCACCGTGACCGGGGAAGCAACTGAAGAACTGATCACCACCGTAGCCTTGGCCGACGCCGCAGAACGATCGGGGTTCTTCTTTTTATCCACCCGCTTCGGTGGCACGTCGAGAATTCGATCTGCTGACACATTGACCGCTACGATCTGAGGCGGAGCCTGCAGTGGAATCGCAATCACAATCGCTCCTAACAAAAATATCAAGCACATGTGAACCAATAGGGCAAAGGAGAATGCCGACATCTTCTGGCCCGCGACAGCTTCACGCTGCAAGGGACGGAAGTCTTCCGCGGATTCAATCACAAAACGACTGTTGTCCAAGGCCCGTTGACGCTGTTCTGATCCCCCCACCTTCACCAACACCTGTTCATTGGATGCCTCAATCTTGCTGACAACAGAAGGCCTGCGGGCAGAAAAATCCTCTTCTATTAAAACCTCTCCGCTCTCTGGTTTTTCATGACTCCCTTCCACCGCCAAAGGCAAAGATTTCGGCCCGCCTACTACTTCGTCCAAAACTGATGACGATGGTTGGCCTGCTGTCACCTGCTCCACAAAAGCCGCACTGGTCACATCCACCTCACTTGTCACCCCGTTAGCAGCGTCTTCGCGAGCGAACTCCTCGGCTGCTGAACGGCCCTCCGTCAGCATGCGGTGCAGCCGGTATTGAACATGAGCAGGTGCCGGCCCTGCCGCATCGGGAGATTCCCTGACCAATCGCTTGGCTTCATCCTTCTGATCACAGAGCACATAAGCCTGAATCAAAGCCAACCTAAGATCCCAATCACATGGAACCAAAGCGAGTATCGATTCCAAGCTATTCAGGTCTTTTTGACTCATTTAATCATCGGGGTTTCACCACCACCATTTCGACAGAATAAAATCATAATCGTTGAAAGGTTTTTTACACATTGTTTTAAAATGTGTAAAACCTTCTACCTATCCCTTCTGTAAAGCTACTATTGATATAAAGCTCCGGGAAAACATGTGCCAACAAGGAAAGGGGCAATCCCACTATTTTGAGAATTAGTTGGATTTCTAATGACGTTCTCAGCATGCATCCCTACAAGTCTCAGCCAATATAAAGTTTCTGCAGGTACCCTACGACGCCCTACAGTAGGAGTAACTGAAATCCTCTAGGGGCCGCCTGTCACGTTTTTCAAACCCTCCATGCCCACTAAAATTTTCTTTTTGCCACGATTCCTCTTGGTGATATTTTTGAAATGCGTGTCTACCGTCGTACTGGGTTCCTCATCCGAACCAATGAACCACACCATGTTAATCTTAGGCCGGGGTTTACCCTTGGCTCGGTAGTACATGGACACCGAGTTTTTGATCTGATCCTCCACTTCCTCCATTTCATAACTGGGTCCCGGCTTGCGTTGAACATTGGGCATTATTTCCGCCACCACTTCATGCCAGTCCCGGATCACCCGCTGAGGCACCCCTTTCTTTTTCCGGGTCGCATTTTCCTTGGTCAACCAAACCTTGGCTTTAGCCAAGGCATCCACCCAGGCTTCCTCCTGTTTTTTGCCCCAACCTTTTTTGCGCATCCACTTGTCATACTCACGCTTTTCCATCGGCTTGTGGTGATGAATCCAACCACTGGTCAGTACAAACATCGCATTCACGTCCATCTCCAAAGCCCGCTGCATCGCTTTGATGTAATGAATCAGATCATTCACAGGAATTGGCTCAATACCAGAACTAACCGGCTTCGAAGTGAATCCGTCACGAATACCAATCTTCTCAAACTCTTTGTTGATCGGATCAAACCACTCAATCGCCTGCCGTACATTGGAAGGGGTAGCAGCTACCAGCTCGTCACGAAAAGTTGCTATTTTCTTGCCTTCAAAAATAACAATATTAAAAGCCGTTTGCCGGTTCATCCCAGCCATCATTTGAGCAATCTCATCCTTCACTTTGGTGAAAGCAGGAATCCCCCCTTTACGGTCGGTCAGCATGAAACGAGCCGCCTCGATCACAAAAACAATCCGGCTGCCACTGGAGCGGATACCAAAAAAGTTCACCATTGACGATTCACCTTCCCCTTGCGTGAAACTCATCCCAGCGCCCACCGTTTGAGCAGTCATGCCAAGTGTCACATCCACACTCTGGGATTCATCAAAGTCTGGAATGGCAATCGGTGAGGATGCCATCGAACTGATCGCAAAAGTTGGCGTTGATGCCGCACTCGACGCAGTTGCCTGGGATTTTTTCTGGATCTTAACCTCCTCGATCTGTTCATCCGTCTCTGGCGTATAAGCTGTAGCTACAATTTGCGGAGGGTTCACCGGCGGAAGCGAGATCGCCACCAACCCGAGAAGAAGGGCAATGCCCACATGAACCAACACCGCTACCGTCAAAGCGGAAGCCTTCTGAGTCGCATCGCTGTCCTTATCGTGAACCTTGATCGCATTAGGATCCACTTCCCCAGCTAATACAATCGACCGTTCCCCTTGATGGTGCTGCGCGCCAGTCACTTCCTGCACCCCGTCGCTCGCGACCGCGACCGGTGCGCTTTCCTCAATCACCTCCGCCACTTGCAAAACTTCGCCAGTCACCGCATTGGGTGCTACCGGTCCCGTCACCGGATTGGCGCGCTCCATCACCTTGCCCGATACCGGATGCACGGGTTGACTCATACTCGCCTTGCCTTCAGGATCCAATTCCAAACGCAATTCCTTCACCATACGGGATTGCCCCAAAGTCATCGGTGCCAACGGATTGCCGCGCAGAGCATTCAGCGCTTCATCATTCATCCCCAGCTCTTTATAAGCCTGGGCTAATTGCAAACGAACCTCCCAATCATCGGGATTCGCCTCAGCTAGAGTCACAAGTTCATGAAGATTGGCCATCTTTATAAAATATAGGTTAAATTGGTCTGCCCGTGCTAATTGTCTCTACGGAAAGGACGAAAAAAATACAAATAAAACTATCACCACCTTGACCCTTTTCCAAGCATTTAGCGATGTATACCGTATTTTCGTAAATCTAAGCCGCCACCTTCAGCCTCCACTCACGTTTTTTAACCCCTCCATACCTTTCAACACTTTCATTTTACCACGATTCCTTTTGGTCTGGTGCTTAAAATGCTCCTCAACTCTGGCGCTAGGGGTTTCATCTTCTCCCACAAACCACACGATATTAAATCTAGGGCGAGGTTTGCTTTTTGATCGATAATACATCGACACCGCGTTTTTCATTTGATCTTCCAAATCCTCCAGGGTGTAAGTCGGCGTAGGTTTGTGACGTACCCCGGGATCAACTTTGCTGATGATCCCACTCAAACTGACCACCACTTTCCTAGGAATCCCTTTTTTGAGTCGGTTCTCATTTTCCTTCTTCAGCCAAGCCTGGGCTTTTGTAATACTGGTCCTCCACGCAAGCTCCTCTTTTTCTCCCCATTTGCGCTTTTTCATCCATTTTTCGTACTCACGTTTCTCCATGCTTTTCCGATGCCACCCCACCCCATCGCTCAATACGAATATAGTACTCACATCCATCTCCAATGCACGTTGTGTCGCTTTGACATAATAGGCTAAATCATTTACAGGGATAGGCTCAATTCCGGATTTTACAGGCTGTGAACTGTATCCTTTCTGTAAACCGATCAATTCAAATTTTTTATTGATGGGGTCAAACCACTCAATCGCCTGACGAATATTGGACGGCGTCGCCGCCACCAGCTCATCACTAAAAGTTGCCAGTTTTTTGGCATCGTAAATCATCAAATTAAACGCAGTCTGCCGATTCAAACCTGCCATCATCTGGGCGATTTCATCTTTCACCTTATTATAAGCGGGTATGCCCCCTTTTTCATCCGTGAGCATGAACCTAGAGGCATCTATGATAAAAATAACCCTATTGCCAGAAGCCTTGATCCCAAAAAACATGACCTCCGACGTATCCCCCTTGCCGTCATCAAAACTCATCTCCATGCCCACATTCTGAGCCGTCATTCCCAAGGTCACATCCACACTCTGCGATTCGTCAAACTCAGGAATGGCAATTGGTGAAGAGGCCATCGAAGAAATGGCAAAGGTCGGCTTGGAAGCCGCACTCGCCGCTGTGGCTTTCGATTTTTTGGTGATTTTCACCTCTTCGATCTGCTCGTCGTCTTCCGGAGTGTAAGCCGTCGCTACGATCTGCGGGGGATTCACCGGCGGCAAAGATATCGCTACTAATCCCAAAAGAAGCGCAATGCCCACATGAACCAAAACAGCCACCGTCAAAGCTGATGCTTTTTGTGCCGCATCACTGTCTTTCTGGTGTACCCGGATTGCGTCCGGATCCACATCTTCCGCCAAAACAATCGCCCTCTCCCCATGATTTTCCTCCCCCTCGCTCCAAGCCACCGCTTCTACTGGCGCGCTTCCGCCCTCATCTTCGGCAATGGCCACTGCCTGCAACACCTCTTCACCTCCCGCAGTCGCTTCAGCATCCTCAACTCTCATCACCACACCTGTCACCGGATGCACCGGTTCGCTCATATCCACCTTGCCCTCTGGATCCATCTCCTTGCGTAAGTCCTTCACCTGCCGGGACTGACTCATCGTCATCGGAATCAAAGGGTTCCCCTTCAACGCGGTCAACGCTTCGTCGACCATTCCTAGCTCTTTGTATGCCTGAGCCAACTGCAATCTTACATCCCAGTTGTCCGGATTACTTTCGGCCAGAGCCACCAATTCATGTAAATTTGCCATGATATTATAAAAGGGGTTTTTGCAAAAAAAAACAGGCTGATATTTCGACCAATGACTGGTCATATATAGAAAGTATCACTTTTCACTTCCCCTACCAAGAATATACCGTCCCATACCGTGTTTTCGGGACAAAAGCTAAAAATCACCAATCACCGCGTCCCTAAGTTTTTCAACCCGGTCATGCCCGGCAATCGGACCATCTTGCCTCGATTCCTTTTGCATTGATATTTCAAGTGCGCCTCAATCGCGGCATTGGGTTTTTCATCTGCTCCAACAAACCACACCACATTGAATTTCGGTCGAGGTTTGCCTTTGGACCGGTAATACAGCGAAACGCCGTTTTTCAACTGATCCTGGACCTCCTCCATTGAATAACTTGGTCCGGGTTTGTGCCTGACTGTCGGCATAATTTCACTGACAATTTCATTTAAACTGGTCACTACTCGCCGAGGCACTCCCTGCACAAGCCTTGTCGCATTTTCATCATCCAACCACTTTCTTGCCTTTTTCACATTCCCAGCCCACTCCGCCTCCTCTTTTTCTCCCCATTTTTGTTTATCCACCCATTTTTCATATTCGCGGCTTTCCATCGATTTTCGATGCCAGCCCCATCCATTGCTAAGTAAAAAAATCGTATCCACATCCATTTCCAGTGCTCGTTGCGTGGCTTTAATGTAATGAGTCAAATCATTGAGTAAAAAAGGCTCTACTCCAGACCGAATCGAGCGAGAAGAGTGATTTCCGTTCAATCCGACCTGCTCAAAATCCTCATTGATCGGAGCAAACCATTCAATCGCCTTGCGCACATTAGACGGCGTCGCCTCCACTAGTTCGTCCTGATAAGTCGCTACCTTTTTACCGTCATAAACAATCATATTAAATGCTGTCTGTTGGTTCAAGCCCGCAAGCATTTGGGAGATTTCATCTTTCACTTTACGATAGGCCGGAATTCCGCCCTTTTGATCCGTCAGCATGTAAGGCGAAGCTTCAATGATAAAAACAATTCGCCTACCGCGAGAACGGATGGAGAAAAAGTTCACCTCCGAACCCGACCGACCATCCAGGCTGCCCGGTCCGGTTTGCACAAAACCTCTTCCAAAGTGATCCTGCCCAATTGCCAAAACTTGTCCCAATGCAGCGCTTTGACTCTCTTCAAAAGCAGGCACATTAACCGCCGAAGGCGCATTCACACTAAGTGCAACTGTTGGCATGGTAACACCGGGGGACGATCGATTGGGTTCGCGGTGGAGCCGGGGAGTTTCACACACGATATCCGATTCATCCAACTCCGACACAGGGAAGACCGTAAACAAGGACATCTCTACTCTTGGTAGACTGACCACCACCAAGCCCAGCAACAATGCCAACAGCACATGTACCAATAGGGCAACCGTGAAAGCCGAGAGCTTTTGAGCCGTACCATTGTTTTTTCGATGAGGACGAATTTCAGTTTGAACAAGGTTTATCATAACGCTTATAGGTGGATTTAATTTGAAAAAAGCTGGTAAAGTCTACCAACAACTTATTTCAAACTCTATCACCACGTGTTTTTCATGACTATCCCGTGTTCTCGCGATCACGTATTCTCGGTATATCCTAATCGGATAACAAAAATACTAATCTTGAAAAATGCAAAAAACCTGCTTTTGCTACCACTTTAGCTTAGCGGTTGCCTCTGAAATTAATAATCACGGAAAGGTCCGCGCGGTTCCGCCGCATCCATCTCGCGCAGCCATTGATTGAAACGCCCTTTGACCATTTTCAGAATCTCCGGACGCGCTTGCGAAAGGTCATTTTTTTCTTCGATGTCATTTTCCAAGTCAAACAAACCTCCACCCGCTTCACCCATGTCCACCCACTTCCACTTGCCCACCCGGGCGGCAAGCAGATCCTTGCGCTTCCAAAACATATCTTCACGCGGTGATTTTTTCTCCCCCTTGAGCACCGGCATCATGTCAAAGCCATCCAACACCACCCCTTCCGGCAGTGGTGCTCCTGCGGCCTTGGCAAAAGTTGGCAGCAACTCCAGGCTGGTGAGAAATTCATCACTCACCACCCCCTGCGGCAAATGCCCCGGCCAACTCACGATGCATGGAACCCGGATCCCTCCCTCCCAAGTCTGTCCTTTGTGACCATGTAAAGGCGCATTGCTCGCGCCCCCGCTTCCTCCATTGTCTGAGAAAAAAACCACGATGGTATTTTCTCTTTTCCCCTGTCGCTCCAACTCCGCCAGCAAATTGCCAATCGACGCATCCATACAAGTGACCGCCGCACGGTAATCGCGGGTTCTCGCCTCGCGGGTCGAGACCATCGCCTCTTTCCCATATTTTTTTCCTTTCCTGAATTCCGGCTCCACCGGGGGATACATTTTTTTAAACTTTTCAGGGGCCTGCACCGTCCCACGAATCTTAGGATCAAGAGAAGATGAATTGTGTGGTGCATTAAAAGGCAAATAGAGAAAAAAAGGATTATCCTTCTGATTTTTCAAAAAACGCATCGCCTCGCGCTCAAACAAATAAGTCGCGTAGGTGCCCTTGTCCTCCTCCGTTCGCTCCAACTCCCGATACATTGAGTGAACCCCATAACGCTCATGAGTGAAATAATCGATACCCGTATTCACCAATCCATAAAAATCATCAAAACCACGATGAGTTGGCAGATAACGCTTAAGAATACCCAAATCCCACTTGCCATAAATCGCACTTTTATAGCCCACTGGCTTCAATACTTTAGGAATCATGACCTCACGCAAGTCCATGCCGCCGATTTTCTCCCAGCTCACATTGTATTCCTCCCAATTATACTTTTTGCCATAATCCGGAGCCTCGTTACGGATCATGTCATACATGCCGTTGCGCTGGGGATAACGCCCGGTCAACAAGCTCGCTCGCGAAGGAGTGCAGGCTGGCCACGACACATAAAAGTTCGTCAGACGAACGCCCTCTTTTGCCAAGCGGTCTAAATTCGGTGTCAGGATATCCTTGTTCAACAAGCCCAGGTCAGCATAACCCTGGTCATCAGATACAATCAAAAGAATGTTCGGCTTTTCATCCACACACCACCCCAGTGGCACCCCTGCAGCAAAATGAAATAAAACAACGGCAACAATTAAAACAACACGCTTCATGAAAATGATATAAACGCGTTCCATTTTTTATCAACCACCGCATTCGTGCCCCCCCCAGACTCCAGCATTCATCTACTCTTCATTTTTCATCCCCCCTCACCAATCCCCTCTGCCCACCTGCCATTCCTCCACTTGCTCACTGGGAATTTCCTCCAAAAACCGTGAAGGTGACTGCATCACCTGTCCCGAGTGGGCATTGGGCCAGATCAGCGGGTAAGTTAAATACAACTCATCCATCGCCCGGGTCACCGCCACATAAAACAAACGCCGCTCCTCCTCCAAACCACTGCCATCATAATCATCTTCCAATACGCGCCCGTTGGGAAACATGCCTTCCGCCAACCAGATCACAAACACCACCTTCCATTCCAGACCCTTGGCCTGATGAATCGAGGACAAACACACCACATTCGTTTCCTGCTCTTTTTTCCGCTTGCCAGTGACATCGGTATCGGTTCCAGCCAACAAAGACAGCTGGGTCAAAAACTCTTCCACATCCTCAAAATCCGAACTGAAATTCTCCAACTGCTCGATATCCATCTTGCGGTTTTCGTAATTGGAAAACTGAGCTTTCATGTAATCCGCATACATGCCCTCGACGATCGAAGTGATCATCATCGAAGGCGGCTGCAAAGACCCGTCCACATCAATCAGTTCATCCAGGATGTAAACCAACTGGGTCCAATCCTTCTTACCTTTGGTAGGCACTGCAAAGTCGAGCATGTATTTGGAAAAACCATCCGGCACTTCTTTTCGACTGCCTTCACAAGCCAGCCACTGCTTCCACAGCTTGTCAGCGCTTTTATCTCCGATGCCCGGCAGCATGCGCGCCATGCGCTTGAACGCCACCTCGTCCATACGGTTGGCAACAAACTTCATGAAAGTCGCCACATCCTTAACATGAGCCTGTTCGAAAAACCTAAGCCCACTGGTGATATTAAAATCCACCCCCTGCCTCGTCAGCTCCATCTGCACCTCCATCGATTGATAGTGAGCACGATACAAAACCGCAATCTCCTCAAGCTCCACCCCCTCCTCCTGAAGCTCTTGAATGCGCTGCGCCACAAACACCGCTTGGGTATTGGTATCACTCAGCATCACCAGAGCCGGCAGTGTTTCCTGATCCGAACGGTGCGGAGCCAGTTCTTTTTCAAACTGTTCCGTATTGCTGCGAATCGCCGAATTTGCCAAAGTCAAAATCTCAGGGACCGAGCGGTAATTGGTTTCGATTTTGTAAACCTGCGCTCCCTCATATTGACGAGGAAAATTCAGAATATTGCGAAAATCCGCGCCACGCCAGGAATAGATCGATTGCGCATCATCCCCCACCACCATCAGGTTTCCGTGTTTACCGGCCAACAGATCAATCATATCTGATTGAATCAAATTGGTGTCCTGATACTCATCCACCAGCACAAACTCAAATTGATGCTGATAAAGTTCACGCAAATCATCGTGCTCACGCAAAAGGGTCAGCGTCTTGATCAGAAGATCATCAAAATCCATGCTGTTGGTGCTCAACTTCTTATCCTGATAAGCATCCCGCATTTTCACAATTTCATCAGCCAGCTGGTCAAAATAAGAATAACTGTCAGCAATATAATCACGCAGGTTGGTTCCGGTATTTCGCGCCATGCTAAAAATATCGCTGAGCACTTGCGGCTTGGGAAAGTTCAACGCTTTCACATCCAAGCCACTGTCTTTGACCACGGAAACCATCAACTCCTTCTGATCCTCGCGATCCATGATGGAGAACTGCCGAGTCATGCCCAGGCGATCCGCATGACGACGCAGGATGCGATTGCCAATCGAATGAAAAGTCCCGCTCCACAAAGCCCGGGGATCCACCGGCACCAAAGCGGATACGCGTTCGATCATCTCCCGCGCCGCTTTATTGGTAAAGGTCAATAGCAGGATATTCTCAGGCTTAATCCCATTCTCTAACAGATAAGCCACGCGGTAGGTCAAAGTGCGTGTTTTGCCACTGCCAGCTCCCGCGATCACCAGTGCCGGGCCGGGTGGTGCTTTGACCGCCGCCAGTTGCTGCGGGTTCAATTCGGCATCAAAGTCGATTTTTGGAGGACGGTCAGCACCGCTGCCAGGATTTAAATTATAGACTCGGGCCATTGGCTAATTTAGAAAAAATGAATTTTAATGTTTAATGAAACCACAACAATGGTAATCTCCGCGCAGAATTTGCAAGTTAATCATTATGGAAAGCCTTCAAAATTGGATCAGTACCGCGATTAAAGCGATCAATGAAGCTGTCTGGGGACTGCCCACCGTCTTCCTGCTCTGCGGCACCGGTATTGTTCTTACCATCCTTTTGAAAGGAATCCAATTCCGCGGTTTTTTTCATGCCATCCAAGTCATCCGAGGGAAATTCGATCACCCGGATGATCCAGGAGAAGTCAATCACTTCCAAGCTTTGTGCACTGCCTTGTCCGCCACGGTCGGGCTGGGCAACATCGCCGGTGTGGCGATTGCTATTGGAGTTGGCGGTCCCGGAGCGGTTTTCTGGATGATTCTGGTAGGTCTGCTCGGTATGTGCACCAAATTCAGCGAATGCACACTCGGACTGATGTATCGCCGGGTCGACGACAAAGGGGTCGTGCATGGTGGACCGATGTATTACATCCAAGCTGCCTTCGGAGGCAAGTCCCTAGGCAAAACGGTAGCGACATTTTTTGCCATCTCATGCATTTTTGCGAGTTTTGGTGCGGCCAACATGTTTCAAACCAACCAAGCCGCAGGAGTGGCTGAAGCCACTTTGGGGATCAATAAACACGTCACCGGCATCGTGCTCGCCGTTCTCACAGCGATTGTCATCATCGGCGGCATCAAGCGCATTGGCAAAGTCGCCTCATTCATTGTGCCTTTCATGGGCGGCATTTACGTCATCGGCGCCTTGATCATCATTATTGCCAATTTCTCACAACTCCCGAGTATCTTTTCCACGATCATGGCAGCCGCGTTTTCCGGCTCCGCTGCGGTAGGCGGTTTTACTGGTGCCACATTTAAAGCTGTCATGCTACAAGGCGTCAAACGAGCCTGTTTCTCCAACGAAGCCGGCATCGGTTCAGCTCCTTTTGCCCACTCCGCTGCCGCGACCAGGGAACCTGTACGCGAAGGCACGGTCGCCATCCTCGAACCCTTTGTCGACACCGTCGTGATCTGCACCATGACGGCTTTGGTCATCCTTATCACGGGTCAATGGCAGCAAGGAGCCCCTGGAGACTACCTGCAAGGGGCATTGGTCACCGCCAAGGCGTTCAATTACACCATCCCCGGTTTTGGTAATTATTTCATTCCCATCGCGGTGTTCTTTTTTGCTTATTCCACCCTCATCTCCTGGTCCTACTACGGTGAGCGTTCCATCGATTACCTGTTCAAGGGCAGAGGAGCCCTGCTCTACAAGCTGACCTTCTGTGCCTTTGCTTATTTTGGAGCCATCTGGAACAGCAGCAATGTCAATAACTTCTCCGAAATGATGATGGGCATCATGATCTTTCCCAACCTGATCGCCGTCATCCTGCTGATGCCTACTATCTCGCGAGCCACTACTGAGTATTTTAATAAGTTGAAAAACAACGAGTTCGAACACAAATGATCAATTATTCCCAGAGCGCCCACCAGCAAAAAATCCGCTAAATTTCTCAAGCCCCCTGCAACCTCCATTATTTGCCCGACGTAACAAAATGCGTACTATTCATTGCAAAAAAGGCGGATACGCTCCATTGATCCTTGTGCCTTAGCATTTGCCCTAATTTCTATACCCAAATTTTTCATTCCATCCCTTCACTATGAGCGCTCTGTCCTGTTGTATCCACTCTGCTCCCTGTCGATTCTGGAACTCCTCCATCGGAAAAAAAATCATCGTAGCCCTCACCGGGATCGTGCTGGTCGGCTTCCTCGCCGGCCATCTGATCGGCAATTTGCTGATCTTTCAAGGAGAGCACGCCTTTAACGACTACGCCCACTTCCTGCAAACCATGCTGCACGGCTACGGCGTATGGATCGCCCGTATTTTTCTGCTGACTTCCCTGGTGCTGCACGTCACCGCCACCATCCAACTCACTATCGCCAACCGCGCGGCACGTAACATTGAATATCAACGCCCCGCCACCGTCACCGCATCGGCCTCCTCTCGCATGATGATCTGGAGTGGTTCCACCATTCTGGCTTTCATCGTTTTCCATATCTTCCACTACACCGTCCGGGTCAGTCCAGAGCTGGCCGAGATCGGCGCGGAAAACCCGCACGCCATGGTCATCGCCGGATTCAGCAATATCCTGGTCAGCCTCTTTTACCTCATCGCCATGACCCTGCTCTGCTCACACCTGAGCCACGGCGTCGGATCAATCTTCCAAACCCTCGGCCTGCGCTCACACAAAACAGCCCTGCCAATCGACCTGTTCTCACGCGCCTTCGCCCTCTTCATCTGGCTCGGTTTCATCTCCATCCCCATCGCCATCATGGTTTTCGGCTTCGGCAAATAGCTCATCCTTTTACATCCTCACCCCTTTTTTCTTATTCGTGTTTCTTCGTGTCCATTAGTGGTTCCTCTTTCTTCACTCAAATTTCAAATCTCAAATTTTCCGCCATGCTAAAAAGCAACATCCCATCCGGTCCCATTGAGCAAAAATGGACGAAACACAAATTCGATTCCAAGCTCATCAATCCGGCCAACAAACGGAAATTTAAAATCATCGTGGTCGGCTCAGGTCTGGCCGGCGGAGCCGCTGCCGCATCATTGGCCGAGCTGGGTTACCAAGTCGACTGCTTTTGTTATCAGGACAGCCCACGTCGTGCCCACTCCATTGCTGCCCAGGGCGGTATCAACGCCGCTAAAAACTACCGCAACGACGGCGACTCCGTTCAACGACTTTTCTACGACACCGTCAAAGGCGGGGACTTCCGTTCCCGCGAGGCCAATGTTTACCGCCTCGCCGAAGTCTCCAACGCTATCATCGACCAAGCCACCGCGCAGGGAGTGCCTTTTGCCCGTGAATACGGCGGACTGCTGGACAACCGTTCTTTTGGCGGCGCCCAGGTATCACGAACCTTTTACGCGCGAGGCCAGACCGGACAACAACTGCTGATCTGCGTCTATCAGGCCCTCGAAAAAGAAATTGCCAAAGGCGGAGTCACCATGCACTCCCGCACCGAAATGCTCGACCTGGTGACCGTCGACGGCCACGCCAAAGGCATAGTCGTGCGCAACATGGTGACGGGAGAAATCAGCTCTCACGCCGCCGATGCCGTCATCCTCGCCACCGGCGGATACGGCAACGCTTTTTACCTCTCCACCAACGCCATGGGCTGCAACGTCATGGCCGCCTTCCGCGCCCACAAACGCGGCGCTTGTTTTGCCAATCCCTGTTACACCCAGATCCACCCGACCTGTATTCCGGTCAGCGGTGACTACCAATCCAAGCTGACCCTGATGTCCGAGTCGCTGCGCAACGACGGCCGCATCTGGGTACCTAAAAGCGCCGAGGATTGCAAAAATGCCGCCGCTTCGATCGCCGATGCCGATCGCGATTATTACCTCGAACGCAAATACCCCTCTTTTGGCAATCTCGCTCCACGCGACATCGCCTCACGCGCCGCCAAAGAGGCTTGTGACGACGGTCGCGGCGTCGGTCCGTCAGGCCTCGGAGTGTATCTAGACTTCCGCGATGCCACTAAAAGACTCGGCGAGAGCACCATCCGCGCCCGTTATGGCAACCTCTTCCAGATGTATGAAAAAATCACTGGCGAGAATCCTTACGAAACACCGATGCGCATCTACCCTGCGGTTCATTACACCATGGGCGGACTGTGGGTGGACTACAACCTGATGTCCAACGTACCCGGCCTGCACGTGCTTGGCGAAGCCAATTTCTCCGACCACGGAGCCAACCGCCTCGGCGCCTCGGCGCTGATGCAAGGACTCGCCGACGGTTATTTTGTCATCCCCGCCACCATCGCCCCCTACCTCGCCAGCCAGACACCTGGCTCGATCACCACCGAGCACCAAGAGTTCAAGAAGGTCGAAGAAGAAGTGCGCGAACGAGTTGGTAAGATGATCAACATCAACGGCAAACGCACCGTCGACAGCTTTCACCGCGAACTCGGCCACTTACTGTGGGACAAATGCGGCATGGCTCGTGACGCCAAGGGGCTCAAAGAAGCGCTCGCCGCCATTCCCGGCATCCGTGAGGAATTCTGGGAAAACGTGCGCATCCCCGGATCCGGCGAAAACGTCAACGCCGAGTTGGAAAAAGCCGGCCGCGTCGCCGATTTTCTCGAATTTGCCGAACTGCTCTGCCACGATGCCCATGACCGCAAGGAATCCTGCGGCGGTCATTTCCGCAGCGAATACCAGTTCACCGAAAAATCACCCGAAGTCAAAGCGGGCAAAACCCAACCAGGTGAAGCCAAACGGGATGATGAAAATTTCTCCCACGTCGCCGCTTGGGAATTCAAAGGTGTAGGCAAAAAACCCAAACTGCACAAGGAATCCTTGAAATACACCGCGGTGAAACAAACCATCCGCTCCTACGCTTAAGCCCAACAGCCACCCACGACCCACCACCCACCTATTTACTACCCGCATTTGTTATGGCTAATCTCAATCTCACCCTGAAAGTCTGGCGACAGCTCAACGCACAAGACCACGGTCGTATCGAAACCTACGACGCCAAAGACATTCCTACCGAAGCCTCTTTCCTTGAGATGTTGGACATCGTCAACGAACGCATCGTAGAAGACGGCGGCGAGCCTATTCACTTCGACCACGACTGCCGCGAAGGCATCTGCGGTATGTGTTCGCTCACCATCGACGGCGTGCCGCACGGTCAGGATCGTGGCGTCACCGTTTGCCAGTTGCACATGCGCAAATTCAAAAGCGGAGACACCATCTGGATCGAACCTTTCCGCTCTAAAGTTTTCCCTCTATTGCGTGACCTGATGGTTGATCGCTCTGCTCTCGACCGCATCGTCGCCGCCGGTGGTTACATTGACATCCGCACCGGAGCTGCTCAAGACGCCAATGCTCTGCCGATTGAGAAAGATAAAGCCGAAGCCGCTTTTGAGGCCGCTGCCTGCATCGGTTGCGCCGCCTGTGTCGCTGCTTGCAAAAACTCCAGCGCGATGCTCTTTGTCTCGGCCAAAGCCGCCCACCTCAATTACCTGCCCCAGGGAGCACCCGAAAAACAAAAACGCACTCTGGCCATGGTTCGCCAAATGGATGAAGAAGGCTTTGGAAACTGCACCAATCAGTATGAATGTGAAGCGGTCTGCCCTAAGGAAATCAGCGCCGACAACATCGCCAAGCTGAATCGCGACTACGCCATCGCCAGCTTCAAAGAAGCGGTAAGCTGAACCGTTTATTTTACTTTTATAGCGTGAAAATTCGTATAAAAGACTGGTGAGCAGTAATTAGCAGGAACGGAAAAAATTAATCATGCCTCTGGATCTCGATAGTCGCGCCACTCTCATTGTTGCCATCCTCACCCTCTTCCTCGGCAAATTTCTCAACAAAAAAATAGGCTTCTTCCGCGCCTACAACCTACCGGAACCTGTCACCGGCGGAGTCTTCGTTTCTCTTATTTTCGGAGCTCTTTATTTTTTCTTCCAGGCACAAACCCAATTTGACCTCGCGGGACGCGACTCTCTGTTGATCGTCTTTTTCACCACCATTGGCCTCAACGCAAAAATCTCGACCCTACTGGAAGGAGGACGCCCCCTGCTCATTCTCTTATTTGCCGCGCTGGGTTATCTCATCATCCAAAACATCACCGGTATCGCAGTGATCAGTCTCACCAACGAGCCCCTGGCTACAGGGGTTCTCGGCGGTTCGATTGCCCTCAGTGGCGGTCATGGCACCGCCATCGCCTGGGCTCCAGCACTTGCAGAAAATTACGGCATCGCCAAAGCCTCCGAAATCGGCATTGCCTGCGCCACCTTCGGACTTATCCTAGGGGGACTCATCGGCGGCCCCATCGCCAAACACCTGATCAGCAAACATCAACTCAAGCCCGCCCACCCCGACGACAACCATATTGTCGGGCTGCCCGATCAGAACGAGCCAAAACATAAAAACGACAAACATTTCAGGGAAATCAATGTCGACAGTGTGTTGAGTTGTCTTCTTACCATCAGCATCGCCATCGGACTGGGACTAGGCCTCAACGAAGTCACTCAAGCCATGGGATTGCAATTACCTGATTTTGTCACCTGCCTGTTCGCCGGCATCCTGCTCACCAACCTGCTACCGCTTTTTTTCAAAAAAATGCCCTGGCCCACCGGATCCAAATCCCTTGCCCTGATCTCCGACCTCAGCCTCAGCCTGTTCCTCGCCATGTCGCTGATGAGCTTGCAACTGTGGACCCTGCTTGACCTCGCCGGCCCGATCATGCTGTTGCTGGTCGCCCAGGTTGTCGTCATCTCCCTATGGGTGATCTATGTGATTTTCCCCGCCATGGGACGCAACTACGACGCCGCTGTCGTCGCCTCCGGTTACGCCGGTCTCGGCCTCGGCGCCACCCCCACCGCCATCGCCAACATGACCGCCGTCACCACCAAATACGGTCCCTCCACCCAGGCTTTCCTCATCGTGCCACTGGTCGGTGCCTTTTTCATCGACATCGCCAACGCCTTTATCATCCAGAAATTCCTCAGTTGGGTAGGCTAGTGATTGCTAGGGGTTATACGATTTCAACAGTCATATCAGCGGATATGAAAAATTCAAACATCTCACGAAAGTTACGGTTTTTGATTATTGTTGCCTGACCCCATTTTTGCCCAAAAAGCTAAAAAAAAACCAGCCTTATCAAAGGCTGGCTCGTTCGAAATAAAAAAATTACTTTTTAGCAGGGAAAAGCGACTTGGGCTTGCCCGCGTCACCCGCTTCTTCTCCGTGCTCTTTTTTATCCCCATGTCCATCGGCTTTTTTAGCCCCTTCATGATGACCTTTTTCACCATGCCCCTTCTTGGCGTGATCCTTGTGGCCGTCGCCTTTCTCGTGCTTTTCGCCATGGCCACTTCCTACGGCATGTTCATCACCACCTTCGTGATGTTTTTCATACAGTGTTTTAACCCCCGTATCAAATTCGCTGTCTTCAAAACTATGTTTGTTGCAAGCGCCGAGTAACAAGCCTGTGCCTACAATCAAGGCACCTGAGAATCCGAGAAACATTTGTCTTTTCATATCCGTCTTTTCCCTACCATGATTCCGCCAAGCCGCAAGCGAAACCCGTCGCAATATCAAACCGATTTTTTAGCCGGGTCCCAGATAAACTTGTGCATCTGCAACTGGAATCGGGCTTCCAGCTTGTCGCGCAGCATCCATTCAACGATTTTTCGTGGATCAATCTTGCCAAAAACCGGTGACAGCAAAACCGAATTCACCCGCTCACTGAGCCCGTATTCGATAATTTTCTCCCGCGCCCACTGGTAGTCCTGCTCCGATCCCAGCACAAACTTCACTTCATCCCTCTGCGTCAGCAGCTCGACATTCTCATAACGATTGCGTCCACTCTCCCCACTGTCCGGCGTCTTCAGATCCATGATGCGGTGTACCCGCTCATCAATCAGCGAAATATCATGCGCCCCACTGGTTTCAATCAGCACCGTTTTGCCCGCATCACACAAGCGCTTCATTAGAATCACCACCGCTTTTTGCAGCAAAGGCTCGCCACCGGTGATCTCAACCAAGGGCACGCCAAAATTCAGCACCTGCTGCTCGATCTCATCCAAGCTCATTTTATTGCCCTCGTAAAAGGCATACTCAGTGTCGCAATAAGTGCAACGCAAATCACAAAAGGTCGTGCGCACAAAAACACAGGGCAAACCCGCCCAGGTGCTCTCACCCTGCACGGACTCGTAAATCTCATTTACGGTGATCACATCCGCCATACTATCTCCTCACTTCTTCAAAACCATCCATTCAGCCAGAGTCAACAACCGCACCTGGGCGCTTGAACCTTTCGCATCCAACAACTCAACCTGGTAACCTTTCAGCTCATAGCCCCGGTTGGCAGCGAGAGTGATCTCCTGCAGTCCCTTTTTAGCCTCCAGCTCCACCACCAGGGCACCCGACTCAGCCGCCAATTTGACTTCCTCCTCGCCGACAAACAAGTGCAAGCCCTTAACCTCATTCAGGCCTAGCGCGATCTTACCCGGTTTCGTGATATCCATGTAAAACCGTGCCACCGCCCAACGATTGGATTCAAGCCTCTCACGACCTCTCACCAAGGGCAGTTCATTCAGGGGCAAAACCCCGTTCACCTGACTGTATTGTGGCATCCACGCGTAAGTCTTGAAATTGTCGGCAAAAATGCCCGGCCCGTAGTGCCCAATCGCATCGCGGGTGCGTTCGTGCGGAGTCAAAGCCTCCCAGTGACGCACATAACGCTTGGCCGAAACTTTATAATCACCCTCCTTACCCAGTTCGGAAAGGAAACGAATCAGGTCAACAAACTCATCCTCACGCAACGCAGCCGTTAATCCCGGCGGCATCAAGGAAACCGGACTAACCACATTAGAAACCACTTCATTTTTGGGGATGCGGTTCTCCTTACCTGTGGCATCACGAATAACTATTTCATCAGAACTCTCACGCGCAATCGCTCCCGCATAGGCCTGTCCGCTTTTGGTGGTCACCAAAGTTGTCTGATACCCCTCCTTGATTTTTTTACTCGGCTCCAACATCGACTCAATCAAATAGTCAACCGGAGCACTGGATCCGATGCTTACCAGATCGGGACCGATACTGCCCCCCGCTCCGCCAATCGCATGACAAACCGAACACTGCATCGTCATCCGCCGATAAATCGCCTGCCCTTTCTGAGGGTCACCCTCTTTACTCACTCGCGCCATCATCGCTTCCATCTCCTTCGCTGACAACGTTGTTTTCATCGGCTTGAGATCTGCCGCCTTTTGCAGGGCTGCAATCAAACCCACCGGTTTGGTCGCCGCACTGCCCGCTTTTTGCACCCCGGTCAAGGCAATGCCTTGCGGCAACTTGACTTTTTTTCCGGTCAGAACCTTGGTCAAAATCCCAGGCCCCTGTTTGGTAGCTAGAAAAGCTCCATAAATACCAAAAGGATCTTTACCCCCGGGCGCATCCGGTAAAACCTGAACCGCCAATTCCGCACCTGCACGAGGCGCCATTTGGGTCAATCCCACCACCGCCAACGATCGCATCTGGTAAGTCTGTTTTTTATCGAGAGCCGTTTTTTTGAACAAGTTCATCGTCTTGCCACCGCCCAAATAGCGCAATCCCTCCATCGCTGCCCGCGCACGACCTTCATTTTCCGCCGCCGCCAGAAACGCTTTTTCCAAATCCGGACGAGCCGCCTCCACTTTCCAGTAACCCGCCAGAGAAGCCGCCAATGAAAAGGCCTCCACATCGTCTCCGGCAAAAAACACCTTCACCTCATCCGAACCTTCCGCCGGATGCAATTTTCGCAACTTGGCTGCATCCAACAGTGCCTGCAAAATAATCAGTCTCTCCTCCGCTGACACCTTTTGCTGACGAGCTTTGATAAACAAACGTGACAACACCTTGGCGTCGCCCACTTTGGCCAACCAATCGCTCACATCCTTCACCTGCGCCTGATTAAATCCGCCTTTTTCCAAAGTTGTTAAAATTTTGTCCACCGCCACCGCTTCCCCCGTCGCCCGCGCCGCGAATAACAACTGCGCGTCATTGGCGAAAGGATTCTCGCCCTTCTCCGCCATCGGCAACCACAAGTGACGATGTTCACGCGCGATCGACCACAGGGTAAAATCCAGCGCATCATCCTTCTCCATGTCCACTGCCTTCATCGCTGCCTGCACCGCCGCCAGCGACGGCGTCTGCGCCAACACGCTAACCGCCCACAAGCGCACCTGCTGGTGTGGATCAGTAACCAACTTCGCCGCCACCGATACACTGTCCTCGATTTCCGCCGCACGGTAATACAAAGCCCGCAAGCCCGCCGCACGCGCATGATGATCCTTGGAAACCAACAGCTTCTTCGCCCAATCCTCGCGCAGCACATTCAAGCCCTGAGCCGTCCACACCGCCTCGAGCAGCGCCTGCTCATCCTCTGCCGCCAAACCCTCCACCCACTTATCCAAAGCAGGCATCACCTCTTTGCTACCACGATCACGCAATTCCTGCTTGGCAAAATGACGTGTCCAGCCCTCTGGCGCGCGTAACAAGTCCAATACATTCTCCACCGGCTGGCCGACGATTTTTGGTTTATCCACCAGATCCCTGCCCTCGAAAGTCACCCGCCAAATCCGGCCATGACTGTGATCCCGACGCGAATCCCGCCAGTCCACCTCTCCATGTTGAATAATCGGATTATACCAATCCGCAATGTAGATCGCCCCATCCGGCCCCATCTTGACATCGATCGGACGAAAAGCCCGATGCTTGGAAGCCACCAGATCCTCCTGTTGCGTCGAAACATAATTGCTGCCGTTTTCAGTCAGCTCAAAACGGTTCACCCGATGCCCGCGGAAGTCCGGCGCGATCATCGTGCCCAACCACGACTCCGGCACATGGCGGCCACTCACCACTTCCAAACCACAATGTTTGGGCTGCCCGGGGTTCAACCCTTTCAGCACCCGCTGCGCCCCCGGCGAAGTTTTGAAAACCGACCGCGGGAACAAATAATTGATCCCCTCACCGCCCGCACCGTCCGTGGCAAAATCCTGCCCCCATTGATCAAACGCATGTCCCCAGGGATTAACCAAACCCTTGCTGTAAACCTCCAACTTGCGTGTCTCGGTGCGGTAGTGCCAGATCCCACCGCCGAGCAGACGTCTCACCCCCCAAGGAGTTTCCACGTGACTGTGAATATAGATCGACTGATTGAACCACAACATGCCCTCCGGTCCGAATTGAAAAGTATGCAGCAAGTGATGAGTATCCTCGGTGCCGAAGCCCGACAATACCACTTCCCTGAAATCCGCCTTGCCGTCACCATCCGTGTCTTTCAAAAACAACACTTCCGTCGAGTTCGCCACGTACACCCCTCCATCCCCGGGAGCCACCGCCGTAGGAATATACAAATCCTCGGCAAAAACCTCCACCTTGTCCACTTTGCCATCATCATCGGTATCCTCCAGCACATACAACTTGTCGCCCTCCTTCTGACCCGGCTTGATCTGAGGATACATCGAACTGCCCACCACCCACAGCCGCCCCTGTTTGTCCCAGTTCATCTGCACCGGCTTGGAAATCATCGGGTCGGATGCGTAAATCTCGATCTTCGCCCCATCCGGCAATTTGAAGCCCTTCAGAGCCGCCTCGATGCGCACATCGGGAATTTCCTTCAAGCCCCCTTGACCGAAAAGCGAAGCGCCGCCTGCCATCAGCAAGCCCAAAGTAGTAAGTGTTCTACGAATCATCATTTCAAAAAATTAACGTTTGGACAAGTTGCTCAAAACCTGCTCTCTCAAATAGGAGACCTGCTTCTCCTTGGTTTTCACCAACGGATCAAACATCGGGATTTCCTTGGCATTCTGTCCCTGCTCATGTTTGCGGAACAAAAACAAATAAGTTTCATTGGAAGGTCGCCAACGATGAAAAAACAACCGGTTTTTTTCGATCACCGCCTGGCGCATTTTATCCAGATCCGCTTCATTTTCGATCAAGGAAAGTTTCTCCATTCCCAGTGCCACCACCAGTTTCTCCGCCACCACCCGGTAACCCGCCTCAGTGAAGTGAATGCCATTATTGGTCAATGGCGCTTCCGTCACCTTGCCGGAAAAGTCATCCCCTCCCATGACCGCAAACAAATCCACAAAACGAAGTTTCACTTTAGCTCCCATATCCACCTTCGCCAGCTTGGCGATCGCGTCACGGTAGCGGGCGATGCGCTGGTTGTTCTGTGTCTGGTCAGGCAAAGGTTCGCCCATGTTCTCCAGCGGAGTCGGTGACAACAATACAATCTCGCGCAGCCCGTCTCCCGCCGCCGGAATCATCATTTTTAATAAACGAGTGTAACCCTCCACAAAACGCTGCAAAGCCTGCTCTTCACTTTCCCCCTCCAATCTCTGCTCCATCGCCTCAGCCCCACCGTAATTGGAAAAAATAAGCGTCGCTTTTAATTCACCCAAACCTTTTTGCAAACGGTCAAAACCCTCCTGCGGCGGACCAAAATAAGAACGCGCCGCGCACCAGACATTGTCTCCACTCCAACCTAAATTACGGAATTTTACAGAGGTTTTCCCTTGTCGCCCCGCTTCGAGATCCAACAGCGTCTCTAGGTAACCATAACTCTGCGCCCGCTCGACAAAGGTATTGCCCACCCACACCACCATGTCGTCATCCTGAAAAGCCAAAGCCTCCGCCTTCTCCTGAGCCCCCCCCGGCTGACTCATCAACATCAATAAAACAAGAGCCCATAAGATCCCAGGCTGACTTCGATTCAAATTTTCACCATTCAAGTGCATGCCATCCTGTAGCGCAATATTCGCTTCCGAACAACGCACAATTATCACGCAATCAAGCCATTCTTCATT